>CACZXF010000005.1:0-1102 GCA_902785105.1 uncultured Eubacteriales bacterium | reverse complement strand
TGTGATGCTGGAACTATTGGATTGGTTGGACAACATAGAGGATGCACGGCAGCAGGGCAAGGTGCGGCACAGTCTGAAGGATATTCTGGTGATTGTGCCATTTGCAACGCTGTCTAATGCGGACGACTGGGTGGAGATCGAACTGTTCGCAAGATTGTGCCATTTGCAACGCTGTCTAATGCGGACGACTGGGTGGAGATCGAACTGTTCGCAAAAATGCCATACCCTCCCACGACACCATACAGCGCGTGATGGCCATGATCGCCCCGGAGGTCATGCAGCAGGTTCAAGCGAAATGGCAGGAGCTTCTGAATCGGGAAGAGGGAGAGAAACTGCGAAAAATCATTGCCATCGACGGGAAAACCATGTGCGGCAATACCAACAACAGAAAGAAGGCTTCACACATCGTATCCGCATGGTGTAATGAGGACGATTTTTGCCTTGGCCAGGTGGCGACAGAGGAAAAGAGCAACGAGATCACAGCCATACCCTCACTGTTGGATCGCATCAACATCAAGGGGCAGATCATAACGATAGACGCTATGGGAACCCAGACCGCCATCGCAGCGAAGATCAGGGCAAAGCGGGCGGATTATGTCCTGGCTTTGAAGGGAAATCAGTCAAGTCTGATGAAGGACGGCCCGCGCATACTTCGCCGATGAGGCGCTTTGTCAGCAAATCAAAGAGGCGGGCGGTTACATTCAGACCGTGGAGAAGGCGCACGGTCAGACCGAGAAGCGCGAATACTACCAGACTGATGAAATAAAGTGGCTGGAGCAGCGGAAGAACTGGAAGGGTCCGAAGAGCATCGGAATGGCGCGGAAAACCATCACCAGATGGGATGGCACGCAATCTGTAGAACACAGATACTTTATCAGCAGCTTGCAGAAAGATATTGCCCTTTTCAGCATAGCTGTCCGCTCAGAACCTGAACATCGTTCGCAAGTTTTGTATCAGTATTTTGAAAATGGTCGAGATTCTGAAGGCCTGGCTCTCCATGAAAAAGAAACGGTTTGTGCTGTGTCAGAAGCCTGAGGAGTTTCTTGAAGTCGTTCTGAACGCTTAAAAAATGGAGCGTGTTAGTTCGATGCTGTGGGAGTGG
>CACZXF010000004.1 GCA_902785105.1 uncultured Eubacteriales bacterium | reverse complement strand
CATCTTGTGCGTTTTGGGAAAATGCCAAAAATTCCGCTTGTGCTGGTTAATCTCCGGATAACAAAAGGGACGAAGATTTTTGTAGACATCTGACAAAGTGTTAGGGCACTTCCTTGTAGGAAATGCCCTAAATTTAAGTGGTGCCCCATCGGGGATTCGAACCCCGGACACCCTGATTAAAAGTCAGGTGCTCTACCGACTGAGCTAATGGAGCGGATTGGCTGGGGCGGCAGGGGTCGAACCTGCGAATGCGGGAGTCAAAGTCCCGTGCCTTACCGCTTGGCTACGCCCCATTAGAGCGCCGCACCAATTCGTTTAAAGAAAGTGGGGTGAGTAGTGGGGCTCGAACCCACGACCTCCAGGGCCACAACCTGGCACTCTAACCAACTGAGCTATACCCACCATAACTGGCGCACCAGAAGGGACTCGAACCCCTGACCCACGGCTTAGAAGGCCGTTGCTCTATCCAACTGAGCTACTGGCGCAGCCTGAGACGTCTGGGGGGAACAATCCCGCCGACAGTTATAAATTATACCACCTTTTCACCTGTTTGTCTATGCCTTTGGGGAAATAAACTAATATTTTACGTTTAAGGCAATGGACTGACAGAGGCTTTTTTGAGACATCCCCTGTCAGTCCAATGGGAGAAAGTATTACTTTCCGATATATTTCAGGCAAAGCATCGTGATATCATCGAACTGCTCCGCGTCGGCGACAAATTCATTGATACCGTCCATCACGTTCTTGAGGACGGTTTCAGGGGTAACGTCGGGATCGCAGTTCAGGGCGTCCAGCATGCGGTCCGTGCCGAAGAGCTCGTCTTCGGCGTTGGTAGCTTCGGCCACGCCATCGGTGTACACGAACAGGCTGTCGCCGGGATAGAGCTGGAAGGTGTGCTCCCGGAAGGGGATGCCCTCCATGGTGGCGACGGCGGGGGAGTGGCGGTAGACCTGGAGCGCGTATTCTCCACCTGCGCGGCGCAGTGCGGGATGCTCATGGCCGGCGTTGGCGGCGATGCCCCTGCCCGTGGAGATCTCCAGTACCGCCAGCCACACGGTGACGAAAAGTTCGGTCTCGTTGCTCTCGCAGAGCTGGTCGTTCACGCTCTCAAGGGTCTGAGCGGGGCTTTCGCCGTTTTGCAAGTGAGATTTGATGAGCACCCGGGAGACCATCATGAACAGCGCCGCGGGTACGCCCTTGCCGGAGACGTCGGCCATCACCAGGGCGATGTGGTCGTCGTCCACCAGGAAAAAGTCGTAGAAGTCGCCGCCGACCTCCTTGGCCGGGGTCATGCTGGCGTAGATGTCAAATTCAGGCCGGTTCGGGAAGGCCGGGAAAAGCCGGGGAAGCTGGCTGGCCTGTATGGCCGTGGCCATGTTCAGCTCTGCGCCGATGCGCTCCTTCTCGGCGGTGACCTTCTGCACCTGGTCCACATATTGCAGCGTCCGTGCGGAAAGATTGGCGAAGGCTTCGGCCAGCGCCTCGATCTCATCGCCGGTTCTGTAGGTGTCCTCCATGAAGAACTGCAAATCCTGCCCGCCCAGTGATATGACCCGCTCGGTCATGGCGCCCAGTGGCGCGACGATGCGCTTGGAGAGTATCAGTGCCCCCGTGATGCCCAGCACCAGTATGACGATGAGCAGCACGATCACCGTGGACTTGGCGTGATTGAGGCTGTTCCTGAAGGCGGTCAGCGCCTCGCTGAGTATGCCGTCGTACTGCTGCTCCAGCATGACGGTGGGCTGTTGGGCCGACTCGATACTCACGGCGGAGACGATGGTCCAGCCCACGGATTCGATGGGCGTGCCGGTCATGTAGTAAGTCTGACCGTCTGTGGTGACCTCGGTCACGTCGGTGACGCCGGCCAGCGCGCTTTCGACAAATGAGGCCAGGGACGCATCCCCGGATTTCCGCAGATCCGCCGCCTCCTCAGGCGGGCGTACACGCAGGGAGCCATTCTCGAAGGGGGAGAACACCACGTGGCCATACTGGTTGACGATGAAGGTAAAGGCCCCGCTTTGGCCGGAGGCGGCCACCGCGTTGACCATATTGTCCAGGAACAGGTCCGCGCCGACCACGGCGGCAAGATCATTGCCTTTATAGACAGGCATGGCGCACATGATGCCGATCTGGCCGGTAAATACGTCCTGCACCACGTCCGTATAGTACAGCTTGCCCGTTTCCGATGCGCCCCTGTACCAGTCCCGGTCGTCGATGGCGATGGGCGTCAGCGCACCGTTCGAATCGAATTTCCCGGCGGAGTGGTCGTCCGCCAGCAGCATCGCGCCCTCCGGAAGGGCGATGTAACAGGAATTGACATTGCCGTTGGCGTAGAGGGTCTTCATCATGGCAGACATATTGGCGAGACGACCCAGACGCTCTGTAAGCTCCGGGTTGTCGATGTCCAGGCCCATCTTCGTCAGCAGTTGGACGGTGATTTCGCCATCGCGGGCCGGGTCGGGCAGGGCATAGGGCTGAGGCGCGTAGGCTTCGGGGGTATTGACGATGTTGGAGGCGTAATCCCCGAGCATCTTCACCGTGTCCGCCAGGTCCTCGAACAGATCGTTGGCGATATTGGCTTCAAGTTGGGTGCTCCGGCCCATGCTCTGAGAGATCACTGCGTCCATCGTCTGCTGGGAGATGGCGGCGATGGAAGCCTTCTGCTTTTCGTTGGTTTCCGTCACTAAACTGCCGATGTGTACCACCTGATAGGATATGACCACCGTGTAAGCTGCCATCATCAGCAGTATGACGATCAACACCAGATTGAAAACCTTCTGCTGGATGCCCCCCAAGACCAGGTTCCTGATTTTCCTCATATCTGACCTCCGGATTTACAATGGGTTTCCGATTTGAATCCTTGAAGTGCGTCATGACGCTTTTTGTCTATATAATACCTATTAAATTTCTCGCGTTCAAGACAATCAACTTTAAAAATAATGGGCCGCGGAATGTCTCAATCCGCGGCCCGCTGTCAAAGTAATTAAGCCGGTGTTACGGTATAAATATGCGATGGATCTCGACGACCTTGCCGTCCTTCACCGTCAGGGTGGTGTTGAACTGATCGAAGGAATCGATTTCGGAATTCATGATGGCATCGTAGAGGCCGTCATATTCTGTAGTGACGGGGGCCTTGGTGATGTCGGAGCTGTCAACGAATTTGGCTGTTGTATCCACCGGCAGCGTGGTCATGCCGCGCTCGGTGAAGGTGGCCCGGTCGTCGTCTCCGAATACGCGGTAGGTGTCACCGCCCTCGGCGATGGTGAAGGCGCAGCCCTCGTCCAGTCCGCCGTTGACCAGCACGTCGCCGTCACGGTTCTCGACGGTGTTGACGGTGATGCTCTCACCGTCAACGACAACGGTATCGCCCGGGGCCAGCGATTCGATGGCGGAGCCGTCGTAGGTGTCCATGGTGAAGATGTGCACGGCGTTCATGTAGATGCCGGAGGTCACCCTTGCGATGTCGCCGCGATCGAAGGCCACGGGATACTCGCCGTTCTGGAGGGCGGCGACGTTGATCTCCACGGGCAGGGGCTCCACGGTCTTCTCCGCGCTTTTGACTTCAGCCTCAAAGGTCACCGTGTTGCTCAGCCACTTGGTGCCGGTCGTCTCGTCCACCGCCATGGCGGCGAAGTTCAGACTGCCGGTGCCCCAGCCACTGGCGACCTTAAAGCTGCCGGTCAGGGAATTGCCGACGTTGGCCTTCAGCTCCTGGCCGTCGATCACCATGACCATGTTGTCATGGGTAAAGTCCGGGCTGTCGCCGTAGGTCAGCAGGATGGCGTTGAACATGCACTTCTTGTCGCCCAGGTTGGTCAGAGACCAGGTGTAGGTGGTAACGTCAGAATCCGTCGTCTCGTCGGAAGCAGGGGTGATGGTCAGCGCCATGTTCACGGGGCTCTCCGCGCCGCCCTCGGATAGCGTGCCGATGCCGGTGGCGAACCAGGCGTTCATCAGCGCGTCCAGATCGGCGGGGCGGATCGTGCCCTGCTCGAAGGTCAGGCCGTGGTCCGCGCCGAAGTCGGTGAAGGCGCTGTCCAGCCGCTTGCCGTAGATGCCGTCGAAGCCGCCGGCGTTGTAGCCGAGCTGCTTGAGTATCTGCTGGAGGGCGCGGACGTTCTCGCCCCGGGCGCCGCGCTCGATGACGTCGCCGGCCTCCACGGTCTCCACCTGCTCATAGCCGCAGTCCTTGCACACGCGCCGACGCTGGCCGGGCTCGGTGCGGGTCATTTCGCGCACGGTCTCCCAGGAGCCGAAGTCATGGCTGAGCCGGCGCTGGGTCTGGGGCCAGGCGATGCCGTCCGCGGTCAGTCCCTGGTCGGTCTGGAACTTGATCAGCGCCTTCTCAGTGCCGCCGCCGAAGATGCCGTCCGCGCCGCCGGCGTTGAGATAGCCCTGATCCACCAGGAGCTGCTGGAGCTGATAGACGTTCTCGCCCCGGTCATAGCGCCGCATGGTGCCCTCGGGGTCGTAGCTGGTGGCGTTCTCAGTGTAACCGCACACCTTGCAGACCGCCGCACGGGTGCCGGAGGAGTGGTCCGTGGCCTCCACGATGATCTTGTACTCCAGATCGTGGGGCACCATGTCGATGTCCTGAACATCCACATGGCCGCAGACCTGGCAGGTGCGCTGACGGGTGCCCACCGCGGTGCAGGTGGGCTGCTTGGTCACGACCCACGCGGCATAGGTGTGGTCCTCGCGGTAGGTCTTTTCCTCCTCGTAGCCGCAGCGCTTGCAGGTGCGCTCCCGCAGGCCGTCCTTCGCGCAGGTGGCCGTGCGAACCACGGTCCACTTGCCGTAATCGTGGCCCAGCTTCTCGATCTCCTTGGTCTGCTCCTTGCCGCAGATGGTGCAGTAGCGGGAGCGCAGGCCGGCCTTGGTGCAGGTGGCCTTCTTTTCGGTGACCCAGTCGGTCCAGTTGTGGTTGCATTCCAGATACTTTGACTGGATGTAGCCCAGCATCTGGCCGCCCTCCGGGCTCTCCACCAGTATGCCGACCCAGCTTCCGTAGTCCTCCTCGATGAGGACTTTCTTGCCCTTGCTGATCTTCTCCAGCACCTCGGAGCTGCTGCTGGTGTCCTCGTAGACCTTGACGCTCTTGGTCGTCCGCCGTACATCCGCCGCCAGCGCGGGCAGCGCCAGCGCCGCCATCAGAATCAGGGCCATCAACAGGATGACAATTCTCTTCATGGTGTCTACCTCCTTTTGTTACCAAAGAAAAACGGGAGCAAAAGCTCCCGAAGAGATCATTTGCAGGATATGAAGCCAGGATCGCCCGTCTGACCGGGCCATGCGGTCACTTGAGCATCTTGCGGAAATTGTACTGGGTCTTGATGTAGTCGTAACCGATGGACTTGTAGAAATGCAGCGCTTCGTCCATATGCTCGCCGGAGTTCAGGCGCACGGCGCAGGCGCCCTCCTCAAGGGCCCAGTTTTCCACGGCTTCGATAAACATATGGCCCAGGCCATGCTTCTGGTGGTCGGCGCGAACGGCCATCGCCACCACGTTCTTCATGGGCGGGGCATAGATGGGGTCATGGTTGTGCGCGTGGATGAAGCCCACCACCTCGCCGCTGTTCTCAGCCACCAGGATCAGGTTGGTGGGATCGCCGATCAGACGGCGGATGTTGGCGGCAACCTGATCCTTGGAATAATGGTATCCCAGCTCGTTCACGCACAGCTCGTAAATCGGCTCCGCGTCGGAGATCATGGCCCTGCGTATCGTCATGTTCATGTCCGGAATCCTCCTAATTGTATTTAGTGGTTCGTCACATTGATTATAACATATGTGGCGCCACGGTTTCAATAGCGTTTAGAAATTTTGTGCATATTCGGGGACTGTGAATGGATTTATTGCCGGAAAATGGTGATGATTTAGTGATAATTAATGTCAGTTTTGCTTAACTGTCCCCTTGACTTTGGAAGTCCATTATGATAATATTATTACAATTAATTGAATAATCGACACAGGTGTCCTCCCCAAGGGGAGGCTGAAAAAGGAAGCGGGTGAGAATCCCGCGCGGAGCCGCCGCTGTATTTGGGGAGCGGAAGCCACGATGTCACTGGTGAAAACCGGGAAGACGGCCGACGCGATGATCCATGAGCCAGAAGACTTGCCTGAGTTTCTGATACATTCGCTTCACGGACTTTGAAGGACGGATGATTTTGTTTTGGCTGCTGAAAAACGGTCTGCTGCCGCATGCGCGGAGGCGGGCCGTTTTTAATTATGAGGAGGGCTGACCATGGAGCAGTGGAGGATATTCGGTGAAGCGCTGAACCCCGGCGAGAGGCTGAACGCGACGATTCGTGTGCCTATGGATGGGCTTTCCAATCATGGCGAGGTGCTGCCCGGCACCCGCGAGGGCGGGGCTTACGAACTGCCCGTGATACTCGTCAACGGCGCGAAGCCTGGCAAAACGCTGCTGGTCACCGCCGGTATGCACAGCGGCGAATACAACGGCACTCCGGCGGCGATTCAGGCGGCGCGGGAAGTCGATCCTCAGCAAATGTCAGGCCGGCTCATCGCCATACCCTGTGTCAACACCTCCGGCTTCTGGACGATGTATCCGCGCGTCACTCCCGAGGATCATTTCAATTTCAACGGCCAGTATCCCGGCAAAGCTGACGGAACGGTGGGGGAGCGCGTGGCCGCATTCTTCGTGAAAGAAATATTCCCCCAGGTGGATTTCATACTGGACCTTCACGGCGGCAGCCGGGGTGAGCGCATGACGCCGCTGGTCTTTTTCCCGACCCATCCGAAGGTCCGGGAGGCGGCGCTGAGCGCGGCCAAGGCCATGAACATCGGCTTTCTCATCGAATCCCAGGCCACCCGCGGCCAGTACAGCTACGCCGCCTCACAACTGGACATCCCTGGCCTGCTGATTGAGCGGGGCGAGGGCTATTTCTGCGAGGCACAGTGGGTGGAAGCCAATCGCAAGGATATATTGCTGCTTATGGCGCATCTTGGCATTATTCCGGAGACAGGGCTGTACGATAATGCCCTCCCTCGCCGCGTATTCCGGGAAGCCATTTACCTTGAAACCGAAAAGGATGGACTCTGGTATACCGAGGTGGAAAAGAACCAGCCCGTCAAAAAAGGCCAGCGCTTCGGCACGCTACAGGACTTTTACGGAGAAATAATAGAAGATGTTTTTGCGGAGATGGACGGTCATGTCCTCTATCTGAACAACGGCCTGGCTGTGCCTAAGGGAGAACTGCTTGTGGCCTATGCCGTAGCGGATTCGGAGACCTGATTTCTGTTTATATGGCCCCCACCAGGCCATACATAATACATTTTTCGGAAGGAGAATACCCCATGAAAAAGAGAATGATGGCACTGTTTCTGACCCTGTCCATGCTTCTGGCGCTGGCGGCCGCCCCCGCTTACGCGGAGGAAAAGACGCTGACCTTTGGCTGCCAGATGTATTCCGACGGTCTGGTCAACCCCGCTGCCCAGACTAACTGCGCCTGGAACTGCATGCGCTACGGCATCAGCGAGAGCCTGTTCAAGTTCAACGACAACATGGAGATCGAGCCCTGGCTGGCCGAATCCTGGGAGGCCAATGAGGACTCCACCGTCTGGACCATCAAGATCCGCGAGGGCGTCAAGTTCTCCAACGGCACCGACATGACCGCCTCCAAGGTCAAGGAATCCCTGGACAGCGTCCGGGAGCAGGGCCCCAACGGCTCCTCCAACCCCCAGAACTACCTGCCCTTCGAGGCTGAGGTGGTAGCGGACGATGCGGCGAGCACCATCACCATCACCCTGCCCAAGCCGGACTACAACCTGACCGGCAACCTGGCCTACCCCGTCATGGCGATCATCGACGTGGCCGAGACCACCGATTTCGACCACGAGGTCATCGGCACCGGCCCCTACATGGTGCAGGACCACGCCGATCTGGTGGGCTACACCATGGTCAAGAATCCCAACTACTGGAACGGCGAAGTCCCCTATGACAAGGTGGAGATCATCTTCATGGGCGACGCCTCCGCGAAGGCCAACGCGCTGATGGCGGGCCAGGTGGACCTGGTGGAGAATATCACCAACGTCGCCGACCTCCAGCGCCTCCAGGCCGACGACAACTACACCGTGGACATCGCCTCCGGCGTCCGCTGCGGCTTCAGCTGGATGAACATGAAGGGCATCCTGGCCAACGACACCCTGCGCAAGGCCATCGTCATGGCCATCGACAACGACACCATCTGCGAATCCAACACCATCGGCGGCCTGTACACCGCGGGCTTCTCCGTGCTGCCCAGCACTCTGGCCTATGGCTATGATAAGCTGAACAATCCCTACGCCTACGATCCCGACGCCGCGGCCGCCATGCTGGACGAGGCGGGCATCGTGGACAGCGACGGCGACGGCGTCCGCGAGCTGGACGGCCAGCCCATCATGCTGCGCTACTCCTCCTATGAGAACCGCCTGCTCAACGATTTCTCCGACGCCCACACCCTCTATCTGATGGAGCTTGGCATCGGCATCACCCCCGCCTACGGCTCCTCCGACGACTGCTGGAACGACCTGGTCACCGGCAACTACGACCTGGACAACAACAACTGGACCACCGTCGGCAACGGCGACCCCACCGAGTACATGGCCAACTGGTACGGCAAGAGCGGCTCCAACTACTGCGGCTATCAGAGCGACGCCTATGACGCCCTCTACGAGCAGTTCCTCGAGACCGCCGACCCCGCCGCCCGCGCCGACCTGCTCCAGCAGATGCAGCAGGTGCTGGTGGACGACGCCGTGGTCATCGTCGATGGCTACTACAACAGCTCCATGGCTTTCTCCAAGAACGTCGGCTATGCTCATATCCACACCGCCGATTACTACTGGCTGACCACCGAGATCGTGCCCGCGGCTTAATTCTATAATGCAGGGGCGGCGTTTCACCACCCGCCCCTCGTTTACTTTGTTTATTTATAATATCAACCCATGACTTAGGGGGCGTTTCGCTTGGGCAAGAAACAGATATTGTCCAGACTGGCGCAGATGCTGATCGTGCTGATCGGCATCAGCGTCATCACGTTTTTGCTGACCTATCTGTCGCCGGGCGACCCGGTCCGGAACATGTATCTCGCCCAGGGCCTGATGCCCGACGAGGAGCAGGTGGCCCAGCAGCGGGAGGAGATGGGGCTGAACGACCCCTTCCTGACCCAGTATTTCCGCTGGCTCGGCAACTGCCTCCACGGGAACTTCGGCAACTCCTTCGCACTGGGCAAGCCTGTGGTGACGCTGTTGCTGGCGAGGCTGTGGCCCACGCTGAAGCTGGCGCTGATGAGCATGGTGCTGATGCTGCTTGTCTCCGTGCCGCTGGGCGTGCTCTCGGCGGTGTATCAGGACAAGCCCATCGACTACATCGTCCGCGCCATCACCTTCTTCGGCGTGTCCATCCCCAATTTCTGGGTGGGCCTCCTGCTGATCCTGGTGTTCTGCGTGCAGCTTCGCCTGCTGCCCGTGGTATCCTCCGGCGGTACCTTCAAGGACATGATACTGCCCGCCGTGACGCTGGCCGTCGCCATGTCCGCCAAGTATACCCGGCAGGTGCGCACGGCGGTGCTGGAGGAGCTGCACTCCGATTACGTCATCGGCGCCCGGGCCCGGGGCGTGGCGGAATGGAAGATACTGTGGGGCAACGTCTTCCCCAATTCGCTCCTGCCGCTCATCACCATGCTGGGCCTGTCCGTGGGCTCCCTGCTGGGCGGCACCAGCGTGGTGGAGGTCATATTCTCCTATCCCGGCATGGGCAACCTGGCGGTGCAGGCCATCACCTCCTATGACTACTATCTGATACAGGGCTACGTGCTGTGGGTGGCGGTCATCTACATGGTTATCAACCTGCTGGTGGATATCTCCTACAACTATGTTGACCCGCGGATGCGGCTGAGGCGGTGAACGATATGGAAAAGAAAAGTTTCATTAGAAAGTATCCCGTCTTTGTCGTGTTCGCCGTGCTGGCGCTGCTCATCATACTGATGGCGATATTCGCGCCCCAGCTCAGCGGCGGGGTCAGCCCCATTAAGGGCAGTTTGAAGGAATCCATCAAGCCGCCCAGCGCCGAGCATCCCTTCGGCACGGACAAGATGGGCCGCGACATATTCGTCCGCGTGCTCTACGGGGCGCGGATATCCCTGTCCTCCACGTTCATACTGGTGGCCGTGATCTTCGTCATCGGCACCTTTCTGGGCATCCTGGCCGGTTACTTCGGCGGCATTGTAGACGCGATTATTATGCGCTTGGCGGACATGATGATCGCCTTCCCCGGCCTGGTCCTTGCCATCGCCGTGGCGGGCATCCTCGGGGCCAGCACGCAGAACGCCATCATCGCCATCGCCGTGGTGAGCTGGCCGAAGTATGCCCGCCTTGCCCGGTCGCTGGTCATGAAGATCCGCCACACGGACTTCGTGGCCGCCGCCATGGTCACCGGTTCCAAGACCCCCTATATGCTCTGGAAGTACATGCTGCCCAACACCATCACCACCTTGGTCATCACCGCCGCCACGGACATCGGCGGCATGATGATGGAGCTGGCCGCGCTGTCCTTCCTGGGATTCGGCGCGCAGCCGCCGAACCCGGAGTGGGGCTCTATGCTGAACGAGGGGCGCAACTTCATGCAGTCCGCCCCCTGGCTGATGATCTACCCCGGCCTGGCCATATTTGTCACCGTCGTCGTGTTCAACATGCTGGGCGACGGCCTCCGCGACATACTGGACCCCCGGTCCAATGAAGGGAGGTAAGCGCGTGGCACTGCTTGAAATCAAAAACATAGACGTCTCCTACGGCAAGCACGTCACCGTCAGCGGCTGCTCCATCGATCTGGAGCAGGGCGAGATCTGCTCGGTGGTGGGGGAGAGCGGCAGCGGCAAGACCACCGTCATCCGCGCCGTGCTGGGCCTGCTGCCCGGCGGCGGCAGGGTTTCTTCGGGTGACATCATCTATGACGGGCGTTCCCTGCTCCAATTAAATAAGAAGGAATGGCGAGCCCTCCGCGGCCACGATATCTCCATGATCTTCCAGGATTCCGGCGCGATGATGAACCAGACCCGGCTCATCGGCAAGAGCTTCGTGGAGTACATCCGCACCCACGAGCACATCTCCAAACAGGACGCCTGGAAGAAGGGCGCGGACATGCTTTCACGCATGCGCCTGCCCGACCCGGACCGCATCATGCGCTCCTACCCGTTCCAACTCTCCGGCGGCATGCGCCAGCGCGTGGGCATCGCCATGGGCATGACCTACCAGCCCAAGCTGCTGCTGGCCGACGAGCCCACCAGCGCCCTGGACGTCACCACACAGGCCCAGATCGTCCGCCAGATGATGGAGCTTCGGGACGAATACGGCACATCCATCATCGTCGTCACCCATGACATTGGCGTCGCCGCCTACATGGCGAACAAGGTGGTCGTGATGAAGGACGGCCACATCGAGGATCAGGGCGAGCGGGGCTACATTCTCAATGATTCCACCAACGCATACACCCGAAAGCTCATCGGGGCCGTGCCGTCACTGGGAGGGAAGCGCTATGTTTGACGAAAAGGACCTCATCTTAGAGGCGAAGCACGTCACCCGCCGTTTCCCCGTCTCAAATGGCCGGGAGCTGGTGGCCTGCAACGACATCAATCTGAAGCTTTATAAGGGCAAGACGCTGGGCCTCGTCGGCGAATCCGGCTGCGGCAAGAGCACCTTCATGCGCTTTTTAGTGTGGCTGGACCGTCCCACGGAGGGCGAGATCATCTATCAGGGCCGGGACATCACCCGCTTGAAGGGCCGCGAGCTCCACGAAATGCGCCAGCACATCCAGATGGTGTTCCAAGACCCCGCCACATCCTTCAACCCGAAGATGAAGATCAGGGACATCGTGTGCGAACCGCTGCTCAATTACGGCAGGATCAGGCCCTCTCAGAAGCGGGACAAAGCCGCGGAACTGCTGAAAATGGTGGAACTGCCCGCCGACTTTATCGACCGCTACCCCCACAACATGTCCGGCGGCCAGCGGCAGAGGGTCGCCATCGCAAGGGCGCTGGCCCTGGAGCCGGAGATCATCGTGATGGACGAGGCCACCTCCGCGCTGGACGTTTCCGTACAGGAGACGGTCATCGAGCTGATTACCCGCCTGCAAAGGGAGAAGAACATCACCATAGGCTTCATCTGCCACAACTTAGGTTTCATTCAATCCTTCTCCCATCAGATCGCGGTGATGTATTTGGGCAACATCGTGGAGGTCATGCCGGGGGACCAGCTCTCCCAGGTCTGCTGCCATCCCTATTCCAGGGCGCTGCTCAGCGCGGTGTTTGACACCAGGATGGACTTCTCCAAGAAGATCGAGCCCATCAAGGGCGAGCCGCCCAGTCCGCTGGACCTGCCCACCGGTTGCCCCTTCCAGGACCGTTGCGAGTGCTGCGAGGACATCTGCCGCCATGAGAAGCCCACGCTGACCGAGATCGGCCCCGGCCACGAGGTCGCCTGTCACCGCTTCGGGAAGGGGGGAGCCGCATGAAGAGAGCGCTTGCGTTCCTCCTTGCGCTGATGCTGTGCGTGAGTCTCGCTGCCTGTTCAAAGAAAGAGTCTGTGGTTGAACAGGAGCCGACCGAGGTCCACAAGATCGGCGTCATCGTCTACAACACCGCCGACCAGGAGGTGCAGGGCTTCCGAGAGTACCTCCAGGGCTACATCGAGGACAACTTCGAGATGGTGAAGTTCGTCTATTCCGGTTCCATACGGACAGAGGAAGAGGAACAGGACTTCATCAGGGCCGCCTGCGCGGACGGGGTAGAGGGCTTCCTGTCCTTTCTGTCCTACGATTTGAAAGCGGAGATCGCGCTGTGCGAGCAGAACAAGGCCTACTATCTGCTGGCTTCCGGCACCGTCTCCGCCGAGGACTTCGAGGCGGTGGAGGATAACCCCTGGTTCCTCGGCATGTTCGGCCCCGGCCAGCCCTTCGAGTTCCAGGCCGGCGCGGACATGGCCCGGTATTTCCTCCGGGAAAAGACGGGAAATCGCTATTTCATACTCAGCGGCGGCGCGTCGCTGGGCAATGAGATGCACTACCAGCGCACCCTGGGCATACTGGACACCCTGTCCAGCGCCTACGGAGCCACCTTCTCCCAGAAGCGCGAGGACCTCGCCCGGACGGAGACGCCCGTGACCGTGGAAACCGACCGCGTCAGCGTGACCATCTGCCCCGGCTACATCACCCGCGACAACTTCCTCGAGACCGCGAAGGAAGCCTTTGCCGGGGGCACCTACGACGCTGTGCTGTCCGTCCTGCCCCCCGAGGGCATGGTGCCGGTCATCGGCAAGACGCCGCTGGGCATCGTGGACAGCTACAACACCCGAAACCTCCAGCTCGTCACCGACGGCGTGCTCAAATTCGTGGTGGGCAAGTATAACTCCATGGTCGGCCCCGCCTTCGCGCTGATTCTGAACGCTGTCACCGGCTACGCCGAAGATTTCCGGGACGACGGGAAGGCAATACAGGTCACCCAGGGCTTATGGGTCTCCGACAGCGCTGAGGACTACAACGAAAAGTACGCCCTCTCCGCCAGCGCCGCCATGAACGCCTACAATTTCGACGACCTCTCCCGCGTCGTCAGGATCTACAACGCGGATGCCAACCTCAA
Organism: uncultured Eubacteriales bacterium; assembly: GCA_902785105.1. Classification (GTDB taxonomy): domain Bacteria; phylum Bacillota; class Clostridia; order Christensenellales; family Aristaeellaceae; genus UBA2862. The sequence continues at coordinate 42,120 of CACZXF010000004.1, read as the reverse complement.
CGAGCTCTGCGCCCTGGCTGAAGCCTGCTCCTATCGCGCCGTGCAGGCACGACGGGGGAAGCAATAGCATAATATTTCAAAAGGCTATTGACATAGTGCAAGTTTTGGACTATAATGTCATATGAAAGGTTGCTCATATGAATAGAGGTGAACCAAATGTCTGAGAACCGGGAGCTGCTGGAGCGCGTGGAATCGGAGCTGCCGGACGAGGAGAGCCTCTACGACCTGGCGGAGCTTTTCAAGGTATTCGGCGACACCACGCGCATCCGCATACTGTACGCGCTGTTCGAATCGGAGCTGTGCGTTTACGACATCGCGGAGGTATTAGGCATGACGCAGTCGGCGATATCCCATCAGCTCCGGGTGCTCAAGCAGGCCCGTCTGGTGCGCAACCGCCGGGAGGGCAAGCAGATCTACTATTTTCTGGCGGACGATCACGTCAGGACGATCATCGGCCAGGGCATGGAACACCTGTCAGAATAACATAAGGGGAGGACAATACGATGAAGAAGACCTACAAGATCGACGTGGACTGCGCGAACTGCGCGAACCTGATGGAGGACGCCGCCAAGAAGACCGAGGGCGTCAAGGACTGTACCGTGAGCTTCATGACCCTCAAGATGAAGGTCGAGTTCGAAGAGGGCGCTGATCCCGCCGCCGTCATGCAGAACGTCCGCACCAACTGCAAGAAGGTCGAGGACGACTGCGAGATCTTCCTGTAAGCAAGCGAATAAGAGGCGGGTCCGTCCCGCCTTTTTTGCGATTGGACAACGGTAAATTGGGGATTTGTCGGGGAATTGCCCGCTCTCCTGTAGGGGCGGCGTTGCGCCGCCCGCCCGGTAGAACATGCCGTTTCGCAGGAGGCGGGCGCCGAAACGGCGCCCCTACATGGGATGATTTGTCTCCTCGATAAACTTCAATTTATCGAACTCCCTCATTACATTCAGAAAGGGTGTGACGGTGTGAACAAGAAACAGAAGAATCTGCTCATTCGCATCATCATTGCCGCCGTATTCTTTGTGCCCCTGTATCTGATCTCAGAGGACATCGTGCATGTGAACATGCCGCAGTGGGCGCTGATCATACTGTTCCTGATCCCCTACCTGACGGTGGGCCACGACATACTGCGCAAGGCGTTCCTGGGCATCAAGAATGGCAAGATGTTCGATGAGTGCTTCCTGATGACCGTGGCCACCGTGGGCGCCATCGCCCTGGGCGAGTACGGCGAGGGCGTGGCGGTCATGTTGCTGTATCAGGTGGGCGAGCTGTTCCAGAGCTACGCCGTGGGCAAGAGCCGCAAGAACATCTCCGACCTGATGGACATCCGCCCGGACTACGCCAACATCGAGACCGAGGACGGCACCCTGGAGCGGGTGGACCCCGACGAGGTGGAGGAGGGCTCCATCATCGTGGTCCAACCCGGCGAGAAGGTGCCCATCGACGGCGTTGTGGTGGAGGGCTCCTCCGCGCTGAACACCGCCGCCCTCACCGGCGAGAGCAAGCCCCGGGAGGTCACCGTGGACGACGACGTGCTGTCCGGCTCCATCAACATGTCCGGCGTGCTGAAGATCCGCACCACCACCGAGTTCGACGAATCCACCGCCTCCAAGATACTGGACCTGGTGGAGAACGCCGCCTCCCGCAAGTCCAAATCTGAGAACTTCATCTCCAAGTTCGCCAAGGTGTACACCCCCTTCGTGTGCTACGCCGCGCTGGCGCTGGCGCTGATACCGTCGATCTTCATGATGATCACCAAAGTCGGCATGGCGGGCTACGCATCCACCGGCGAGATGTGGCGGGACTGGATTCTCCGCGCCTGCACCTTCCTGGTCATCTCCTGCCCCTGCGCGGTGGTCATCTCCATACCGCTGAGCTTCTTCGCCGGCATCGGCGGGGCAAGCAATCAGGGCATACTCATCAAGGGCTCCAACTACCTTGAGACCCTCTCCGAGGTCACCACCGTGGCCTTTGACAAGACCGGCACCATCACCAAGGGCAACTTCGAGGTGACGGCGGTCCATCACAGCCCCATTGATGAAGCAAAGCTGCTGGAATACGCCGCATTGACTGAGTGCCATTCCTCCCATCCCATCAGCCTGAGTTTGCAGAAGGCCTATGGCAAAAAAGTCGATCCCAAGCGGGTGACCGACCTCCAGGAGATCAGCGGCCACGGCATCACTGCCAAGGTGGACGGCACTGACGTGGCGGTGGGCAACGAGAAGCTGATGAACAGGCTGGGCATCCCCTTCCATCACTGCCACCACGTGGGCACCATCATCCACATGGCCGTGGCGGGGGAATACGCCGGGCACATCGTCATCTCCGACGAGTTGAAGGAGCACTCCAAGGAGGCCATGGCAGAACTGAAAAAGGCGGGCATCGAAAAGACCGTCATGCTCACCGGCGACGCCGAGGCTGTGGCGAAGCAGGTGGCCGCGGACGTGGGCCTCACCGACTACCGCGCCGAGCTGCTGCCCCAGGACAAGGTGGCCTGCGTAGAGGAGCTGCTAAAGGAATGCACCGGCAAGAAGCGGCTGGCCTTCGTGGGCGACGGCATCAACGATGCGCCCGTGCTCTCCCGCGCCGACATCGGCATCGCCATGGGCGCGCTGGGTTCTGACGCGGCCATCGAGGCGGCGGACATCGTGCTGATGGACGACGATCCCCTGAAGATCGCCAAGGCCATCAAGATTTCCCGGAAGTGTCTGGGCATCGTGAAGCAGAACATTGCCTTCGCGCTGATCATCAAGGCCATCTGCCTGGTTCTCGGCGCGCTGGGCCTGGCGAACATGTGGATCGCCATCATCGCCGACGTGGGCGTGATGATCCTCGCTGTGCTGAATGCCATACGCTGCCTGTTTGTAAAGAATCTGTGAGTTTTTGGACGGCTGGTTGAAATAACCGGCCGTCCTTTTTTATGTCCAGAGTTGCTTTTTTTATTGCCTATGCCCGTTTCATATGTTATAATTAAGGTATAGACATTAAAAGAGTAAAGCATTGAGACAATGATTCACATGAGTTTTGAAAGGAGCGAACACGGATGGAGAAGAAGATGAAGCGGATAGGCGTTTTGACGAGCGGCGGCGACTCTCCGGGCATGAATGCGGCGGTTCGCGCCGTGGTGCGCACGGCCATCGCCAACGGCATGCAATGCATCGGCATTCGCAGGGGCTGGCAGGGCCTGATCACCAGTGACTTTGTGCCGCTGGACGCCGCCAGCGTGGGCCACATACTGTCCCGCGGCGGCACGATCCTCTACACCGCCCGCAGCGAGGATTTCATGACGGAGAAGGGCCGGCTGAAGGCCGTGTCCACCTGTAAGATGCTGGGCCTTGACGGCATCGTGGCCATCGGCGGCGACGGCACCTTCCGCGGCGCGCTGGAGCTGTCCCGGCTGGGCATTCCCACCGTGGGCGTCCCGGCGACCATCGACAACGACATCGGCTGTACCAATTACACCATCGGCTTTGACACCGCCTGCAACACCGCCATCGAGTGCATCGACCGCCTGCGCGACACCATGCAGTCCCACGAGCGCTGCTCCGTGGTGGAGGTCATGGGCCGCAACGCCGGCTTCCTGGCGCTGTATGTGGGCATCGCCGTGGGCGCAACGGCCGTGCTGGTGCCGGAGCGCGAGCTGGACCTTGAGCGCGACGTCATCGAGCGCATCCGCAACGCCCGCCTCGCCGGCTCTACCCACTTCATGATCGTGGTGGCCGAGGGCGTGGGCAGCGCCGTGGAGATCGGCAAGCAGATCCAGGAGCGCATCGGCATTTCGCCCCGCGTCACCGTCCTGGGTCACATCCAGCGCGGCGGCTCCCCCAATGCCCGCGACCGCGAGACCGCGACCCGCATGGGCTACTTCGCCGTCAAGGCGATGGCTGAGGGCCGGACTAACTGCATCATCGGAACACGCGGCGGCGACATCGTGGAAACCCCCATCGAGGAGGCCCTTGCCATGAAGAAGCACCTCCAGATGGACCGCTATCAGGTCCTGGAGACCGTCAGCGTCACCACCCCGGCTTTCACCATGCCTGCAAGGTAAGGCGAGCTGAACAATAAATTGGAATTTGTCGGGGTTACGACCTCTCAGGCGCTTTGCGCCAGCTCCCCTGGAAGGGGAGCCAAGGGGGACCGTTCTTCTTGGCTCCCCTTTTAAGGAGAGCTGTCACGCGAAGCGTGACTGAGAGGTTCGTCTCCCCGACAAATCCCTGTTTATCGATCAGATATATATAATATTATAAGGGAGTTGATGCCAAGCATGACGGAACCCAATCCGGGTAAAATCGCAATTCTGATCGACGCGGAAAATGTACTTCCCAGCTTTGCGGACCTGATCTTCTCAAATGCCGAATCCTTGGGCGAGATCGTCGCCAAAGAGATCTACGGCGTGGCGGCCGCGCTGACCACCTGGGTCGAGCCGGTGCTGCGCTACGCCATTCATCCCAACCTGACCATCAAGGCATCCAAGGGCAAGAACACCTCGGACATCGCGCTGGTCATCGGGGCGATGGAACTGCTTCTGACCCACGACGTGAATACCGTGGTCATCGCATCCAGCGACAGTGACTTCTCCGGGCTGTCCGTCCGCCTGCGCACCGCGGGCATCCGCGTGGTGGGCATGGGCACCGAGAAGTCCAATCCGCTCTGGCGCACCGCCTGCACGGACTTCATGGTCCTGGAGCATCCCGCGTCGGCGCCCAAGAGCCAGCCCCAGCCGTCGAAGCCCCAGCAGCAGAAGCCACAGCAGCAGCCCAAGCCCCAGCTCCAGCAGCAACAGCCAAAGCAGCAGCCTCAGCCGAAGGCCCAGCAGCCCCAGCAGGCCCCCAATCCGCCCGCCCAGCCGGTGAAGCCCGCCCCGTCCACCCACAAGGACCGCGTGGCCGCCATACAGCAGGTGATATTGAAGCGCCTGGCCTCCGGCGGCGGCAGGGTGCAGGCATCCACGCTGTTCTCCGCGCTGAACCGCCTGCCGGAATACCGCGTGGACCGTCAGGGCGCGAATAAGAAGCCCCTCAACTACCTGACGAGCACCTTCGCGGACATCTTCAACTTTGAGGATAGCTCCGACGGCAAGGTGTGGGTCACCGTGAAGGGCCCCGCGACCGCCGTAGCCGCGCCTGCCGCGGAAGGACCCGCCGTGGTTGAAGAGACTGTTGCCAGGGAAGAGCCCGTTGTGGTTGAAGAGACTGTCGCCACGGAAGAGGCACCTGTCGTCGAGGAACCGGGCGCTGTGGAAGAGCCGGTTGTCGAAGTGGTTGAAGAGGAACCTGCTGAGGAGGAAGCGCCTGTCGTCGAGGAGACGGTTCAGGAGGAAGCTGCGGAGCCTGAAACACAGCCCGAGCTTGTTGTTGAAGAGGTAGAGTCAGCGGACACCGAACCGAAGAGCGTTCCCGAGGTCGAAGAGATCGCGGAGCCAGCACAGGAGCCCGCGACCGATCCCACGGTGACCGCCTTCATCGACCGGCTGGTCCGGGACGGCATGGAAGCCGAGATCGCGGAAAACATCGCCAGAATCCTTGCGGAGAGCAGCACCATGTTCATGGCCTACAACACCCTCCGCAAAGCCTATGGCAGCGATACGGGCCGCGAATACTACAACCGCGCCAAGGAAATACTGAGCGAGAATAATTAAAGACAACAATAGCAGGGAGCACATGATATGACCGTTCCCTGCTTCGCTGTAATTTCAGAAAAGGAGATTGTTTTTTTATGAAGTATCAAATCAAGGGCGAGCCCATGCCCGTCGTGGTGTGCCAGCTGGACGCGGGGGAGACCATGATCTGCGAAGCGGGCGCGATGAGCTGGATGACCCCCAATATGGAGATGCAGACCTCCGGCGGCGGCCTGGGTAAGATGTTCGGCCGCATGTTCTCCGGCGAGAACATGTTCCAGAACCGTTATGTATCCAAGGGCGGCAACGGCATGATCGCCTTCGCCTCCAAGTTCCCCGGGGCCATCAAGGCCGTGGAGATCACCCCGTCAAGCCCGGTCATCATCCAGAAGAGCGCATTCCTGGCAGCCACCGAGGGCATCGACATCAGCGTCCACTTCCAGAAGAAGCTGGGCACCGGCCTGTTCGGCGGCGAGGGCTTCATCATGCAGAAGATCTCCGGCAGCGGCATGGCCTTCCTGGAGATCGACGGCGCGACGGTGGAGTACAACCTGGCCGCCGGTCAGAAGCTGGTCATCGACACCGGCTATCTGGCGATGATGGACGCCACCGTGAAGATGGAGGTCGAGCAGATCAAGGGCGTCAAGAACGCGCTGTTCGGCGGCGAGGGCCTCTTCAACACCGTCGTCACCGGCCCTGGCCGCGTGCTGCTCCAGACCATGCCCATCTCCGGATTCGCCGGCCTCATCGCAAGCCTCATAAAGCCGCAGAACTGATGGGGGAGGGGCATCGGTAAATAGGGTTTTGTACCACCAATCCCAATTCTCCACTTCCAACTGATTGAGAAATTCCAATTTACTTTTAAAATCAATCAGCCCCGGCCAATGATGGCTGGGGCTGGTTTTATTTCATCCAAAGATCAGGAACATGATGACGCTCATGATCGTTGCGGTGAGGCCGACGCAGGCCTCGAAGGGGATGAGCTTCATACGGTCGCCGATGCCCATGTTGACGCTGCCGCCGGTGGCGTGGAAGAAGGAGCCGTGGGGCAGGGAGTCGACGACGGTCGCGCCCGCGTGGACCATCGCGCCGGCGGCCAGCGCGGGCACGCCCTGGGCGATGAGTGTGGGGGCGAAGGTCTGGGCGGCGATGGTCGCGCCGGCGGTGGTGGAGGCGGTAGCCCCGGCCATCAGTATGCCGGCCAGGGGAGCCAGCACGAAGGCAGGCATGTTCATCTTCTCCAGCAGCGCGATGACGTCATATTGCAGCGCGGATGCCTTGATGATGCCGGCGATGGTGCCGGTGCCGATGAGCAGTATGGACACGCCCACGACCTTCGAAAGGCCGAATTCCGTGATGGGCACCACGCCCTTGATGTTGCCGGTGACGGCCATGCAAACCAGGCCGCCCACGGGCAAGGCAATCAGCGGGTCGATGGAGATGCCAGCGATGGGCCGCAGCGCCAGCAGCACGATGACCACCAGGGGCCCGATAATGGCGGGCACGAAGCCGGGCAGCGTGGCGTCGCTGGTCTCGATGTCGCCCTGGGCAACCTCGAGGCCGTTCTTCTTCTTGGAAAGCACGGTCGCGAGAACGATTGCCATCGCCAGCGCGAAGATGGCGGGCACGATGTTCTTGAACATCAGGGAGGTCAGGTCAACGCCGAAGGCCTCGGAGGCCGCGATGGTGTTGGGGTTGGGGGAGATGATGTTGCCCGCCTTGCCGCCGCCGATCATGGCCAGCAGCAGGCTCTGCTTGTTCAGCTTCGCCCGCTTGCCGATGGCGAGGGCGATGGGGGCCACGGTGATGACGGAGATGTCGATGAACACGCCCACGGCGCAGATGATCATCGTCGCCAGGGCGATGGCGGCCAGCGCCAGCCGTTCGCCCATCTTATCGACGATGGTCTCTGCAATTTTCTGGGCGGACCCGGTCTTTATGAGCGCTCCGGCCAGTATGCCGGAGGTCATGATGCGCAGCACCGAGGACATCATGCTCTGAGCGCCTGAAACCATGGTATTGACGGTGGTGACCAGCCCGCCGCCGCCGATGATGCCGCCGACGAGGGCGCCGAGGATCAGGCTGTAGGCGGGGTGGACCTTGCGGATGATGAGTACGATGGCGATGACCAGGCCGACGATAGCGCCTATTGTGGTGAAATCATACATAACTGCTTCCTCCAATCACTTTTTCAGGTCCATGCCCGCCTTGATGAAGCGGAACATGCGCAACGCGCCGAGATAGTAGAGCTCCTCCGCTCGGCCCAGCGCCTCCTCCAGAGGCATAGGAGCGTCCACGGTGGTCATGAGGGAGGCGATGCCGTGATCGAAGATCTGTGCCGCATCCCGGCCCAAGGAACCGCTGAGGCCCACGGCGATGACGCCCTTTTTCGCGGCACGCTCGCCGACGCCCTGCATCACCTTGCCGAAACAGCTCTGCCAGTCGGTGCGGCCTTCGCCGGTGACCACCAGGTCGGTGCCCTCCAGACGCTGGTCGAAGCCGATCAGGTCCAACACGGTATCGATGCCGCTCTTCATCTCGCCGCCGAGGAACACCGTCAGCGCCGTGCCCAGGCCGCCCGCCGCGCCCGCGCCCTGGATGGCATCGGGGTCCACGCCGAACTGGCGGCGGATCACGTCGCGGTAGTTCACCATGCCCGCTTCCAGCCGTGCCTGAATCTCCGGGGTCGCGCCCTTCTGGGCCCCGAAGGTGTAGGTCGCGCCGTTCTCGCCGCAGAGGGGGTTGGTCACGTCGCACATCACTGTAATCTTCGTGGTGGCGACCCGATGGTCCAGCGTGGATACATCGATGGCGGAGACCTTCTCCAAATCCTCGCCCCGGCCCTCCAGCTCGTGACCCTCGGCGTCCAGGAACCGCACGCCCAGCGCCCGTGCGCAGCCCATGCCGCCGTCATTGGTGGCGCTGCCGCCGATGGCGATGGAGATGTCCGTAAACCCCTGATCCAGCGCGTGGCGGATCAGCTCGCCGGTGCCGTAGCTGGTGGTGTAAAGCGGGTTGCGCTTCTCCATCGGCACCATGGGCAGGCCCGAGGCTGCCGCCATCTCGATGACCGCCCGGCGCTCGTCCAGCTTGCCGTAGCGGGCTGTGACCTTCTCCATCAGCGGGCCGCAGACCTCTGTTTCGATCCACTGGCCGTTCTCTGCGGCCACCACCGCGTCCGTGGTGCCCTCGCCACCGTCCGCCACCGGTACGCCGCTGTACTCGATGTCGCCAAAGACCGCCTTTGCCGCCTTCGCCAGCAGTTCAACCGTCTGTTCGCTGGTCAGCGTGCCCTTAAAGGAATCCGACGCAAAAAGAAACTTCATGGTTTTGCCCTCCCCATTAATTTTGCTGAAATTATTATAGCATTTTGAGTGAGAATATGATATATTATATATGACAAATAGTTATGCATGTATAGAGGTAAATTTAGTATATAAAACAATGAGGTGAAGCCCATGCCCGCGCGGATTCAAATGCAGCTTGCCCAGCAGATCGTCGATACCCTAAAGACGATTTGCAGCCATGACATCAACTTCATAGATGTACAGGGGCACATCTTTGCCAGCACGGACCCCGTCCGCGTGGGCGGCTACCACGACGGCGGCCACGAGGCGGCGCGGCTGGGGAAGATCGTGACCATCGAAGCGGACGACCCCGACCGGGGCGTTCGCCACGGCATCAATATGCCCATACGCTTTCACGGGGATACCGTGGCGGTCATCGGCATTACCGGCGTGCCGGAGGAGGTGCGCAAATACGCCGACTTGGCCCAGCGGCTGACGCTGCTGCTGTTGAGGGAGCATGAGATAGACGCCCGGAACTACGACACCCGCACCCAGACGGGCTATCTGGTGCGGGCACTGGTCAATCGTGAGGCGGTGCAGCCAGACTTCATCTCAGCGGTGCTGGAGCGCAACAGTCTTGCAGACACGGGCGAACAATGGCGCACCATTGTAATTCGATTGCGGGACGATCATGAGAGTCCACTGTCCACCATAGAGGGGGCCGTACAATCGGCGGTGACGAGTACGGGGAAATGCCTCTATGCCTATCGCTTTCCCAACGAGTATATCCTGATCGTAAGGAATGCGGAGGGTCCGCGGTGGGAGCAGGCGATGCGCGAGCTGGCATCGGGTTTCCCTGGAGATATCCGCATTGGCATCGGCTCCGCGCGGCGGCTGTCGCGGCAGGACCTGTCCTTCCAGGCGGCACGGCTGGCGATATTGAGCCTCGTGGACGGGGAGAATCTCGCGTCCTACGAATCCATACGCCTGGAGCTGCTGCTGGGCAGCGTGTCGGAAGCCGCTGCCAGCGCCTATATGCAGAAGTGCCTCGGAGGACTGGACGCGGCGGACAGGGCGCTTCTCAATACTTATTTCGCCACGGAGATGTCCCTCAAGGAGACGGCGGAACGCTGTTTTCTCCACGTCAACACACTGCAATATCGTTTGAAACGGGTCCGCGACCGCTGCGGCCTCGATCCCCGCCGCTTTCGGGAAGCATCCATGCTCTATACCGCCCTGCGGCTGGAGGCGTTGAAGCCCGAAAAGCAATCGGAATGATATTGACAAACCTTGTTATTTATATTATATTTACAATAATTATGACAGTCTGGAGGTTTGAGTGTATGTCAAATAAGTGGTTAAAGGACGCGGTGTTTTATGAGATCTATCCCCAGTCATTTTACGACACCAACGCCGACGGCATCGGCGATTTCAACGGCATCATCGAAAAGCTGGACTATATCAAATCCCTGGGCTGCAACGCCCTGTGGATCAATCCATGCTATGATTCGCCCTTTAGGGACGCAGGATACGACGTGTGCGATTACAAGAAGGTCGCCCCGCGCTATGGCACCAACAACGACCTGTATCGGCTGTTTGACGAGGCTCACAAAAAGGGTATCCATGTGCTGCTGGACCTGGTGCCCGGACACACCAGCGAAGAGCACGAGTGGTTCCGAAAGAGCCAGAGCGCGGACCAGCCCAACGAATTCTCCAACCGCTATATCTGGACGGACGGCTGGTTTGCCGGCTGCAACAGGCTGCCCTACATCGCCGGCGAGGCGGAGCGGCCCGCGACCTACATCATCAACTTCTTTAAGTGCCAGCCTGCGCTGAACTACGGCTTCCTGAAGCCGGAGGAGCCCTGGCAGCTCCCCATGGACCATCCCGACGCCATCGCCACCCGGGAGGCACTCAAGGACGTCATGCGCTTCTGGCTGGATCACGGCTGCGACGGCTTCCGGGTGGACATGGCCTCCTCGCTGGTCAAGTATGACGACGAGAAGAAGTCCGGCACCAGCGCCATCTGGCGGAACGTCCGCGAGATGCTGGACGCGGAATATCCCGACGCGGTCATGGTGTCCGAATGGAGCGACCCGCCGCTGGCCCTCCGCGCCGGCTACGACATGGACTTCTATCTGAACCACAACGGCGGCGGCTACGCCTCGCTGCTGCGCGACTACGACAGGATCATCGGGCGCAACGCCGACAGCGACAACAGCTATTTCCACAGGGACGCGAAGGATCGCGACATCAACCGCTTCCTCCGGGAATATCTGCCCTGGTATCAGGATACGAAGGACATCGGCTATATCTCCATGCTGACCTGCAACCACGACACCCCGCGCCCCCGCTTCACGCTGACGCCCGAGGAGCTCAAGCTTGCCTATGCCTTCATATTCACCATGCCCGGCGTGCCCTTCCTGTATTACGGCGATGAAATCGGCATGCGCTATCTGAACCTGCCCACCAAGGAGGGCGGCTACTTCCGCACCGGTTCCCGCTCACCCATGCAGTGGGACAACACGAGGAACCTGGGCTTCTCCCAGGGCTGCGCCGACACGCTGTACCTGCCGGTGGACCCGGCCGACGACGCCCCGACCGTCGCCGCCCAGGAAGCTGACCCCCATTCGCTGCTGAACACCGTCCGGGCTATTCTGAGACTGCGCCACGCCGAACCGGATTTGCAGGCCGACGGCGCCTTTGAGCCCCTCTGCAATCGCAAGGGGGACCCCTTTGTCTATCGCCGGGGCAGCATGATCCTGGCGGTGAATCCCTCCGGAGACACGCTGAGCGTCCAGGTCCCCGTGGCCGGGATGAAGCCCGTATTCACGCTTGGTGAAGCTCGGGTCGAAGGCAGCGTCCTGCACATGGCGGGTCAGTCCTTTATTGCGCTCAAATAAAGCGCTGTTTCAGTAAACGGGGTTTGTCTCACAAATGTACGTGTGAGACAGACCCCGTATGTTTTGGAAAACCATACAGAACTGTCCCGGTTACTGCTTAACGTCCTTGATAAATCCCTGTTTATCTGGGATTCTGAGTTGTAACCCAGAGGTATTTGTAAAAAATATACATAAACAGGTGGACATTAAGACTGAAATTTGATATAATAGTTATCAAGTATATTATGCAGGTAATGTGTTCAGAAGGGGGAAAAAATGAATACTCCGAGACATGTAAAAAGAATTGAGGGTTCCTTTAAAACAGCGGCTCGAAAGCAGGAGACTATACGCATATTTGGTCCATTTTTATAGCTTTATCCACGGTTTTATCGAATGATGTACTTGTTTTCTAAAGGACTGTTCGCGTGAGGTGTAAAAATGAAAAAGAGTTCTGTGAGCATCAGGAAGCGTGCGTTGTCGGTGCTGCTGACCTTGTGCATGCTGTTCACTTCGGTGGGCGGCTATGCGGCAGACTGGTTCGCTGCCTATGCAGAAGAGGCTGTCGGTGATGACGGCGGCAATTACGAGTCGCCTGATTCGGGCAGCCATGAATCATCTTCATCGGAAAGCCATGAATCTTCGGATTCAGGCAGCCACGAATCATCTGATTCGGGCAGCCATGATTCTTCTGAATCGGAGAGCCATAAAGGTGAGGAATCTGTCTCCCATGAATCGTCGGTTTCCGAAAGCTTTGAATCAAAGGATTCTGACTCCGGTACGGAGCACCAAGAATCGAGTGGAGAGTCCGATAATACCACCACGGAGCAGACCGTATTGTGGGGCGGGATAACCTCGGAAATGCCCGCTGAGACTGCGGATGAAACGCTCGCGTCGCACGAAGAAGCCCCTGCTGAGTCGGGCAGCGATGACGTCGTGGAAAATACCGTGGTGTGGGGCAAAGCTTCCACGGAGACGCCTGCGGACGATACCTCCGCGTCTCGCGAAGAAGCGCTTGCTGAGTCGGGCAGCGATGACGTCGAGGAAAATGCTGTGGTGTGGGGCGAAGTGTCCACGGAGACGCCTGCGGACGATACCTCCGCGTCTCGCGAAGAAGCGCCTGCTGAGTCGGGCAGTGAAGAAGGCACAGAAAACGCCATAGTGTGGGACGAAGCGGTCCCGGAGACGTCCACGGAAGCTGTGGACGAGATACCCGCGGCGGACGAAGAAGCGCCTGTCGATGAAACCACGGAGGATACCGTGGTGTTGGACGAGGCAGCTCCGGAGACGCCTGTCGAGACCGGGGAAGAAACAGATAATAACGCGCCGTCCGAGGAAGCTCCCGAGGCTTCTGAGACGGAAGATGCGGATACAACAGAAACGGAACAGACCGCGGGGGAAGAAGCCTCCGAGGCTGAAGCTGTTGCTGAAGAAATTGTAGTCGTTGAAGAACCGACCGAAGTCGTAAGTGAAACGATAGAAGCGACTGGAGTCGGAAAAGATGACGCGCTTGAACCTCTCATGGCACAGGAGAGCACGAAGGCGGCTGAGGTCTCTGACCTGCAAAAGAAGGTCAACGAAAAGCTGGGCAGCCTGAGCACCCTGAACGAGCGTATCACCATCATATTGAACAAGGGTACCACCTATAAGGGCGACCTGAAGCTGGAGAAGGATTCCAGCAAGACCTATGGCGAAAGCTTTGGCGTCGACCTGGTGGCCGAGGACTCCGGCGACGATAATCTCCAGGCGGACGGCACCTCGGTGATCGCGGGCAACATCACCATCAAGGGCATCAATCTGGCCATCCGCGGCGCGAACCTCAAGGGCGCTGTGAGCGTTGAGGACGCGAAGCTGGATTATTCCGGCACCAAGGGCACTGACAAGCTGGACGTGACCGTGGGCGAGGGCGCGACGGCGACCATCGACACAGGTCTCGGCAACGACACCGTGACGGCCAGCGTCACCGGCGGCGGCGCGGCGGACATCCGCACCGGCGAGGGCGACGACACCGTGAACCTGATCGACGAGTCCCTGGGCAAGGTATCCGTGGATACCGGCGCGGGCGACGACACGGTCTCCGTGGATGCCCGCTACGGCTCCGGAGAGATCACCGTCTCCACCGGCGCGGACGATGACAGCGTGTCCGTTTCCAACGGCGGCGACCGCTCCACCAAGAATCCCACCGGCACCGTCGATGTGGATCTGGGCGAGGGCATGAACGACGCCGAGGTCGATCTGGGCGTCTCAGACACCGTGAAGCGCGTGAAGGTCAAGGGCGGCTCTGGCAGCGACCACCTGAACATCACCGGCACGCTGAACAAGGATGTCAAGGAAGAGGAACGCGCCACCGGCACCGAGGCTGAAATGAAGCTGTCCGGCGCGAACAACACCCTGACCGTTCAGACCGAGGGTATTGAAAATCTGACCGACGCGCTGGAAAACAAGCGTACCGTCAAGCTGAATCCCACCGATACGGGCGTGATCGACCGCTATGTGGCCGAGCATCCCTTTACCAATTACATATACAATGGCCCCACCTCCAAGCTCAAGAAGCTGGTAGTGACCACCAAGGACGGCCAGAAGCTGGCGCTGTCCGGCATCCTCCTCGACGCCGCCTATACCCATGATGACGGCAACAAGATCGTCATCAACGAGGGCGCGACGGTGGATGCCAAGGGCATGAAGCTAATCCTCAAGGGCAATGACGTCGAGATCAACGGCACCCTGATGGCGGAGCTCATCAACATTGAGGCCGCCGACGGCACCGCTTACACCCCCAGCATCAGTGAACGGTTTAACAATTTCAAGGAAAATACCAGCGAGTGGCTCTCCTGGGACACCGTCGAAAACGCCGGGAGCGAGCTGCTCCAGGCGGGTCTTGACATGATCAACGTCTCCGACGAGGCCACTATCACCATCGGCGAAAAGGCCATCGTGTATGCCTCCGGCGATGTGATCGCCCTGGCCCATGTGGAGCAGAGCGGCGGCATGATCACCCTGCTGTCCAATATGAACGTTGTCAATGTCAAGGTCGGCAAGGCCAGCGTGAATGTGGCCGGCAAGGTCTACGCTGGTTACGATTTCAGCAAAGAGAAGGTCGACAGCGATCGGGGCAGCATCAGCATGGACGCCCGGGTCAGTGCCACCACCGGCTACAGCTCCGACGGCAAGGCCATCGGCAGCTTCCCCCTCGGCGTTACCGTCATCGACGCCGATACAAAGGTAGAGGTGCAGAAGGGCGCGGTCATTGAGGCTGCGAGGGATGTCTCCATCCGTTCCGAGGGTAAGATCAAGGTTTCCAACAAAGCGGTCTCCGGCTATAGCAATACGCCCGCCGCAGTGGCCGTGTCCGTGTTGATCAACGATGTGCGGACCACCGTCAACGGCACCGTACATGCCTATAAGGGCGACGCGGTCATCCGCGCCAAGGGCGACATCGACGCAGACACCTCCGCCGGGCGCGGCTCCTCCGGGGACAGCATTTCCGGCGGCTATGTGGGCGTGACCGTGGCCCTCCAGGATGTGAAGGCCGAGGTGGGCCAGACTGGTCAGGTCACCGCCGACAAGGGCAGCGTGAAGGTGGATTCCGTCGCCAATGAAAACGTGAACACCACAGCCACTGCCGCCAACTGCGACAAGGAGGACGATAACGCCGAGGATACCACGGCGTCCGTCCTTAAAACTCTGCTCAAGGCCTGGAACTGGATCAAGGGCAAGATCAAGAGCGAGACCGCCCAGCAGAAGATCGACGCGGCCATCAAGAAGATCGCCATCGGCGAAAAGGCCGTGCGCCTGGATGACAACGCCAGCAAGAAGGGCGAGGTCAAGCTGGACACCGATATCAAGGACGGCAAGGCCGTGGTGAAGGTCAGCGTCACCCCCTGGCCGGGCTATCGCGTAAAGACCATCTCCGCCCGTGGCATCAATCCCGGCGAGGACAGATATGCCATCGGCAGCACCGATAAGTTTAGCGAAAAGGATGGTGTCTACAGCACCAGCTTCACCATGAGCGCCCAGAATGTGACGGTGTTCGTGGAATATGAGGAGATCGAGAGCTACACTCAGACCGCCGCCGATCTCTTCGAGGAGAAGAAGGCCAACGATGACGTGAACGTCGAGCAGGTGGTGAATGACGCCGTCGGCGGCACGAAGGACGAGCCCAACGACGGGAAGGACGAGGAGAAGTCCGGCGAAAAATCCAAGGAAGAAAAGACCGCCGAGCTCAAGCTGTCCGGCACCAACGGCGCGGTGCTGACCTATGACACCGACGCCAAGGAACCCGACGAGAGTCTGAAAAACGTTGCGCCCGGCACCGAGTTGCGACTGGTGCCCAACCCCAACAGCAAGTATAAGCTGGCGGACGGCGGCCTGAAGGCCACCTGGTCCGTCAAGGATGGCGAAAAGACCGTCAAAAAGACCGTGGTCGTCAATGCCGATGCCCATGGCCGCTACATCGTCAAGATCCCCGATAACATCGTCGTCGATGAGGGCGTCAGCGTGGCGGGCAATTTCGTGCCCGGCGAAGACAACAGCGCCGACACTACTCAGACCCAGCTCACCGGTTCTGTGGCCGTGACTGTGGCGACCAACGACAACAAGGCGTACATCGATCCCGCCGCGACCATCAAGGCGGGCGGCAAGGTGAGCGTCAATGCTGACGCCGTCACCTACATCACCACCGCCGCCGACGGCACCGCCGTGGACAAGCAGACGGCCGGCGGCAAGAAGAAGGAGGAGGAGACCTCCTACGCCATCTCCCGGCCCAAGCAGGGCACCTATACCGGCTATGATGTGGCGCTGCGCGAGGCCGCGCTGATCCTGGACCCCACCGAGAACGGCAAGGTGACCTGGAAGGCGGGCGACCGGAACAAGTATACCTTCACCGCCACTCCCGAAGCGGGCTATTCGGTTTCCCAGGCTGTCATCACCTATCTGGAGGGCGGCAAGCGCAAGACCGTCGATCTCAAGAAGGACAAGGATGGCAACTACACCCTCGACTTCGGCAACATGGACAAGGTGGACAAGGGCAGCATGGCCCAGGTGTCCTTCATCTTTGCCAAGGAGGGCGAATACGGCAAGACCGTCTCCACTCAGGCGGCTCAGGCCATCATCCCCAACGCCTTCAATATCAGCTATAACGGCACTGCGGATAAGGATGGCAAGACCAAGACGGACATGGGTACCGTCGCGTTCCGCGAGGCCAAGACCGACAAGGACGGCAATATCACTTCCTATGTATTTGCCGCCGAGGCCAAGACCGACAAGGGCTATGTCCTGGATGTCGATCTGAAGGCCACCTGGACCGACGCCAAGGGCAAGAAGCAGGAGGCGGCCCTGACCAAGAAGGACGGCCTCTGGGTGCTTGAAAACAAGGATCTGCCCGAGGGCGCGCTCATCACCATCAACGGCAAATTCAAGGACGATCTGCACGACTTCACCGTGGACAAGGACAAGACCAAGGACGGCTCGGTGAAGCTGTACGACAAGAATGTCAAGCGCACCGACGCACCGAAGTTCTCCGTCACACCGGACGCGGGCTATGCCGTGAAGGAAATCGTTGTGGAGCTGAACAACGGCACCACCTACAAGCTTTCCGATGAGGATACCAAGATCAAGCCGGCCAAGGACGAAAAGGGCAAGGAGATCGAGGGCGTCTACACCTTCGACGTGCCGGAACTGAAGGACGGCAGCGCGGTCAGCGTCTACGCCACCTTCCAGCGCAAGACCATCGGCCTCTACACCGGCGAGGGCAAGGATTCCAAGGACTACACCCTCTCCGAGTACACCGTCGCCACCGGCGACAAGGTCAAGCTGAGCCTTTCCAAGAAGAAGATCGAAGAGGGCTACAAGATTTCCGGCGTCAAGGTCACCGACGCCAGCGGCAAGGTCGTCGCTGAGGGAAAGGGCGCCAGCTTCAGCGTGCCCAAGGATACCAAGGATGACGCCAAGCTGACCGTCACCGCCACGCTGTCCCTGAAGGACGTCACCCTCGAGGCGGCGAAGCTGGAAAACGGCACCGTCGAGCCCAGCCTGCCTCGCGCGGACCGGGGCGATATGGTGACCGTCACCGTCAAGCCCGAGGACAACTTCATGGTCAAGGCGGGCACCCTCAAGGCTGTCATCAAGGCCAAGGACGGCTCCTACACCGAAGAGGTGTACATGGGCCGCACCAACGATACGACCTATAACTTCACCGTTCCCGAGAACATCTCTGATCCCTCGCAGGTCACCATCACCTTCACCGGCGAGTTTGAGCCCGGCCAGTCGGATTCCTCCGCCGTGGACACCAGCCTGGGCGCGGGCATCGCGGTCAGCGTGGTGAACAGCGAGAGCAAAACCGAGCTCAAGGGCAAGGTCGAAGCCGGCAACCTGGCCGTGGGCGCTTCCCAGAAGGGCGGCACCTCCACCACCTCCAAGGCCGGCTACAGCAAGGGCAACATCGGCGCCGGCGGCGCGGTCTCCGTGCAGGTGGCCTCCCAGGACGCCAAGGCCCTCATCTACAAGGACGCGAATCTGACGGTCAAGGGCAAGGTTTCCGTCGATTCCAAGGCTGACGTGAAGTTCAAGGTCAGCGGTGATGCCAACAGCAAGAAGGAAAGTCGCGACGCGGGCGTCGGGGCTGGCATTGCCGTGGCTGTGAACGGCACGGATTCCGCCGCCGCCATCCAGGACGGCGCGAAGCTGACCACCTCCCTCAAGAACCTCTCCGTCACCGCCAATCAGAAGGTGAAGGACGACGTCACCGCCATCGCAGGCGCCAAGGGCGGCACCTCCGTGGTGCCCGTGGCTGCCGTGGACGTCATCGGCGCGACGGCGAATGCCTCTATCGGCAGGGTTTTCGACGGCAAGCTGAAGGTCAAGGACACCGCGAATGTGTCCGCGTCCACTGACGTGATCCATACCGTCACCGCCAATGCTTCCGCCACCGGCAAGGGCACGGGCGTCGGCATTGCTGCGGGCGTTTCTGTGGTGAAGGACGTGGCTCAGGCCGTGCTGAACCAGAGCGTGGAGGCAGCCACTGTCACCGTGGCCTCCAAGACCATCAGCAGCATGACCGAGACCGTCACGGCCAGCGCTGCCGGCGGCAAGAAGGACAAGAAGAGCGCGGACAAGCAGGCCGACAGCCTGCTGGGCGGCGCGGCCAAGCTGGCCAATAAGAACAAGTCCGGCAGCGTCACCGCCGAGGGCATCGACGCCGCCGCGAAGAAGCGCCAGAAGGCCGAGACCAGCGAGGGCACCGTGGGCGTGGCCGGCGCTGTAGCCGTGAACATCCAGACCAGCGAGAATAAGTCCGAGGTCAAAAACGGCGTGGATATCAAGGCCGGCAAGGTGCTTGCCGTCACTGGCCTCAACGGTACCACCTCCAAGGTGAAGGCCAACGCCAGCACCACAAATTCCGACGTGGGCGTGGGCGTGGGCGTCGCTGTGAACATCGTCAATCTGAACAACCTGGCGCACATCGGCGACGGCGAGATCGAAGCCGCCATGCTGAAGCTGACCGCCACTACCCAGATCAACAAGCCCAAGGAAAAGAAGAAGGAAGAGAAGAAAAAGACCGACACGCCCGATGAAATGGCCGCGTGGCTGGGCGATACCGTAAAGAGCTATATCAACGACCTCGTGAAGGAGATGGGACTGGATCAGTACATCTCTGACACCGTCGTGGGCGAAATCGTCGGCAAGGTGGTCACCAATGTCAGCGACGAACTGCTCAAGACCACCGGCATCAGCCAAGCCCTGGCGAAGAACAGCCTGAGCAGTCGCTATGATGCCGCCAAGAAACTGCTGGCCGACACCAAGGACGGCGTGGTCGCCCTGGTGAGCCAGCTCCAGGAGCCGATGATGAAGGCTCTGGGCGAGGTCATGGACCTCGAGGATCTGTCCGAGGCCGACCTTGAGGGCGTCCAAAAGGCGCTGATGAATCAGGTCGAGAATCGGCTGGCGTATCATCTCCAGACCGCCGGCGGGGAAGTGCTGGAAGGCACCCGCGACGGCCTCATGAAGTATCTGAAGGACCACGTCTCTGAGCTACTGGGCGGCGTGTTCTCTGACGGCCTCAGCGCTACCTTCAACAAGGTGCTCGAGGAGGCCGGGAAGGAGATCAGCAAGAGCGCCGATACCGCCCTTGAGAATTTCATCACCTATTCCCTGCGCGATGCGCTGGGTGAGCTCACCAAGAGCGTCCCGGCCCTGAAGCAGGCGAACATCGACCGCGTGGTGAACGCCTTCAACGATCTGAAGGACGCCTATTCCAAGGAGAGCCTCCAGTCCACCATCCGCGGGATGTCCGACAATGTCACCAGGACCTTCAAGGAAAAGGTCTTCGACTACGAGGACATGATGAAGAAGCTGAAAGGCAAGGACTTCAAGAAGCTCATCGCCGAAGGCTTCCGCAACGCGGCCAAGACCGCCCTGGTGACGCTGACCAACGAGTCCCTGGGCAAGCTGTCCGACAACTACGATCTCCGGCTTGAGGCCGAGCAGGCCAAGGCCACCGGCCATGTCATCGACACCCAGGCCATCTCCGGCGCGGGCACACGCGACGTGGGCGTGGCGGGCAGCGTGGCCGTGACCGTGGTCAACGCCGCCACCACCGCCGAACTGGAGGGCAGCTCCAAGACCGTCCATGTGTATGGCGAAGCCATCGTCAACGCCGACGAGCTGCGGACCGTGAACAACGTGGCCTCCGCCGCCACCGACGCCAAGGGCAACGCCAGCGCCAACAAGTCCGCCGTCACCGACGCCAAGAAGGACGTGGGCGGCGGCAATGACGGCAAGTCCGTCGCCAGTAACGACCACGTGAAGATGACCGTGGGCGTGGGCGGCACCGCGACCATCCGTCAGGGCGACATGGCGGACGTCCGTCCCAAGATCTACATCTCCTTCAAGGACGGCTATGATATGCCTGCCGACAAGAAGGTAAACTACAGCTTCAGCGATAAGAGCGGCTTCGAGGTGTCCGGCACCGTCGAGGCCAAGAAGGACGACAACGGCTGGTACGTCGAGACCGACAAGGGCGAACTGGAAAAGGCCGACAAGAGCGTCAACATCGAGCTGGAGCTGAACCCCGTCACCATCGACTACGCCATCCCCGGCGTAGACGTGCTGACCGCCCAGAACGTGGAGGCCGGGGCTGTGACCATCACCGCCAAAGACGGCACCGTGAAGGACGACAAGCTCTACACCCACGTGGGCGACAAGGTGGAGGTCAAGGTCAAGAACGTCAAGGGCCGCACGATCTCCGGCATCGGCTACGAATATACCGACAGCAAGGGCAAGAAGCAGGAGGTCATGCTGGCCAAGGGCTCCGTTTCCGGCGACGAGACGGTGTTCACCTTCGATATGCCCGCTGCAAACCTCAATTCCTTCGTCGTGCAGTTTGACAAGGAGGACCCCGAAAAGGCCTCCAAGACCAGCGCCAAGGACGGCACCGGCAAGGGCGTCGGCGTGGGCGCGGCCTTCTCCATGGTCTATGGCGAGACCCAGACCAAGGCGGAAATCGGCATGTCCCGTGACGTCCAGGCAGGTACGCTGACCGTCACCGCCAATTCCGACCACACGGAGGACATCGCCAGCGTCGCCGGCAGCGACCCGATGGCCGGCACCAGCGACGAGGCTGCCGGAAAGAAGTACGGCGTGGACGCCTCCGTGGCGCTGAACATACTGGACAACAATGTTTTGGCCTACCTCCGGGCCTCGAAGGTCAATGTGGAGACCCATTCCTGGGAGGCTCCCGTCACGGATAAGAGCAGCAAGCTGACGCTGACCGCCAAGGAAAACAGCATCACCAATACCACCTCCAGCGCCTTTGCCGTAGGCGGCGCGACGGCGGTGGGCGCGAGCGTGGCCGTGAACCTGGCCAACACCGCCGCGAAGGTGGAGCAGAGCGGAGAGGTGGAGGCGTATAAGGGCGCTGTCATCGGCGCAGAGTCCCACAGCGAGGACAACACCAATGCCCTGGCCACCGCCATGGGCGCGGACATTGCCCGCGCGCTGAACAAGCTGAATCAGGGCGCGGAGGACATCGCGAACAAGGCCAACAAGCTCCTGGACGGCTCCGCGGTGGACGACTGGATGAAGACCGATGACGCCAAGAAGTCCAAGAACGAGACCGCCAAGAACATCTCCGACCGGATGAACCTCAAGAAGCAGGAAGATGGCGACGAGGCCAACGAGAACCTGTCCGTCTCCACCAACGTGCTGCGCAGCCAGGGCGTCAAGGTCGAGGGTGAAGAGAAGGGCAACGACGCCGCCAAGGAAGGCGAGAGCTTCATCAAGAGTGAGACCGGCAAGGATGTGAAACTCCAGCGCGATGGCAAGAGCTCCAAGTGGCAGGTGGCCGCGGCTGTGGGCGTCACCGTGGCGAACCATGCGGCGGAGACCCTCATTAACGGCAATATCACCGCGTCGGAAAAGATCGACATTACCTCTAAAAATACCGCCAATTTCGCCACCATGGGCACCGGCGCGGCCATGTCCCTGGCGGAGAAATCCAATGCCATCGCGGCGGGCGTGGCCGTCAGTGTCAGCGACAACACCTCGAAGGTAGAGGTGGGGGGCAACCTGACCGCACTCTATCAGTACGATCTCAATGTCGCCAGCACCCTGACCCAGAATGTGGACGGCGACTTCGCCGGGAAGTTGGCGGCCCAGGCGCTGTCCGGCTCCGTGGCCGGCAAGGATGCCTCCACCGCCATCGCCGGCGCGGTGAGCGTACTGGTCAGCCACGCCAAGTCCACGATAGACATCGCGCGGGGCGACGAGAGAAATAAGCGCCAGCTCAGAGGCAACCACGTGACCGTCGATGCCACGGATAAGTCCCGGCTGACCGCGAGGTCGGGCGGCCTGAGCCTGTCCAACGGCGCGTCCATGGGCATGGGCGTCGCCTCCACCACCATCGTCAGCGGCAACACCGTGACCGCTGATGTGGGCGAGTATACCGCCATCAATGCCATTAGAGCTTTCAAGTTGAACGCTGAAAAGATCGAGATCAAGCAGAGCGATTATAAGAACCTGCTGTCCATGCGCAGCCTGGTCTCCGATTCCAGCAAGCTGGACGATAAGCAGCGTGAAAGCGCGAACACCGGCTTCATCGACATGCACAAGGACGGCGACAAGAGCTACAAGGTGGATGTCAACCTGTCCAGCGACAAGCTGCTGAACGCCGTCAACGGCCTCAACTATCTGTCGGCCCAGAACACCTACGCCGAGGCCATCGCGGGTTCCCTGGGCTTTGGCGCCGGTAAGGCGTCCATCGCGGGTTCCTTCGCCGTGGCAGTCACCAACAATACCGTACGGGCGGCGCTGGGCGACCACAACGAGGTCAACATCTCTTCCTCTGATGAATACGAAGACCTTCAGATCAACGCTGCCGATGGCAACAGTGCCCGGATCATCGCGGGCTCCCTGTCCGCCGCGCCGGCCAAGGCCAGTGTGGGCGCGACGGTGGCAGTGCTGGTCAATTCCGACGATGTGTCCGCCAAGACCGGTCAGGACAGCAAATTGACCTCCAAAGGCCATTTGTCCTTGAACTCCGAGGTCAAGGGTGACATCCAGCTCTTCACCGGAGCCATGAGCGTGGCCGTCGGTTCGCTGAAGAATTCCAGCGCCAACGCCGCGGGCGGTGCGGTGAACGTCATCGTCAACAACGCCAAGGCCGAGACCAATGTCGGCGACAGGACGCAGCTCAGGGCCTCTTCTACGACGCTGAGCAGCAATGTCGAACTCGACCTGATGGCCATTTCCGGCAGCGCCAACGTGGCCGCCGGTGTCTCCGGCATGGCGGCGGGCGGCACGGTGAACGTCATCGTGGACAATGCCAGCGCCTTTACCACCGTTGGCAAGGATGTGCGCAGTGGAAGCTCCATGCAACTCCTTGTGAAGTCCGACGTCTCCGACCAGCTCATCTCCGGCACGGCCTCCCTTTCCGCGGCCCTGACCGGCAGCGGTGTCTCCGGCGCGGGCGTTGCGAACGTCATCGTGTCCCGCTCCAAGGCCCATACCACCCTGGGCGACAACTTCAACGGCGACTTCGCCCGCGGTATCATCACCTCAAACAACGACGCCTGGATGCTCAACGCCTCCGCGGCGCTGGCGGGAGGCGGCTCCACGGCCCTGGGCGGCGCATTCAACGTCAATGTGTTTGACCGCGAATCCATCGTCACTGTGAAGAGCGGCGAGCTCAAGGCAAGAGGCTATTACCTAAAGCTCCAATCCTCCGGCAAGGACACCTCCATACTGGCGGGCTTGTCCGCCGCTGGCGGCCTGAGCGGCGCGGCCCTGTCCGGCAACGCTGTGGTGCTGGTAGAGAAGAACAAGATTCATACCGACGTCGGGGAGAACGCGAAGCTCTCCGCTACAGAGAATATCCTCCTGGAGTCCAACTACAGCGACTTCACCGTGGCTGCCGCCGGCAATATCGCCGCCTCCGGCACCTCCGCCGCGGTGGGCGCGACGGCAGTGTTCGTCAAGAAGGACAACGATGTCGGCACGATCGTCTCCAGCAAAGATGTGTCGACCACCAGCTATGGTTACATCCAGCCGCTGACCACCAAGAAATCTGTCAGGGGTATCTACGTCGCGGCCAACGCTTCCGAGACCCAGTTCATCGGCGCCGCGGGCATTGCCGCGGGCACCGGCGTGGGCGTCACCGGCGTGGCGACCATACTCCTCAACAACAACAAGGTCATCGCTGACGCCTCCAAGGCGAGCCTCAAGAACGCGAGCACCGACATCACCGTCACCGCGAACGATGACACCCGGCAGATGTTGCTGGCCGGCGGCATCAGCCTCGGCGGCTCGGCGGGCGTGGGTGCTTCTGCGGTCACCCTGATTTCCGGCAAGACTGTCAAGGCCCTCGCCAAGGATTTGGAGGGCGCGGAAGTCATTACCGTGAACGCCAGCAACAAGGACAACATCCAGCAGCTCGCGATCAGCGCAGGCGGCGCGGGCGGCGGCGCTGTGGAGATCGGCGCGGCGGTCCAGGTGCTCAAGAGCGAAGTGCTGGCAGACATCGAAGGCACCGTCAGCAACAGTCATGCGGATGACAAGCATATCAACCTGACCGCACATAACGATGCGGAGATCATCAACGCGGCCGCGGCCATTGCCGGCGCGGGCGGCGTTGCGGTGACCCCGGTGGGCACCGTGACCTACTTCACCGGCAGCAGCGAGGCGATCGTCGGCAGCAACGCGGTCATCAAGGCTGCCGACACGAACAAGATCAACATCGAGGCCACCTCCAAGCGGGATGTGAACCTCTATGCCGTAGGCGCTTCCGTCTCGGGCGGCGCCGGCATATCCGGCACGGCCAACGTGCTGGTGAGCAAGGACAGGGTGCGAGCCCTGGCCAAGGAGGGTTCCAGCCTCACCGCCGGCACCGGTGCGATCAACGTGACGGCCGACGGTGATTACAAGCTGCGCAGCCTGAGCGCGTCCATCGCGGGCTCCGGAGCGGCGGCCATAGCGGTCAACGGCGTGGTCAGCGTGCTCAAGAGCAATGTGACCGCCGCCGTGGACGGCAAGTCCAACTCCAATGGCGCGCTGAACATCAAGGCCAACGGCAAGCGCGACGTCATCAACGCGGGCGCAACCCTGAGCGGCGCTGGCGCGGTCGGCGTGGGCGTCACCGTGGCCGTGCTGGTGGCGGGCGAGAAGATGAGCCAGGACGCCGCCGACATGCTGGCCTACGGCAACTCCGAGGACAAGGATCATGGCAAGACGACCTTTGACACTGAGAAGTTCCTGAACGTCGCGAAAGCCAGCGGCGTAAAGACGGACGACATCCAGGATCTGGACCAGCAGGTCTCCGGCAACGGCCACTACGAGAGCCAGGCTACCGTGGGCAACAAGACCGGCTCCAAAGATGACAAGCGAGTCACCTTCGACGGCAGCACCGGCTACCGCAGCGAGGACTTCAACGAGGACAAGTACAAGAACGACGGCAAGGATCGCGGCGAGAAACTGAACCCCGAGGATACCGACGACATCAAGAGCGCCAAGACCCTCAATACCTATAACTACACGGATGAATCCCAGGATGCCGTCATCGCCAGGATCGGCGTGAATGCGAATGTGACCTCAGGCGGCGATATCTCCGTCATCGCGGAGCAGCCCACCTCCGCCGATCTGTTTGGCGGCACCGCGGCCGTGGGCGGTATCGTGGGTGTGGGCGTCAGCGCAGCCGTGGCGGTGATGCGCAGCAATGTGCTTGCCTCCGCCATGGGCACGATCCACACCGAGGACAGCGCCAGCCTGACTGTGCAGGCCACCTCCAAGGCGGGCGATTCGGCCAATGACGACGATGCCAAGACCCGCGACAGCGCTCTGAAGGAAACTCTCAAGGGCAAGCTGGAGGACGTCTCCAATCGCGGCATCCGCGCCGTGGGCCTGACCGCCTCCGCCGGTCTGGTGAACGTGGGCGTAGCTGCCTCCGTGGTGCTGACGGACAACCTGACCCAGGCGCTTGTGGGCGGCAACGTCACGCGCATTAAGAATGTCAACGTCGAAGCCAAGCACGAATACAAGAACGTGCTGGCGGCCACCGCCGCGCTCGGCGCGGGCTTGGTTTCCGCCAACGTCTCCGTGGCCGTGGCCCAGGCCAACGGCACCGTGACGGCGGCCATCGGCGAGAATGCCACTGTGAACGCCACAGGCGATGTGAACGTCAAAACCGATTCCGACGTCGGCGTGAGCGCTCTGGCGGCCACCGCAGGCGCGGGCGCCGCGGCCATCAACGGCGGCGTGGGCATCGCCATCAACCGGCTCAAGCAGAACACCGCCATTCGCAGCGGCGCGAAGGTGGTCGGTAAGCAGAATGTGAATGTGGAGGGCAAAGCGACCACCAACACCGACAGCTATCTGCTGGGCATCGCCGTGGGCGGCGTAGGCGCGGTGCTGAATGCGGCTGTGTCCAACGCCTCCGTTGAGATGAACACCACCGTGGGCGAGACCGGCAAGGCCAAGGCCAGCGTCACCGCGCAGAGCGGCAAGCTGAACGTGAAGAACGACGTGACCACCAATTCCACCCCGAAGGTGCTCTCCGTTGCAGGGGGCGGCGTCGCCGTCGGCGGCAACGTCCTGCTGGCTTTCAACGAATCCACCGTCCACGCAAAGGTGGAGAATGCTGATGTCCAGGTCAAGGATCTGAATGTGAACTCCGGCGTGGGCGGCACCACCGTCTCCGAACTGGCATCGGCGGTGGCGGGCATCGCGGCGATCGGCCTCAGCGTCAACTATGCCGATATGCGCGCCGACAACCGCGCCATCGTCAATACCAACAATGCAAATGTCAATGTCACCGGGAGCATGAGAGTGACCACGGATGACAGTAAATCCACCTCCGCCCTCGCGTCTACACTCTCCGGCAGTATGGGCCTCATAACGGCCGGGTTCAACACCGCCATTGCCCGCAACAACACCAGGAACTTTGCCACCCTGGGCGGCAATGGTACGCTGACGGTGGGCGATGCGCTGACTGTCCACGCCAACGGCGATGCCACCGCCAATGCGAAGCTCGTCGGCCTGAACCTGAGCGCACTGGATCTGCCGAAGGTGGGCGGCACCACGGTCGTGGCCTTCAATGACGCGAATACCTGCACTACCGTGGAGCTGCCGACCCTGGATGTCGGGAAAGAAGTCAACTTTAACGCGACCCAGAAGGGCAAGACCGACGCGTCCATCATTACCGGCGGCGGCAGCCTCATTGGCGTCAAGCTCTCCCTGGCTGCAGCCTATGGACGCGCCAATTCCCTGATCAATGTGAAGGTGGACAAGGCCTCCGACAAGACCTTCGACTTCAACGCCAGGAACACCGGTGGCAACAATGTGACCACGGACATTTCCAACAATTCCTTCAAGTTGATCGGCGCCAGTGCCATGGCGGGCGTGGCCTATGGGCAGGATACTCGCGACACCAAGATTAACCTCGGCAGCGGCACCTTCAATTTGCACAAGCTGGACGTGATCACCGATTACACCGGCAATGTCACCACCAACGTCACCCCCTCGGCGGGCGGCGTGGATACCAGCCTGTTCGACCTCGCCTTCAACCTGGCGGATGCCAAGAACGTCGCCATGGTGAGCTCGACCGTGGAATTGAATAAGAGCACGATCAAAACCGATGACATGGTCAGCGTTGTTAGCGAGATGGGTGGCGCCGTCAATGCGAACGTGCGGCCTGCCGAATTGAAGATCGGCGGCCTGTCCCTGGGCGTGAGCATGGCCAACGCGGATCAGTCCGGACACCTCGTTTCTCAGATGAACCTGAAGAGCGGCAAGATCCTGGGAACGACGGATGGCAAGCAGGTAGCCGCCAAGAGCGGCAAGCTTCTGGTGGAGTCCCACGTGAAGGCCAGTGATGTCAACGCCACGGTCGGCACCTCCGGCGTCAAGGACCGCCTCGGCGTCACCCTGTTCAACACGGAGATCAACCGTGCCAAGGCCCGCGAGGCCATCGATGCCCTTGCCTACATCAACGGCAACGGCAAGAAGCTGAACCGGATCAATGTCGCCCAGCTGGATGCGGGCGTGAAGATCACCCCGACAGACGGCGGAACGGGCAAGACGACAGCGACCGCCCGCACCGATGGCGTGAAGAACTTCGGCCTCGCCACCCTCGGCAACTTGGATGCTGACGCCGCCGTCAACGATAGGTTCAATACGATGCTGGCCGGCTTTGACGGTGTGGTAGGCGGCCCGGTCAATATCATCAACCGCACCAATGGCTCTGCTGAAGCTGTGGGCTATGCGCCCGGCGGCCTCCAGGCCATCGACGGCGGTATTTCCAACATCAAGTCCGGCGTGGGTGAAAAGCGGACCAAGCAGACCTCCAAGATCATGGTCAGGGATGTCTCGCTGGAAAGCACCCGTGTCATGAACATCAAGGCATACAACGAGGGCAAGGCCGTCTCCAGCATGGAGCAGAAGACCTCCTACTCTCTGGGATCTGTCAAGGATTCCAGCCAGCCCACCGAATCCTGGTATGATACCGGCGTGCTCATCAGCGACGGCTCGAATCTGACCAGCGATGAGAGCCTGTATATCCATTCCTACAACCATACGATCTCGGATTCCAAGATGGACGCGAGCAACATCGGCATCGGACTGAACCTGAATAAGATGATCGGCGAAAACATCGTGAATGCGGACAACCTGATTCAGGTCGGCGAAAACGTGACTCTCAATTCCAACAGGGTATTGAACGTCGCGGCTGCCAACAGCACCGAGGCCGACGCCGAGACCAACCTGAGCGGCGGCAGCATCATCGACGGACAGAACGCCGTTGCCAAAAATACCATCACCAGGAGTGCCGAGGTGGATATCTTCAAAGGCGCCTCTCTGTTTGGCTGGGGCGTCAACATCGGCGCCTACTCGGGCACCTCCATGACCGTGCTCGCCCCCGACAGAGGCATCGTCTCGGAGAAAGAGGGCGAGAATGACGCGATCGTCACCAAATCCTTTGTGGATACTGCCGGCGGCTTCTCTTTCGGCGAGGCGACCTCCGAAACCACTGTGACCTCCAACAATATCGTGAACATCGGCGAGAACGTTAATATCAAAGCGGAGACCCGCGATATCACCATCGAGGCCATTGCGTCCAGCGATAAAATGGATGGTGGAAAGTATGGCATCTACACGGAAGCCAAGGTCAAGGCTGCAGGCGGTGGTATCGTTCCCAAGACAAACGCCACGAACACCCTGAACTTCAATAACAATATTAACATCAACAAGAATGGCAAGAGTAGAACCAACCTTACGTCGGTAAGAGGCGACATTGCCGTCAGGGTGAGCAACGCGAGGATGCGCGTGAACACCTATGCTCATTCCGATGGCAAGGGTGCCGGCGGAAAATCCTCAGCCCACGGTACCGTGGTCGCCAACCTGGTCAACACGCTCTGGCTGGACAATGCTCGTCTGGTAGCCAGCGATAAGATCAATCTCCATCCGAATAATACAGAACGGACGGAAAATGAGGGAGAAGCCGGTATCGAGGTGAATACCTATGCGGAGCTCTACGTCGTCGGCGGCGTGGTGCAGCCCGTGAGCAAGATCACCGGATATTCCGCCAACCAGATCCGCACGAGCAACAAGAGGAAAGTGACCTTCCGAGCGAATCAAGGCGTGAAGCATATCGCCGACAGGCCCGGAGAGAGCATTGCCACCAGACTGTGGACCCGCATCGGACGCCTGGAGATCAAGACCTTCCTCGGCAATGCGACGCTGACCAAGGATGAATCCAGGACCGAATGGGGCTGGAGGGATCTCTACCGGTGCGACTTCTGCGGCCAAGGCGAGATTACCGCGGTGGACAACGCGCCCAGGTCTCGCCGCGAAGAGATGCGCAGCAGCGTCAACAAGGCCCTGGCCCCGGTCAGGACGATCCAGAGGCAGGTCGAAAGGATCACCAAGACCCTGTCGCCCATCAGCGACATCCATACGGTCAGCAGCAGCGAAGCCGGTACCACCAAGGCCCGCTATGGCGAGAAGGACAGCCAGGCGGCGGACAAGGTGTATGTGCTTGAGATCCAGAACATCCTCACGAAGGATGTGCGTCTCGATCAGGATGCTGTCGACGATTATCAGCTCTGGCAGAATGCCGTTACGCTGACGAACGTCCACCTGCTGCCCAACGCGAGCTGGCTGGTGATGTCAGCGAACTATCGCCTCCAGTACATCACCGACACTATGAGTGGCGATGTGCTGAACGATGGCGTCAACCGGAATGTCGACGTGATCACCGCGCTCACCCGCAATGCCTGGAACCGGCCCATTGCGCCCATCGGCAGCGTTGGCGCGCTGGACTTCTCCGATGGAACCCTGAACATCCCCGAACTGGGCGATGTGGAACTCCGTATGTACGAGATCTCCGGCAGCTATGTGATTGATAAGTTCAACGAGGATTTCTTCCGCATGATGGTTATCAATCAGCAATTGGTGGATAGTATGGCGTCCAACGGCGGAATGGTACCTCAGGAAATCGATACCTATGGTATTACAAAGACTGAGGCTCACGACGGCTATACGCTTTACTGGATCGGCTATACGCCTGAAACCGCCAATCACCCGGATGAGGAGCTCTACTATCTCATCGTCAACAACACGACCGACGAGCTGGCCGCCTATTACACGACTCAGAGGGCATACAACGCCGGTGAACCCGGAATTGAAACGTCCCTGCTGATCTACCGTGACAGCGCTTCTGACCGGATGGAGATCGAAAAGTACAATTTGCTGTTCTTCACCACCGAGCCCGGCCAGCCCAACATCGTCAAGTTTATCACCAGTTCCCTGGACGGCAGGCCTCTGGAGCTTCCCGTGAACCTGCGCGTCCGCCTGAGGCCATTTGCCATCGAAGGCACGACGCTGTCGGCTTACTCCGTCAACGACAACCTCTACGTGATGGTCAACGGCGCTGAGGGAACCATCAACCTGTTTGAGGGCTTCTACACCGTCACCTTTGATGGTGATACCTTCGATTCTCCCTTCACCCGCGTGGAGGGTATCGCCGAGGGCGATCCGGAGTTCATCATCAAGGCCAACCAGCCCATTTGGCCTGAGCGTACCGGCGACAACACCGCGTCCGACATCGGCGGCGGCAGATATCGCCTTGTGGACGGTGAATGGGTGCCTCAGGAGCTGCCTGAAGGCGCGGAAGCGGCCTAAAACACATCCTTCGGGGGCGGCAGCCATTGCCGCCCCTTCGGCAGTTCCATGGTCTCTGAAAAGGAGTGAATTCAGTGAAAAAATGGCTCGTTGCGCTGCTGCTTCTGATGCTGTGCGTCGTTCCAAATGCCATCGCGGAGGCAGGGGAGGAGCCGCTGGATGAATGGACGGTGATGTTCTATTTCTGCGGCTCTGATCTGGAATCCAGATATTCCTATGCCACTCTGAATATGGAGGAGATCACGCGTTGCTATCTACCCCGCAAATTCTATCCCTTCGAAGGTTCGGAAAATGAGGAGAATTGTTGGCTTCCCGATCAGGTGAATGTGCTGATACAGACCGGCGGGAGCAAGGAATGGCACGCGCAGCGCTTAGGCATGAATGTTGCAACGAACAAGCTGCAGCGGTGGAGCTATCAGTTTTCACGGGAGCTGACCGATGAGAGCGGTTATTTCCAATTGGAGCAGGAGCTGCCCCTTCAAAGCATGGCGCAAAAGGAAACGCTGAGCGACTTCATAAAATGGGGCGCTGAAACCTGCCCCGCGAAGAAATACGCTCTGGTGCTCTGGGACCACGGCGGCGGCAGCAAGACGGGCATCTTCATCGATGAACTGTTTGACGGCGATGTGATGAGCGTTCGGGAATTAGGGGAGTCCCTTTCAGACAGCGGCGTTCACCTCGAGACCGTGCTGTTTGATGCCTGTATGATGGCAAACATTGAGACCGCCTGCGCCATTGCGGATAGCGCGTCCTGGATGATCGCTTCTGAGGAGATCGTACCCGGCAAGGGTTCCGATGTGGACGGTTGGCTTCAGGAGCTCATCAACAATCCCTACAACGACGGCAGACGCATGGGACGCTTTGTCTGCGACATGACCCAGAAGAAATATGCCTCCATGGATGACACTCAGGCACGCGCTATCCTGACCTGGTCAGTGATCGATTTGTCCAAGGTGGAGAAAGTGGAACAGGGACTTGAGTTATTCTTCCAGAAAGTCAATGAAAGCTATTTGGACTACCCAGAGCTACTGTCCATGTACGCGACGATGCTGTTTGAAGCAGAGGAGTATGGCATGGGCAAGGCCGATATGCGGGATATTTTCGATATATACTATAATGAACTGAGCGTGAATGTGATGGAGACCGAGTTGAGGGGCGGGTTATTGAACGCGCTTTCGGATGCTGTGGTCTACAATGTCCACGGTGCGGGTCGCAGCAGCGCCTCCGGGCTGTCCTTCTGCTACGCAACAAGCTTTACCAATGAGGAATTGGAGGTCTATTCCGATAACTGCAATATTCCCAGCTACCTGGCCTTTCTGGACGCGATCTCCGAATGGACGGCTCCCGATTGGGTGTATGACGTGGTGGAACGTCTGCCGGAGCTTAAAACGAGGAGTGAATTTGAAACAAAGATCGAAAAGTGCATGAGTCCGAACGGTATACCCGGTCTGTATATAGAACGGGACGGTATGGGTTATCTCAGTCTCATCAACTATCAACTGTATCGCTATGATCCGGAGACCGAGCAGGTGGTGCGATTGGGTTCGACACTTTGCCGTGCGTTGGGGAAAGATGACGGCGTGTTCATTTGGGGCGCGGTGGCCCCCTGGAAGTGGCCCAGTATCGATGGACAGCTCTGCGATATCGAGATGATTTTTGCGGATGACGACACTTGCCTGTACAATATCCCCGTGAAGATTGGCACAAAGGATTGGATATTGCGCTGCGGCAGAAGTTACAACCGACATCAGACGGCTCAGATCATTGCCGAAAATGCCCTGAATTATTCCAGCAGCTACACCGTCTACGGCGTATGGGAGGGTTATGATGATGATGACATGATGCCCGGACGGAATGTGCAGCCGCTGTCCCAAAAGGCCGGACAGGAGTTCCGACTGCTCTATGCGGTGGATACCCATGATGTCTCCCAGTCCACCATGTACCAGGCTTCCGATCCCATGAAACTCTATCGGACGATGGAGGTCAAGGAAGTCCCGCTGCCCGCTGGCACCTACTATCTTGAATACGAATTATTCGATATGTTCCTCAGGCCGATTGAGCTTGAGCGCATCGAACTGAACTGGGATGGAAACAATTTCAGTTTCCCTGAAAACTTGAACTGGGAGGGAACGATCACACTGGAAACCTATAGAGAAGACTAAAACAGTTATTCACCGCGCAAAAAAAGGAGCTGTTCTGAAAGAACAACTCCCTTTTATATAGTTTTCTAACGCACCCAAAGGGATTCGAACCCCTGACCTACCGCTTAGGAGGCGGTCGCTCTATCCTGCTGAGCTATGGGTGCATATTAAACTCAACAGAATACATTATCGCACTAACGGAAGGGTTTGTCAAGTGTTATATTGTTAATGCCCGAGGGATAATTGCAAAGTCAACAAGCAGTCTCTTTGCATTATTCTTCCTCATGTGTTTTCTTTGGCGGCATCAGCTCGAAGTTGATCTCGCCGGCGGGAATGACGGCGCTCTCCATGCGAACGCGCACCCGATCGCCCAGCTTGAACACGGTGCCGGTGGCTTCGCCGACAATGCGGTTGCGCTCGGCGTCATAGACGTAGAAGTCATCCAGCCCGGCGATGTGCACCAATCCCTCCGCCTGATTGGGCAGTGTGACATACAGCCCCCAGGCGGTGACATTGGAGATCACGCCATCGAACTTCCGACCGATCTGGGTCGCCATATACGCCGCCATCATGATGCCGTCGCCCTGTCGCTCTGCCAGCGTGGCCGCATACTCCCGGCGGGAGCATGCGGCGGCCAGCTCGGCCATCGCACCGCTCATACGCTCCGCCCGTTCCATGTCGCCGTGGAGCAGCAGCTTCAGCATGCGATGGACCGTCAGGTCGGGATAGCGGCGGATGGGGGAGGTGAAGTGGCAGTAATCCTCCATCGCCATGGCGAAGTGGCCCAGCGGCTTGTCGCTGTACTGGGCCCGCTTCAGCGTGCGCAGGAGATAGTGACGGATGATGTCCCGGGCGGGATGGTCCTTCGCCTCCTCCAATATCGCCTGGAGCTTGCCGGGATGGGGATTGGCACTGATTCGGACCTTCAGGTTCAGCCCGCCGAGGAAGTGCTCCAATGTTTCCAGCCGATCCTGATCGGGGTCTTCGTGGATGCGGTAGATGAAGGGCAGCTCCGTAGACCGGGCCAGCGCGGCCACGGTCTCGTTGGCGGCCAGCATGAAGTCCTCGATCATCATCTCGGCCTCGCCCCGTGGTTCGCACAGCACATCCTCTGGTTCCCCGGCGTCGTTGAGAATGAATTCTGGTTCCTCCATCTCGAAGTCGATGGTCCCACGCGCGTGGCGCTTTGCCCGAAGGGTCTGGGCCGCCTCCCGCATGTCAGACAGCGCGGCCTGTACGTCCTCGGGTATCTCCGTGTCTCCGCCCTCCCAGAGCCGGTTCACCGCCTGATAGGTCAGCCGGGCATGGGAATGGATGACTGATTCCACCAGCCGGTGATCGACCACCGCGCCGTCCCTGAGCTCCATGAACAGGCTCATGGCCAGCCGGTCCACATCCGGCATCAATGAGCACAGGTGGTTGGACAGACATTCCGGCAGCATCGGCACCGTCAGCCCCGGCAGATAGAGGGAAGTGCCCCGCTCCAGCGCGTCGTCATCGATGGCCGTGCGAGGGCGGACGTAGTGGGACACGTCGGCGATGTGGACGCCCAGCCGCCAGCCGTGCTCCGTCCTTTCGATGGAGACCGCGTCGTCGAAATCCTTGGCGGTGGCCCCGTCGATGGTGAAGGTCAGCAGGTCCCGCAGGTCCTCGCGTCCCTCGATGTCGGCAGCGCTGACTTCGGTGGGCAGTTCACGGGCCTCCGCCTCCACGGCGCTGTCCAGCTCCGTGGCAAAGCCGTGATCCTCCGCCACCGCCTTCATCAGCGCGGGCATGGAGGAGCCATTGCCCAGCACCCGCTCCACGCTGGCATAGATGGGCCGGTTAAATTCGGGATACTTCTCGATTTTGAGCCGTGCGATCTGGTCGTTGCGGACAAAGGATAGATCGCCGGTCAGCACCACATCATAGGGAATCCGCAAATCACAGGGCACGGCGGTGGCCATCACCTTGACTTCGTCCCTTCTCGCGCCCTTCTTTGCCTTGTGCTCGATGCGCACATAGGCGGCAAAGCCCTCCCGGCCCCGCTTCAATATGGTGTGCAGGGCACACTTCACGCCCATGGGCCGCACCAGCACCAGATCGTCGGGCATACAGCGCTCCCCGCCGGCGACCTCCAACTGCATCGAGGTGCCGCCGTCGAGGGGCCGGGCCAAAGGCGTGCCGTTCCGTTGAAAGCCGATGCGCGCCTTGACCAGCTTCGCGTCTCTGGCGGTGGTGTAACGCCCCTTCTTCGTTTTAACGACCTCGCCCTCAGCCATCAGCGTATCCAGCACCGTCTGAACTTCACTCTGTGAAAGGCCGATCGACTGTGCAATGTCCTTGACTCCCTTGGGCAGACCGCCCGAAAGAAGCTCCATAATCTGCTCGTTCATGGCGATACCTCCACAATTCATGCTCTGCTCAATGCTCTTCTATGGGTGATGAATCATTTTGATCGTCATCTACAGCGGGGCTGATAAGTATCTGTTCCACCCGGCGTCGGGCGGCTTTTTCGACGGTGATATGGCGGCTGTCAAAGTCGAAGCTGTCGCCGTTCTGGGGGAAGTGGCCCAGCACCTCCAGCACCCAGCCGTTGACGGTGACGGAATCATATTCGTCGGGAATATTCATGCGTTCCCGCAGGTCGTCCAGGCTCGCGCCGCCGGCCACGCGGAGGCTGCCATCGGGCAACTCAAAGAAATCCTCCACGACCTCGTCGTGCTCATCCCAGATCTCGCCCACCAGTTCCTCCAATACGTCCTCCATGGTGGCGATGCCCAGCACGCCGCCGTATTCGTCCATCACCACGGCCATGTGGTTCTTGGTCTTTTGCAGCAGCTTGAGCAGCACCGGCAGCTCGGTGGTGGGCACCACGCAGAGGGGCTTGGTCATCATCTCCCGCAGGTTCAGCGGCCCCTTGCGGGTGAAGAAGTCCTTTTCATGGAGTATGCCCACGATGTTGTCCACGCTGCCCTCGTACACGGGGATGCGGGAGAAACCGCTGTCCTCGAAGGTCCGGGCGATGTCCTCGGCGCTGTCCTCGATGTCCACGGCGGTCATGTCCACGCGGGGGGTGAGTATGTCCTCGACGGTCAGATCGTTGAATTCTATGGCAGAGCGTATCAACTCGCTCTCGTGGGAATCGATCTCGCCGCCGCTCTCGGCTTCCTCCACGATGGTGATAAGCTCCTCCTCCGTGATGCCCTTGTCCTCGGAGGGCTTGAACACCCGGTAGATCAGCCGCTGCCACAGCGTGGTCAGATAGATGATGGGCGTCAGTATGCGTATGATGAAGCTCAAAAGCGGATAGACGGCGAAGGCGATCTCCTCCGGATGCTCCTTGGCGATGCTCTTCGGCGCGATCTCGCCGAACATCAGCACCACCACGGTCATCACGATGGTGGAAACGGTGACGCCGCGCCCGCCGATCAGGTTGACAAAGAGTACCGTCGCCAGCGATGCGGAGAGTATGTTGACGATGTTGTTCCCAACCAGTATGCCCGAGAGCAGCTTGTCGTAATTCTCGGCCAGCTTCAGCACCTTTTCGGCACAACGATTGCCCGCGTTGGCCATGTTCTTGACCCGGACGCGGTTCAAACTGGTATAGGCGGTTTCAGAGGCGGAAAAAAAGGCTGACATCGCGATCAGCGCGATCAGGGAAAGGATCATTGTACCGGTACCGTCCATTAAGGACCATCACGCTCCTTGAAAGGGTCGATATAAATACAGACAGGAGAACAATATCTCCTGTCTGTATTATACCATCAATTGTATGTCGCGTCAATCCATCAGGCCCGCCACATTTTCGGCGCGGTAGCCCAGGGCCTCCCGCAGGCGCGGCTGATCGGAAGGAGCGGCCATCAGCACCTTGGTGTTGCCGACGATGGACACACCCTCGAGCCCGGCAGGGATGACCACAGTCTGGAAGGGATCGAGGAACAGTGATTCCTCGCCCCAGCGCAGTTCACACCCGCCCATGGGCGTCAGCAGCAGCGGTCGCCCGGATTCCAGTGGCATGGTCCCGGACAGGTTCAGCCGGCACAGCTCCAAGTCCTTGTCGCAGACATAATAGGTGCGGCTGCCGCCTTTGCATAGCACCGTGGTGCCCTCGTTTTTCCGAGGTGCTTTGCCGGGTTTGAGCACCTCCAGAGACTGCTCCACATGCAGCGGCCGGTCGCCCCGGTTGAAGTCCCACAGTCGATAGGTGATATCACTGGCGGTTTGTAATTCGTACATCTGTATCCCCGCGCCGAGGGCGTGGACGGTCCCAGCCGGAACATAGTACACATCGCCGGGTCGAACGGCTTGCCAGCGCAGGCATTCTTCCATGCGCCCCTCCGAGACCAGCGTCCGCAGAGCTTCGCCGTCGGCGTCCAACCCGCAGAGCATCTGCGCGCCAGGCTCGGCGTTCAGTATCACCCAGACCTCCGATTTGCCGGGGACACCATCGTGCGCCTGGGCGTAGGCGTCGTCGGGATGTACCTGTACGGAGGTGTTCTGCCCCGCGTCCACCAGCTTGAGCAGCAGGGGAAAGGCCCCTTTGCCAGTCAGTTCCTCGCCCCACAGCTCGATCATGCGGGAGAGCGTCTTTCCCGCGTGGGATCCGTTGGAAACCAGGCTCTCCTGTTCCGGCAGCGTTGACACCTCAAGGCTTTCACCGGTCACGTCCTCCGGGGCGTCCTTCATGAAGATGTCCCGAAGGGCATATCCGCCCCAGGGCGTCGCTTCCCCATGGCGAAAGTGAGGCGTCATAATCAACGGATAGAGACTCATAGGCTTTATCCCCCTTCATATTGTAAGGATCAGTGTTTCTTCTTCTGATTCTTTATGTCATACATCAGCGCGTCCGCGGCGACGATGCACTCATCCAGTGTGCGCGGGTCGGCGCGATCCACGCGGACGATGCCGATGCTTAGGCTCAGACGGAAGGGTGTGTCCGTCCTGTCCCGGCGGGCTTCGACGGCGCTTTCTATATTGGCCTGTAAATAGCCCTCGCGGCCGGAGGCGATCAGCAGGAATTCGTCGCCGCCGTAGCGCATCAGAAAGTCGTCGCTGCCGCTGGCCTGTCGCAACACGTCGGCGGTTGCACGTATTGCCATATCGCCCATCTCGTGGCCGAAGCGATCGTTGATGCCCTTCATGTCATCCATGTCGATGAACATGATCTGCACGAGGCCGTCCGAGGACAGGAAGCGCTCAAAGACCTGCTGACCATAGCGTTCCAACCCGAACCGATTGTAGAAGCCGGTCATGGCGTCCCGGACGTAGAGATCGTCCAGCTCGTCGTTGAGCTCCTTCAGCAATCCCTTCTTCCGCACATTCTCCACTGCGATCTCCACAAAGTTGAATATGCTCTTGTGAAGGTTCAGCTTCGCCGCCTGGCTGATGCCGTTCAGTGCGATGTAACCGATGGAACTGGTGTTGTAATGCAGGGGATAGAACACCAGGAAGCGCTCCTTCTGAAGGATATCCCCGGGCAGCAGGGACCGGGTCGGGAAGCGGGCATAGCGATGGGCCCTGACAGGCTGTTCACCGCCATCCATGCAGGCGGCCAGTATCATTTCAGCGCCGAAGGTCCGGCCTTCGTTCCGCCACTGCTTTCTGTCGTAGTTGTCGTAATAATAGTCGTTGATGCAGAGATAGACGCTGTCACAGCCGAATATGCTGTGGTTGCGCTCCACGATGTCCATCAGCTCCAGCAGATCGCCGGCCTCCAGCAGCTCCTCGGCCATGCGATCCTGGAACATGTAAAAATCCTTGAGGAAGCGGGTCTGTCGGAAATACCGCCCGCGTATGTAGCCGGATTGCACACCTCCGTGGCAGCCGCAGGATTCCGAAGCCACCAAATTATGGTCGCAGACCACCTCATCCCGGTGGTCCCGCCCCTCGATGCGATTGATCACCGTTTCGGCAGCCAGATAGATCAACTGCTCGTAATCCCGGTTGATGGTGGAGAGCCGGGGGGTGGAGAGCTCGGCGCTGGAGATGTTGTCAAAGCCGGTGACGATGACATCCCGTGGGATCGCGAAGCCGTGATCCTCCAGGCGCTCCATCATGCCCAGAGCCATTTCGTCGTTTCCGCAGATGAAGGCGTCCGGCAGCGGCTTCCCGGAGGCGAGCCAGCGCTCCACTGTTTCCGCGCCGTCGCTGGTGCGCCAACTGCACGGTATGACCTCGATGTCCGACTCGGCAATGTCGTTATCCCGGCAGGCGGACAGAAAGCCGTCCATGCGCTGTTGACCCTCCGGACAGCCATTATCCATGATGCCCGTCAGGTAAACCAGTCGCCGCACCTCATGCCGCTGAATCACGTGGGCGGTGATTTCATACTGCGCCTTCTCATTGTCGATGTTGATCAGCGCGCACCCTTTCATGGGGCAGTCGATGCTCACGGCGGGAATCCCCGAAGTGACGACGCGCCGGGAGATCTCCTCTCGAACGGATCCCAGCACGATCTGATTGCCCTGCACGATGAGCCCATCGAACTGCTTTAGATCCGCGAGGTTGAATATGTTATATTCGCTTTTGTCCTTCTCGGTGCCCTCGTCCTTGCCGAAGCAGTCGAACACGCATATGCTGACATTCTCGTGTTCGTCCACAAAGCGCTTCAGGCCATACAGCGTGGTCTCCACCAGCTCATAATTCCAATCCGCCGTGAAGAACGCGAGTCTATATTTATCCATGCGGCTTTCCTCTTCTGAAATAGTGGGATACGAATTATAACACACATTAATCCCAGTATAACAATTATAGCACTTTTGAGGATCGTTGTCCAGCGCTGCGAGCTATAAAACAAGTTTATATTCAGTTGTTATTCCTATGGCATAATGCTTTCATAAACATCAAAGAAAGACAATTATTCAATCTTGTTTTAAGGGAGCTGAGGGATAATGCTCAATAAGATGAAGGCGGTGCTTAAAAGCGAGGCAGATAAAGCGATGCACTGGCTCCGCCGCTGCAATGGCGCGGACAATCTGGGACTGACCATCATCATAGCGGCGCTGATACTGGTGCTTTTGGGGCGGCTGTTGAGACTTCAGGCGCTGACGCTGCTCTCGGCGGCGCTGTATCTGTGGGCGTTTTACAGGATGCTCTCTCACAACGTCGCAAAGCGGCATGAAGAAAATCGGCGCTTCACAGAGCTCCTGCAAAAATGCCGGACGGAACTCGGGCAGGGGTTCACGCGTCTCAAAAATATCCGCAAATATAAATACTATCGCTGCCCCAACTGCAAATCCCGCCTGCGTATGCCGCGGGGCATCGGCGAAAAGACCGTCACCTGCTCCAGGTGCGGCCACAGCTTTAAGAAAAAGGCATGAGGACTCCCAAAAGGAGGGTTTACATATGATTCGCAATCCCTATGAGGTTTTAGGCGTCTCCGAGGGCGCTTCCGCTGAGGAGATCAAACGCGCCTATCGCAGGCTCGCCAAGCAGTATCATCCCGACCTGCATCCCAATGACCCCACGGCCACAGAGAAGATGCAGCAGATCAACGAGGCTTACGACATGCTCAGTAATCCGGGCAAATATCACGCCCGGCCTGAGCCTCAGCGCTCCACCTACGGCGATTACACCGGCTACGCCAACCGGACCTATCGCCAAAATGGTTGGCGCGTCTACACTTACAATACCGACGCGGCGGATGAAAATCCCTGGACGACATGGCAGCAAAACTACAACCAGAATCGGGCCGTCGTCAATCCCTTCCGCGGCATATTCCGCATCATCGGCGGCCTGATGCTCTTCCGCTTCATCATAGCCCTGCTGCGCATCGGCTTTTTCGGATTCTTTCTGTAAATACATGAAAATGGGGGAGAGGGAACATGGACAAGAACCGCTGGCTCGAATGGGCCAAAGAATTGCAGGATATATCACAATGTGCGCTGGCCTACTGCAAGGATGTCTACGACATCGAGCGCTTCCAGCGCATCCGCGAAATAT
The DNA here is from genome assembly GCA_902785105.1 of uncultured Eubacteriales bacterium. GTDB lineage: Bacteria > Bacillota > Clostridia > Christensenellales > Aristaeellaceae > UBA2862. The sequence goes on along the minus strand of CACZXF010000004.1, from coordinate 614 downwards.
CGGCGGAGATGATGGCGGAAATCACGGAATTGCCGCTTCAGCAGGTGAAGGACTACTTCTGTTCCGGCGACGGCTATCAGACGCCGAAGCTAGAAACGAGGGCAGCAGTATTTCAGAATGATAAGATACTGCTGGTACAGGAGCGCGACGGCCTATGGGTGATGCCCGGTGGCTGGGTGGATTACAACCTCAGCGTCCGCCGCAACACCGTCAAGGAGGTTTATGAGGAGGCGGGCATGACAGTAGAGGCCCGGCGGCTCATCGCCCTGGAGGATCGCAACCGCCACCATCCCGTGCGTCATGCCCATGAGATATGCTCCATACTGGTGCTGTGCGACCATGTCTCCGGTGATTTTATCCCGAACACCGAAACCGTCGCCTGCGGCTGGTTTTCCCGCGACGCTTTGCCCACGATCAACGAGGGCAAGACCACATTGGAGCACATCGACCTCTCCTTCCGCGCCGCTGCCGACCCGGAATGGCAGACGATATTTGATTAGAAGCTCGCTAAACTATAAGGAATAGTCACGAAATAATTTAAGCATATTGCATATAATTACCATATATGGTATACTACTTCCAGATAACCTACAGGGGGTAGAAATGCCATGGCC
>CACZXF010000003.1 GCA_902785105.1 uncultured Eubacteriales bacterium | reverse complement strand
TCGTCCTTGCCCCAGCGCTCCACGCCCAGAGCCTTGCAGCAGGCGATGCCGTCATCGTTCAGATAGGGGTCCGCCACGGCGACCAGCTTCGCGCCCTTCACGGAATGGGCCAGATTGGCGGCGTGCAGGCGGCCGATGCGGCCAAAGCCCAGCATACCGATGCGTACTTCATTCATAATATATTCCTCACTCTCGATGATCGTTTTTTAAAGGGCGGGCGGCGAAACGCCGCCCCTACAGGGATAGTATTAAATTATTTGCAGTACTTCTCGACGAAGGCCTTGGTGACCTCGGCGGACTTCTTCACGTTCTCCTCCTGGTCCATCTCATAGTATTCGGGACGGAAGATCTCGATGGTGGGGCCGCCGGTGAAGCCGATCTTCTTCAGGGTTTCGGCATAGCGGGCATGGGGCAGGCAGTCGCCCTCGCCGTCCATCCACATGCGGATCTCATCGTTGTTATAGTACGCGCCGCAGGGCACATCCTCGGAGCCGTTCACGTGCCACACGAAGATCTTGCTGCCGTCGGCCTTCTCCAGCTCATCCCAGCTGGAAGCCATGGCGTGGAAGTGGAACTGGTCCAGGGTCACGCCGACCAGGGGATGATTGACCTCCTTGACGATGGCATAGGCGTCGTCAAAGCGGTTGATGGTCATATCGGGTGCGCCGCAGAATTCGATGGAGAGCTTGATGCCATAGGGCTCGGTCTTCTTGAGCATCTCGCGGATGACGGCCACGGCGTCCTCGCGGATCTCCTGGCGGGAGGGCTTCAGGCCCTTGGCCTTCATGTCCTGGGAGGGCACGACCACGATCATCTTGCAGCCCAGAATGTTGCAGCGGCGGATGATCTCGTCCAGCTCGGCCATGACGGCGTCCTTCTCGGCCTGGGTGGGCTTCATGTTGAAGAAGCACAGCGCGTTGTAGGACAGCATTTTGAGGTGATGGTTCTTGAACCACTCGCCCAGCTCCTCGACGGTCACGACGCCCTTTTCCAGGTCGCGGTCCAGGCACTCGGACTGAATGTCGATGTAGTCAAAGCCGTACTTTTCGCAGAACTCCAGGTCCTTCATCACGGAATGATTCTTGCAAAAACGATCGTTTGCCTCGTTGAAACCGATTTTCATGGGAAGACCTCCTTATATTTCAGGTTGTAATTCTTATTATTTGTCCCCGTTGAACTCCTTGATGGCGTCCAGCATGGCGATGATGTTGGGGATGGGGGTGTTGGCCTGGATGTTGTGGATGGTGTTGATGACATAGCCGCCATCCTTGGAGAAGATCTCCAGGCGCTCCAGCACCTGCTTCTTGACCTCCTCGGGCGTGCCGAAGGGCAGGACGTGCTGGGTGTCGACGCCGCCGCCCCAGAACACGATGTCCTTGCCGTAGGTGCTCTTGAGGGCCTTGGGGTCCATGCCCTCGGCGGAGCACTGCACGGGGTTCAGCGCGTCGAACTCGGACTCGATGAAGTAGGGGATCAGCGGGAAGATGCCGCCGCAGCAGTGCTTGTAGGTCTTCCAGGTGGTGTTGGTGTGGATCCAGTGGTTGATCTTCTTATAGTAGGGCAGATAGAACTCCTTGAAGGTGTCCACGGACATGAAGGGGCCGCGCTGGGTGCCGAAGTCGGTGCCGCAGACAGTGATCATGTCGATGTCGGAGCCGAAGGCGTCCCAGTAGCGCTTGAGGTTGGCGATGGTGCGCTCGGCGCCCAGCTCAAAGACTTCTTCGACGTACTCGGGATAGAGCAGGGGAGCGGTGTACCACTCGGAGATGTCGCGGATGCCCTTGGGATGCTTGATGTTGGGGCCGGGGATGTTGTTGGCGTCGCCCGCGCCCATGTAGGCGGGACCCACGCTGACCCACTTGTTCAGATGCCGGGTGTCCTCCAGAACCTTCTTGTGATAGGCGATCTGGTCGTCGGAGACGGGCATGTAGTCCTCGGCGTTGTCCTCGGGATTGGCCTCGTCCTCGTCGAACTCGGGGGAGCGGGTCAGGTTGTCGAAGTAGAAGCCGCCGGCGGGCATGTGGCCGCTGGGCGCGACGGTGTCGTCGCCTTCGGGATAGACATAATAGCCGCCCTTGCCGTCGTCATGCAGCGTGCAGTTCTTGGGGATGAGGATGGGGGTGCCGTGATACTCCCATTCCTTCCACTCGGTGTTGATGTGGCCGTAGGTGTCGCCGTAGTTGTAGAGCTGCTGGATGTCCACGCCCATGGCCTCCGCCAGGTCGGGCTCGGTGTAGGCCGTCATGGTGGACATGTCATTGATCTTCGGGGGGCGCTTTTCGAGGCCGAAATAGTCGCGAAGCTGCGCCGTCACCTGGCAGTTGATCATAGAAGTGCTGGTGCCGCCGAAGTCCACCGGCACCTTGTCCGGCTGGCGATGTTCAAACGCGGCTCTTACCCGTTCCTTGGAAGTCATAGGCTTTGCCTCCTTGCAGTTTTGCTGTTAATCCTATTATAACTTTTTAGTCACTTTGTGAATACACCGATACTCGCCAAAATTGCCGCCTGCCTCGCCTGATGTCGGGGGAGTTTGGCGAAAGCAGGCGGCAATTATCAAGAAATGATGATGATTAATCAAAATATATGGATTAACAGTCCTTCAAAATATGACTATTCGCGCACAGGTATTCAATCATATACCGGATAATGATTTGGCATGGGTCTGATGACGATGACGCAGACGTCGTGAGGGTCGAGGACCTCATTGAGCACCAGCCCGTCCTTTGCGGTGACGCGGCGGATGTTGTACTGCGGCTGGGCGCGATTCTTCAAATATTCCACCTGCTGCGGGGTGAGGCTTTCCGGGGAGCCCATGTTGACCCACAGGTCGTAGGCCGAGCCCCAGTTGCCACGGCGAGCGATGACCCGCTTCTCCAGGGTGTAGTCTCCGTCGGGCAGCTTCAATTCGATGTCAAACTGCCGGGAGCGTGCGTTCTGGAACATCTCGTAGGGGTTGGCGGCGTTGCCTTCGACGAATATGTGCTGGCGGCCCAGGGTGTCATAGTGACAGTAGTTGTACAGCGCGACCTGCACCTCGCCGTAAGTGGAGCAGGTGATGAAGTAGCCGTCGCCCCGCTGGACGAAGCAGTTGCCCAGGTGCTTTAGAAGCGCGAAGGCGTAGAAGCTGGCCTTGGGGATGCCGTTGTAGGTCATCAGGCCGTAGCCGCCGTGGAAGAGCTGGGCGGAGGCGTGGACCTCCTCAAACATGTCGCTGAGGTTCCAGTAGCCGAAGCCAGACAGGTTGTCCACGTTTTCCAGCATGTTTTTGAAGATGAACGCGGACTTGAAGCAGGTATCGCTGCGCAGGTCGCGCTGCCAGATGGAGGCGTTCCAGGTGTCCAGGAAGATGGGCCGGCTTCGTTCGTCCAGCTTGCGGAGCTGGCGGCGCAGGGTCTTCATATGGTTGGCCAGGTAGTTCTCATCGGCGGAGAGCGTGGCCGGCTCGGTGCCGTGGCTGGAAACGGCGTGGAGCATGCTCTGGTAGTCCGTGCCGTAGTCGTTGTGGAAGCACTGGAAGGAGTGGAAGTCCGGCAGGCAGTCGTGCTGTATACAGTATTTCAGGAAAACATCGGCGCTGAAACCGGTGTTGAGCTCGAACATGCCGATGTCCAGGTTCATGCCGCCGAACTGGAACTGCGGGTCCACGGACTTGACTGCCCGCATGGTCTCCGCGTACAGCAGCAGGAAGTCCTCGATGTCCATGCGTCGATAGTAGATGTTGTGGCCCTCGCCGGCGCGGAACATCCACTTCCGGACGTTTTTCACCCCGTAGCGCTCCACAAAGTGTATGGTGGTGGTCCGCACCAGCTCCCGCCACTTCTCCATGGAATTGGGCATGCCGTAGAGATAGCTGCCGTGCCCCTGCTCCGCCCGCTGGTCCGCGGCCAGCGCCTTGGGGAAGTAGCTGAATTCCACATAGGGCTTGAAGCCGAGGGAGAGTATGAAGTCATACACCATGTCCAGATAGGTGAAGTTGTAGACGGGACGGCCCAGGCTGTCCTCCTGATAGACCATCATGTCCTCGTCGAACATGCCGTGGAAGCGGACGTACTCAAAGCCGATCTTCTCCTGACAGAAGCGAAGCTGCTCCTGCACCGGCTTGTATAAAAGCTCCTTGGCCCAGCCCACGTTGATGAGCTTGAAGAAGCCCATCTCCTTGAGCCTGCCATTCTGGGGGTGGGCGACGTCGAAGTGGACGCGCTCCACCTGCCGCGCCGTGGGCGTGGGGCGCGGGGCCTCGGCCACGTATTTCAGCAGGTCGTCGAACAGCCGCGTCTGCTCCTGGAGCCGGGGCATGGCCTCGCTCTCGTGGCGGCGCTTGCGGAACTTGCCGGGGGTAACGTTGTACTTCTTGCTGAAAACTTCAATGAGCCGGTTGGTGGAGCCGAAGCCGCAGCTTATGGCGATTTCCGTGACGGACTGGTTGGTGTTCAGCAGCAGATCGTAGGCGTTGTTGAGCCGCACCTCCCGCAGGTAGTTGGTGAAGGTGGTGTGCAGGTGCCGCTGGAACATGCGGGAGACGTGGCCCACGGAAAGATAAAACTTTCCCGCCAGGTCGCTGAGCTGCAAATTCTGCCCGCTGTTCTCCTGGATATATCGAAGCATCTGCTCCAACACCTCGAACTTCTCCCGCCCCGAGGACGCCGAATAGTCCGGCACCGCATAATACCGGAACAGTATATCAATGATGCTGTAGACGCAGCTGTAGATGCCAAAGCGGTTGCGCTCCGCGTCCCGGTAGTAGAGCTGGAAGGCCCGGGCGATGTAGGTGCGCAGGCTGGAGGCGTCGGCGGCGGAGACGTTGACGCTGTTGGAGCAGAAGTCTACCCGGTTCTCCGACTGCCCCAGCATCCCCGCCGCGATGGACAGGCACAGCGCCTGGGCGTTTTCGGAGTAGGTGACGTGGTACAGCTCCATCACGTTCAGCGCGCAGTAGTCCGTGGCGTCCAGCTTGTAGGTGTGGTAGGCTGTCTCGATGCCCGCGCTGCCTGCCAGCATGTAGATGATGTCCAGCCGCGCGTGGTTGTGGATTTCCGTCTTGCCGAAGCCGTTCAATGTCAGTTCAAACTCATGGGCGTAGCTGGGATGTCCCAAATCAATCATGGCTGACGCTCCTTTCGGAAGGGGGTGGAGAGGGAAGCTGCTATATTATGGCCGCGGGGGCAAAAATATATATATCTTAACATCGGGAAAAGCGGTCCGGAAGGCTCGATGAACCGGTGATTTTGGGTGACAATTCCGGGGCTGGCAAAATCAGGTTATATTGCTTTGCTTCATAATATATTATGGCATTTCACAAAGCCAAAAAATACATGTTATTTGATTGATAATATATGAATTTTGGCATGTTAAACGTTTTAGAAGACGAAACATCTTTGCCCGTAAGGTAAAAATGTATTAAAGGGGGTATGATTGGTCACACATCGCGTATAAATCAGGCTTATGATTGTGTTATCATGTATACATAATTAAATTCCGCGAAATTCTATGTTAGAAATTGACACATCGCGGACGATTGGGTTCATTGCCGCCGCGGAAAGCGGCGGATGAAGGGCGCGGGGCGCGCCCGGGCATATCTCACAAAAAGAAAGGGGAAACAACAATGAAGAAGATCCTGATGTGTCTGCTGGTCGTAGCAATGGTGCTGTCCTCCGTGGCCTGCCTGGCCGAGGGCTACAAGATGACGATCATCATGTCCTCCCGTGACGAGTTCCTGAGCACGCTGGAGCGCGCCGCCTCCGACGCCGCCACCGAGCTGGGCATCGAGCTGTCTGCCCAGGACGCCCAGAACGACTCCGCCAAGGTCCTGCAGTTCATCGAAGCCGCCAAGAACGCCGGCGAGGACGCCGTCATCATCAACCTGGTTGACACCGAGACCGCTGCCGAGTGCATCGAGGCCGCTGGCGACATGAAGGTCGTATTCGTCAACCGCTGCCCCGCCGACACCTCCATCCTGGGCGACAACGTGGCCTACGTTGGCTCCAACGAGATGCAGTCCGGCGGCTACCAGGGCGACTTCCTGGCCAAGTACTTCAATGAGAAGGGCCAGACCGATGTCAAGTACATCCTGCTCTCCGGCACCTTGGGCCTGGTCCACACCACCCAGCGCACCGCTTCCGTGCTGCAGCACATGCAGGACGGCGGCCTGACCATCTCCGAGGCCGCGGCTCCCCTGGTCGCTGATTACGACCGCGCCACCGCCATGGACATGATCGCTCCCCTGGTGGGCACCACCGAGTATGACTGCATCATCGCCAACAACGACGCCATGGCTCTGGGCGCCATCGAGGCTCTGAAGGACGCCGGCCTGGACCCCAAGGCTGTGCCGATCGTCGGCATCGACGCCACCGTGGACGGCGTTGAGGCTGTCAAGGAAGGCGAGCTCGCCATGACCGTTTTCCAGGACCCCAAGGGCCAGGGCAAGGGCGCTCTGATGGCCGCCGCCAACATGGTTGAGGGCAAGGCCTTCAACGACGGCACCACCTTCGAGGTCGACTCCGAGAATCCCTACATCGTGTGGGTTCCCTTCGAGCCTGTCTATCCCGAGAACGTGGCTGACTACGAGAACAAGTAATCCATCGCCGCATAACACAGAAAGGGGCATGTCAAAGTGCCCCTTTCCTTCTTAAAAAAGCAGCGGCGGTTCCCACGGCGGGATGAATTGACAATTGAAAATGGAAAATTGAAGATGAACGGCACGCAATCCCAGGTGATTTTCAATTTTCAATTGTCAATTTGCACATGAACCAGGAACCGCGCCGCTGCCACTGACAAACAAAGGGGTGAAGCAACGGTGAGCCAGGAATACATCCTTGAAATGATAGACATCGTGAAGGAATTCCCGGGCGTCCGCGCTCTGAAGGGCGTGCAGCTCAAGGTCAGGCCGGGCAAGGTGCACACGCTGATGGGGGAAAACGGCGCGGGCAAATCGACCCTGATGAAGTGCCTGATCGGCATCCATCCGCCGACGTCGGGCCGCATCATATTCGACGGCAAGGAAGTCAACTTCAAGACCACTCAGGAGGCGCTGAACTCCGGCATCTCCATGATCCATCAGGAGCTCTCGCCGGTACCCGAGAGGTCCGTGGCGGAGAATCTGTGGCTGGGCCGCGTGCCCACCAAGAGCTTCTTCCGGGTGGACCACAAGAAGATGCGCGAGGACAGCTACAAGCTGTTTGAAAAGCTGGGCCTGGACGTCAACCCGGATGAAAAGATGGGCAATCTGACCGTCGCCAAGATGCAGATGGTCGAGATCGCCAAGGCCGTCTCCTACGACAGCAAGATCATCATCATGGACGAGCCTACTTCGTCTCTTACGGAGACCGAGGTCGAGCATCTGTTCAAGATCATCGAGGACCTGAAGGCCCGCAACGTGGCCGTCATCTACATCTCCCACAAGATGGACGAGATCTTCCGAATCTCCGACGACATCACCGTCTTCCGCGATGGCGAATACGTCGCCACCGACGAGGCGAAGAACCTGACCGTCGACAAGCTCATCACCCTGATGGTGGGCCGCGAGGTCACCGAGATGTTCCCGAAGATCGAATGTCCCATCGGCGAGACCGTTTTGAAAGTCGAAAACCTCTCCGCCGGCAAGGCCGTGAAGAACGTCAGCTTCGAGCTCCACAAGGGCGAGATACTGGGCATGGCCGGTCTGGTCGGCGCGGGCCGCACGGAGACCGCCGAAGCCATCTTCGGCCTGCGCACACGCACGGGCGGCAAGATCTATAAAGACGGCAAGGAACTGAACATCAAGTCCCCCGAGGACGCCATCGCCAACGGCATCGCGCTGTTGACCGAGGACCGCCGCGGCCAGGGCATACTGGGCCTGCTGAGCATCACGGACAACACCGCCATCGCCAACATGAAGGAATACGGCTTCCCGCTGAACCACGGCAAGATGCGCACCGATACCACGGACTATGTGGACAAGCTGAACATCAAGACGCCGAACATTGAGACGCCCATCCAGAACCTGTCCGGCGGCAATCAGCAGAAGGTGCTGGTCGGCCGCTGGCTGCTGACCAATCCCGATATCCTCATCGTCGACGAGCCCACCCGCGGCATCGACGTCGGCGCGAAGGCGGAAATCCACTCCCTCATCACCCGCCTGGCGGGCGAGGGCAAGGCCATCATACTGATCTCCAGCGAAATGCCCGAGGTCATGGGCATGTCCGACCGCATCATCGTCATGCACGAGGGCATCATGACCGCCATCGTGGACCGCAAGGACTTCTCCTCCGAGCTGATCCTCGAATACGCCACCAGCGATACTCCCTACGACCCGTCGAAGAAAGAAGGTTAACATCATGCAGAAAACTTTCGACAAAAAGAAGTTCCTTAGCCAGAACTCGATCTGGCTGGTACTGATTGGTCTGATCGCTCTGGTCAGCATCGCACAGCCGAAGTTCCTGTCCTTCAATAACATGATCACGCTGATCCAGGGCGAGGCTGTGCGCGGCATCATGGCCTTCGGCATGATGTTCGCCATCTGCTCCCGCGGCATCGACCTGACCGTCGGCGCGTCCGCCGCGCTGGTGGCCGTAGTCTCCGCCTCCCTGGTGCAGAATGCCGATTACGCCAACCGCCTGCTGAGCTTCGGCCCCCTGCCCGCGCCGCTGGTCATCATCGTGGCGCTGGTGTTCGGCGCGCTCATCGGCGCGGCCTATGGCGCTTTGATTGCCTACACCAAGATCCCCCCCTTCATCGCCACCCTGGGCGCCCAGCTCATCTGCCGCGCCTGCGCGAAGATCTACACCGACCGCCCCGTTTCCAAGCTCTCTGAGGCCTATCGCTTCCTGGGCCACGGCAAGATCGGCGGCTTCCCGGTCATCATCATCGTGTTCATCATCATGTACGCATTGGCGGCGTTCCTGCTGACGCAGACCCGCTTCGGCAAGAACGTGTTTGCCGTCGGCGGCAATGATCAGGCCGCCCGCGTGGCCGGCATTAACGTCGAGAAGACCCTGGTCGGCATCTACGCCTGGTCCTCCTTCTGCGCCGCGGTGGGCGCCATCCTGCTGGCGGGCCGCGCCGGTTCCGCTGACCCGGCCAATACCGGCTTGAGCTACGAGCTGGACGCCGTCGCCGCCGCTACCATCGGCGGTACCTCCCACACCGGCGGCATCTGCCGCGTCTCCGGCGTGCTGGCGGGCATCCTCATCCTCGGCGTCGTCAACAACGGCCTCGTCATGCTGAAGGTCGATGACAACATGACCAACATCGTCAAGGGCTGCATCATCATTGGCTCCGTCGTGCTGGATATGCGGAAGAACGCCAGGAAAAAGTAAATAAATGGTATTTTCCCATTTATCAGTACATTGTATTATGTTGCTGATAAATGGGGCTTTTTTGTTTTATCCTTCGCTGTAAAAATGTCTCGAACGTTGCTGCGCACGTTCAGAATTCTTGCCACTCATACTGATCCACATGCCGACACAAACAGGGATGAAATAAGCGCCGCAGAATTGCCAGTTTCCCGGTTTTGTGTTACAATAGCTTAGAGTAATGGACAGCCGGAGAGTTGCCTGAAAGATATGGAAAAAGAGGAGACAGGCGAAAGGGAGAGAGACAATGAAGAATGAAAAAGCCACGATAACCTGGCTGGGCCAGATGGGATTGATGGTCAGAATTGGCGGCGTTGCCCTTCTTATCGACTATTTTGCTTCCGACATCCTTGACAGGCAGACCCCCGTGCCGATCCCACCGGAAAAGATCAGCGATGTGGATTTCATCATCGGCACCCACGATCATGTGGACCACATCGACCACGGGGCCTGGAGAATCTGGGCCAAGACCTGTCCCAACGCCAGCTTTGTGTTTCCTGCCGCGCACGTCCATACCGTGACGGAGGACGGCATTGCCCCGGCGCGTCAGATACCCATCGACGCGGGGGAGCATGTGACCCTCGGAAATGTGACCATTCACGCCATTCCCGCCGCCCATGAGTTTCTGGAGAAGGATGAGCAGGGGCGCTGCCCGTGCCTGCAATATATTATAGAAGGTTCCGGTGTTCGCCTCTATCACGCGGGGGACACCCTGCGCTATGAGGGTATGCTTCCGACGCTGCAAGCTTTTGGACCCATAGACGCGGCCCTGCTTCCCATCAACGGCAGGGATGGCGCGCGCTACAGAAGAAACTGTATCGGCAACATGACCTTCCAGGAGGCCGCGGACCTGGCCGGAGCCCTCAGGCCCCGCCTCGTCATCCCCGGCCATTGGGACATGTTCGCGGACAATCCAGGCGATCCGGAAGCGTTTGCCGATTACCTTGATGCAAAATATCAGATGACGTGCAGGGTGCCCAGAGTTTTGGAGGAGATAGCGCTTTAGGTCGCGTGAAAATGCCGAAAGGAACGGGAAAAAACCACAAGTGATTTGATTATTATTACTCTGGCTTTTAGCTTGATTTCGGCTTGATTTTGTGCGAAAATAGAAGGAGAATGGCAATTGGTCGGTTGACACTGACAAATTGGAATTTGTAGGGGAGATACGTCTCCCAGACACATCCCTGTTTATCGTGATACAAATATCATAAATTGTACAGGCGAGGATGTCTCGGTCAGGCATGGATGCTTCAGATCGGGTAGACGGTAGAATAGCGAGGAGCGTGCATATGGCAAATCAGCAGAAGATTCTCATACTGGACTTTGGCGGGCAGTATACTCAGTTGATCGCCCGGCGGGTGCGGGAATGTCACGTCTATTCGGAGGTCGTGCCGTGGAGCGTCTCCGCGGAGGACATACAGGCCCGTCAGCCGAGGGGCATCATACTTTCGGGCGGACCCGCCAGCGTCACCGACCCGGACGCGCCCCGCTGTGACCCGGCCGTCTACACCCTCGGCGTGCCGGTGTTGGGCATCTGCTACGGTATGCAGTTGACCGCCGCGCTGCTGGGCGGCAGCGTGGAGCGGGCGGCGGAGCGGGAATACGGGCGAGTGACCGTTCACATGAAGGCCCGCGACGGCCTGCTGGAGGGCCTGTCCCCTGAATCCGCCTGCTGGATGAGCCACACCTGGCAGGTCCGCGCCTGCCCGCCCGGCTTCCAGGTCATCGCGGAGACGGACAACTGCCCCGTCGCCGCCATGGCCTGCGAGGAGCGGCGCGTCTACGGGGTGCAGTTCCATCCCGAGGTGACCCACTCCGACGAGGGCCGGCAAATCATCGAGAACTTTGTGCTGCGCATATGCGGCTGCGCCGGCGACTGGACGATGGACGCCTATGCCGAAACGGCCATCCGGCAGATACGGGAGATCGTCGGCGACAACGGCACGGTGCTGCTGGCGCTGTCCGGTGGCGTGGATTCCTCCGTGGCGGCGGCGCTGATCCACCGGGCCATCGGTAGCCGGCTGACCTGCGTGTTTGTCGATCACGGCCTGCTGCGCAAGGGCGAGAGCAAGCAGGTTTGCCGCGTGTTCAGCGAGCTGTTCCCAGTGCGGTTCGTCCGCGTGGACGCCGCCGGACGGTTTTTCAATGACCTCAGGGGCGTCATCGAACCCGAGCAGAAGCGCAAGATCATCGGGCGGGACTTCATCGAGGTTTTCAAGGACACCGCAAAGGACCTGGGCAAATTGGACTACTTCGCCCAGGGCACCATCTACCCGGACGTCATCGAGAGCGGTCAGGGCACCAGCACCGCGGTGATCAAGAGCCACCACAACGTGGGCGGCCTGCCGAAGGAGCTGGGCTTCACCGAGCTCATCGAGCCGCTGCGGATGCTGTTCAAGGACGAGGTGCGCGCCCTGGGCGAGGCGCTTGGCCTGCCTCATGATCTGGTCTGGCGTCAGCCCTTCCCCGGCCCCGGCCTGGCCATACGCATCATCGGCGAGGTGACGGCGGAAAAGGCCGACATCGTCCGGGAGAGCGACGCCATCTTCCGGGAGGAGATCGCCAGAGCCGGCCTCACCGGGCAGGTCAATCAGTACTTCACGGTGCTGACCGGCGTCCATTCCGTGGGCGTGATGGGCGACGAGCGCACGTATGATTACACCATCGCCCTGCGCGCCGTCACCACCGACGACTTCATGACGGCGGATTGGGCGCGGCTGCCCTATGACCTCATTGCCCGGGTCTCCGAGCGCATCGTCAACGAGGTGCCCCACGCCAGCCGCGTGGTGCTGGACGTGACCTCCAAGCCGCCCGCCAGCATTGAGTGGGAATAAGGTACAATCCTCGAAAATGCCTGAAAACACGGGCTTTTCGAGGGGTATGACAACCGGATGATACTGTTTTGATACTATTTTCCGGATTCTCATTATTCTGTAGGATAATACAAAAGTTGTCCTCTGGAAAACGACAAGATGTTTTCCAGAGGACTTTTTATATGTTTCAGGAGGTTTGTAGGATGCTCACTCGTCACTATTGCTCGATTTATTCTTGCGCCGCTTGTCGCGGGCCGCCTGCTCCAATGCGGCCTGGCTGGCGGGGTAGTTGTAGCGCCACTCGTCGTAGTCCTGCCTGGTGATCATCCCGTTGGCGAGGCGCATGGACTGCTTGTGCCAGAGCTCAAGGAGATCGAGCAGGTTCATGTCGGGGTTGAGCGTGCGGTCGAGGTGCAAGCACAGCTCGCCGTCGATCTCCGCGATCTTGAGACCATACATATCCTCCAGCGCGAAGAAGGTGTGCATAAGGCCGTCATAGGTGTCGATCTCCGGCACAGTAATTGCCTTCGGGTTGACCTTGAAGATTTGGGCCATCTGCTCCACGAGCGCTGCTTTCGGCTCGCGGGCTTCCGCCTCATACTGTGCCATGCGGACTTCCGTGGCCGCGCCGTTGAAGCCGAGGATTTCGCCGACCTGTCGTTGCTTCATGCCGCGTAGGGTGCGGAATAGCTTGATGCGCTTTCCAAATGCCATGGGGATGACCTCCTTGATAATTCCTTGCGATCATTAAAGACAGTATAGCACAGCGATAAGTGAAAAACAAGAACATAAATTTAATTGTTTATTAAATTGTGAAATCAATAGCAAAATCGCTTGCTTTTTAGAGAGAAAGGTAGTAAGATATACATGACTTATACAAATAAAGATAAGTCTAAACAAAATGACCGTCTGTACTGGAACAAACCGCGACGACCTTCTGGAAAGGAGCGAGCGCCTCACAAGGGAACGGGAAAGGAGCCGCACAGGGCACACCCGCCGGGAACCGGTACAGGGAGAACGGCAAGCATTATTCAAAGGAAAGGGGGTGTGTAAATGTCAAATGCGGTTTTCATCCGGGCAGAGGAGTTGGCTCAGGAGCTGGAGATCTCCAAGGCGAAAGCCTACAAGATGATTCGCCAGTGGAACGAGGAGCTTCGCGCCAAGGGCTACGCGACGGTCAATGGGCGTGTGAGCCGACAGTATTACAAGGAACATATGTATGGACTGGCTGACAAGAAGGGAGATGATTAAATGCCGGCCTACAAGGACGAAACAAGGAACAACTGGTACTGCGCTTTCTATTTCGAGGACTGGAACGGCGAGCGCAAAAAGAAGATGAAGCGCGGCTTCGAGACCAAGAAAGCGGCACAGGACTGGGAACGGCAGTTCCTGCTCCAACGGGCAGCGGACACCGATATGCGGTTCGACAAGTTTGTAGAGCAATACATCGCTGACCGCAAGGACAGGCTGCGGGAGAACACCTGGCTGACGAAGGAGCACATCATCAACACGAAGATTCTGCCCTACTTCAAAGACAGGAAGCTGAGCGAGATTCAGGCGCGCGACGTGATCGCCTGGCAGAACGAGCTGATGAGCGCGAAGGACGACAAGGGCAAGCCGTACTCTTCCACCTATCTGAAGACCGTGCACAACCAGCTGAGTGCCATCTTCAACCACGCGGTGAAGTACTACAACCTGCGCGCCAATCCGGCGCAGACGGCGGGCAACATGGGTTCGGAGAAACGTCAGGAGATGCTGTTCTGGACGCGGGAAGAGTACGCGAAGTTCGCTACCGCGATGATGGACAAGCCCCGCTCCTTCTACGCCTTCGAGGTGCTGTATTGGTGCGGCATCCGGGAGGGCGAGTTGCTGGCGCTCACGCCCGCAGACTTCGATCTGGAGAAGGGCACGCTGTCCATCACCAAGTCGTATCAGCGGCTCAAAGGGCGGGATGTCATCACCGATCCCAAGACACCGAAGAGCATTCGGGTGGTGGAGATGCCGTCGTTTCTGGTGGACGAGATCCGGGATTATCTGAAAAGCCTCTACGGCGTGAAACCGGACGATCGAATCTTCGATATGTCCAAGAGCTATCTTCACCATGAGATGGATCGCGGCGCGAAGGCGGCGGGCGTGAAGCGGATTCGGATTCATGACCTGCGCCACAGTCACATCAGCCTGTTGATCGACATGGGCTTCTCGGCGGTAGCGATTGCGGAGAGGGTTGGACATGAGAGCATCGACATTACTTACCGTTATGCGCATCTGTTCCCGACCCGGCAGAAGGACATGGTACAGCGGCTGGAAATGAAGCGCGCGGAAGGAGGCTTTTGACCATGACGGCGAAAACGATGGACAATCACAACCGTTGGCGCAGCAAGACGGTGGCGTTTCGGATGTCTCCGGAGGAGGCGAATCAACTGGACGCTTTCGTCCAGATGTCCGGCCTGCCCAAGCAGGACTACCTGATCCAGCGAGCCTTGCAGCGTGAGGTAATCGTGAATGGCAACCCTCGCGTCTACAAGGGGCTGCGGATTCAGATGGAGGCGATCTGCGATGATCTCCAGCATATCAGCGCGGAACGCTTCATCGACGACGAACTGCTTGATAGGGTCGAGCAAATCACCTCAATCATGCGGGGCATGATGGAAGAAACAAACCAAGACAAGGAGGAATTGAATGATCCATGAAAAGGAAAGGACTGCTCTGAATCCGTCTGTTGCAGCAGAGGGAGAGCAGCCAATCACCAATCACAATGCCAGTATAGCCGATAGCGCTGGCGATGTCAATACCCAAACCGTTAATTCGGTAAAGGGCGAGAAGAACAAACTGAAAACTATCTCTATGACCGATCTTTACGACCAGGTGTACACCAGCAGGCCGCCGATCATCGGCGGTTTGCTGTATCCGGGGACGTACATCCTTGCAGGTGCGCCGAAGCTGGGCAAGAGTTTCCTCATGGCCCAGCTGGCGTATCACGTCAGTACAGGCACCGATATGTGGGGCTTCCCGGTGCAGCGAGGTTCGGTGTTGTATCTGGCGTTGGAGGACGATTACGGTCGCCTCCAGAAGCGGCTCTACAAGATGTTCGGCGTGGAGACGGCGAAGAACTTATACTTCGGCATCGAAGCACCGAGCCTCGGCGACGGCCTGATCGACCTATTAGAAGGTTTCGTAGAAGACCATCCTGACACGCGGCTCATCATCGTGGACACCCTGCAAAAGGTGCGCGGCAGCAGTGACGGCCACACCTACTCCAGCGACTATCAGGACATCTGCCAGCTCAAGCATTTTACAGATAGCCGGAACCTATGCCTGATGATTGTTCACCACACCCGGAAACAGCAGTCAGAGGATAGGTTTGATACCATCTCCGGCACCAACGGCTTGCTGGGCGCGGCGGACGGTGCGTTCCTGCTGACGAAGGCGAAGCGCACTGCCAACGATGCCATGCTGGACATCGCCGGACGCGACCAGCAGGATCAGCGGCTTCATCTTGTGAGGGACACCAAGACCTTGTTGTGGGAGCTGGAAAGCACCGAAACGGAGCTGTGGGAGGAGGAGCCCGATCCGCTGCTGGAGGAAGTGGCGAAAGTTGTCTCCGAGGACAATCCCAAGTGGGAAGGTTCGGTGACAGCCCTTGCGAAGCAGATACAGTATAGCGCCAGCCCGATCTCGTTGGCGATGAGACTGAATGTCTGTGCCGACCAGCTGAAAACAGATTACCACATCCGCTATGAACGCTATCGTTCCCACAAAGGGCGAGGTGTGAAGCTGACGCTTGAGCGTCCAAACGATGAACGAAAGCCCGTTCCGGCGTGACAACCATGACAACCGTGACGACCTGTAAATACCTATCATGCAGGCCGTCACAAACTCAATTCCATTACATTTTTACCGCCCACAGGGCAGAAAGAGAGGATTTATGAACAACATTATGAACACCATCATCAAGAAAAACGATTTCACCGTCATCGCCGTCGATCACGGCTTTGGCAACATCAAGACCGCCCACTGCTGCTTCCGCACCGGCGTGACTGCCTGCGACAAGAAGCCTATCCTCACCAGTGATTTACTCGTCTACAACGGCAAGTATTATGTCATCGGCGAGGAGCACAAGGAGTTCGTGCCCGATAAGATGAGCGATCCTGACTACTACATTCTGACGCTGGCGGCCATCGCCAGGGAGTTGTATCTCCAGAATCGCACCTCAGCGAGGGTTTATCTCGCGGTGGGCCTTCCGCTGACCTGGGTGATGGAGCAGCGGGACGACTTCAAGGCCTACCTGCTCCAGAACGAAGCGGCGGACTTCAACTACAAGGGCACAGACTACCATGTGGAGTTCGCCGGCGCGAGCGTGTACCCCCAGGGCTTCGCAGCAGTGGCGAGCGTCGCCACGCGGTTCCAGGGCCTGAACATGCTGTGCGACATCGGCAACGGCACCATGAACGTGATGCGGATCAACGATGGGAAGGCTATGCTCAAGGACTGCTACACAGAGCAGTACGGCACTCGCCAATGCATGATCGCCATTCGGGAAAACCTGATGCAGAAGTGCCATGTGAAGCTGGACGAGCCGGTCATCGAGCAGGTGCTGCGCTTCAAGAAAGCCGACATCAGCCAGCGCATCCAGGATGTGATCGTGGACAGCGCGACTACCTACACAGAGGGCATCATGCGCAGGCTCCGGGATCATGACTACAACCCGGAGATCATGCGGTTGTATGTCATGGGCGGTGGTGCGTGCCTCATCAAGAACTTTGGTGAGTTCGATCCCGACAGGGTGACGTTCAACGAGGACATCCACGCCACGGCGATTGGCTACGAGGCCTGGGCACGCCACGATCTGGAGAAGGCAAAGCTCAAAGCGGGTGGCCAGGCGTGAGCAACACCTTTGTGACGACAATCCGCTTCAACCTGGACAGGGAGGAGGATCGCCGTGCGCTGGAGTACCTGCAAGGCGAAGGCCGGAACAGGTTTGGCTCCTATACGCAGGCGATCATTGCGGCGATAAACCAATGCAGCGGCAGGTATGATGAGCAGACCGCTGTTGAAGCTGATCCAGAGAAGGAAAGAGAAGATGCTTTCCTGCAAAGGATCGAGGAGAAGATTCGCCAGGCAATCGAAGAATCACCGATAGGCAGCATGGCATCGTTGATGCGGCTCTTTCAGATGGCTCCTGCTGCTATGGTTCCAGCAACAGCAGCGGTGCAGACAGAAGACCCTGTGGAGGAAGAACCAGAAGAAGACTGGAGCAGCGCGGACGACTTCATGAGCGGATTCTAAGCAAATGCCGGGGACGATGCGAAATCATCGTCCCCGGTTCGTCTATTTTTGGTATCAGGCGTAGATCAAATCGCGGAGTACGGCTTCTTCTGCCATGGCGGTCAGATTGTTCATGTGGCCGACGTAGGCGAGGAAGTCCACATCTCTGTCTGGCGCGGGATGCTGCTTAAGAAGTTGCTTGACGGGCAGATCCACCTGTGCCTGCGCGGAGTCGTTGATTTCCAGCAGATGTTTCGTTAGGTTGCCTTCGACGAACATACCCCAGTACATGGCTTCCCGATGCTCGCGCAGATAGCGCCGACGCATCCGTCCGTACTTTCCGACATCCACCTGATCTGCTGGGTCGAGCGCGAGATTGGGATAGAGATAGTCGCCTTTGCGGGTATAGGTGATTTCCATGATTTTCCCTCCTTTGATATGCGCATTAGCATGGTAAAGCGATTGTAGCGACCCGATTGTCAAAAGTCAAGAGGGAGAGAACATAAAACATCGCGCTTAGAAACGCGATGTTGATAAGTATTCATTATGGAAATAGCCCTACTCACAGGAAGACTTGAGGCTGTTCGCCGTGGCCTCTATGACCATGAGATCACGCTCATTCAGAGTATCTAGTATTCTGTCGATACGCCTTCGTGTATCGCTCTTGTGACCGGGGCGCTCCGGGAAGATAAACTGATCCAAGGATATGTCGAACATCGTAGCGAGCTGTACGAGCAGTTCAACGCTGGGGTATTGTCCTTCATTTTCGATGGCCTGGATATGACGAGGGGCATAGCCAATGATCCCGGCGAGCTGTTCACGGGTCATCCCTTTGGCTTCGCGGGCTTTCTTGATTGCCTGACCTATGGGCATAAAGTCGAACTCATAATGTTCCTTTTGATCTGCCATATCCATGCACCTGTTCAATAAGTATTCTCCTATATTGTACAGAAATGAGAATTCCTATTAAACGATTTGAAATCTCTCATAATAGGAGATATAATATCTTATTGATGGAGATGAAAATGGGCTTGGATTATCGGAGAGATTCATATGGCAATATGCTTTTTCATCGGACATAGGGACACACCAGCTTCAATCCTCCCCAAATTGCGGGAGGCAGTGGAACGACACATCGCCAAGTACGGCGTAACAGAATTCGTCGTCGGGCGGTATGGCAGCTTTGACAGCCTCGCAACCCAGGCGATCATGGAAGCAAAACAGCGCCACCCTGAGATCAGGCTGACGCTGCTGCTGCCATATTACGATCCAACCAAGCCCTTAGAACTGCCAACCGGCTTTGACGGTTCCCTCTATCCCGATGGTCTGGAGCACGCTCCAAGAAGAGTTGCTATTGTCCGAGCCAATCAATACATGATTCGCCATTGCGATTATCTGATTGCCTACGACGCCGGCAGGATCGGCAACACGCGAAAGCTGGTGGAATATGCCCGACACAGGGAAGACAAAGGACTGATTCATGTGGAAAACCTGGCGCGCATATAGTATCACCCTGATACTGATTTTAGTACGAACCTCTAAACGAGTAGTACTACCTGTCCATGCAGGCCAGCAACAGTAGTATCACAGTCATCCCTGAGTAGTACTTCCATAGTATCACTTTTAGTACTATCTGCCTGACAGGAAATAGGACGGGTTTATACCGGGAAATGGGATAAAGCAGATGGTTGTCACGTTTTTCCGGGCTCTTCAAGGAGGGCTTTATTGCTATCTGAAGGCCTGTATAGCGTGACAACCTTCCGCTTTTGCGAAAGCAAGATACGCCACGTCAAACAAATTGCTTTCGCAATTATCTTGACTGGCAATCTTGATGGGGATTTCGCTCCCCATACCCTCGAATCCGCATTTGCAAGCAAATGCTCCATTGGTTCGCTTCGCTCACAGCATGGCCGATGAACGGCCATGATAAGACAACCGTGACAGGCTACCGAGGTATCGTATAGGTTGTCACGGTTGTCACGGTTGTCACGGAATTATGGATAGATAATGTCACGGTATTATGGATAGACAACCTGTTGAAACGAAAAATGGTCTGTGGTAAAATACGAGCAGAAGTGAAAATCGATTGGCACCTAATTGTCAAAGTTAATCGGGAGAACACCTAAATGAAGTCTATGAAGAGTACATATCCGAGCCATGCGGGGAAGGCGATAGCCGCGTTATGCATTACTGTGATTTGCGTGATGTTTCTTGTTTCGGCCTGTGCCGAATCCGCCGACAGGCTCAAGACGTTCATTTCTTGGAACTATACGGAGACCCTGGGCGTTCTCCCCGCGCTGATATTATTGGCACTGCTGGCTTTTATCGTCAATATTGACCGCTACATCCACGCTGATCTTAGAAAGACCATGCGGCTTATTATCATCGCGGTGTTCAGCCTGGTGGCGCAGAACTATTTTGAGTACCGGCTGGCGGAGGGCGAGGTGCGCTGGCTGGCACGGACGCTGGTCTCCATCTACGGCTATGCCGTCAGGCCCGTGGTGCTGATCCTGTTTTTGCGCATCATCGAGCCGGGAAAGCGATTTGGCTGGGCGTGGGCGCTGGCGGGTGTGAACGCGGCAGTCAACGCCACGGCGCTGTTTTCCCGCGTCTGTTTTTGGATCAGCCCGGATAACCACTACCATGGCGGGCAGCTTAGCAACATATGCCTCTGGACCAGCGCGATCCTGCTGGCCTATTGGATCGTTCAGACCCTTCGCGTATTCAAACTCCAAAGGCGCACGGAGACATGGGTGCCTGTGCTGGTGCTTTTGCTGATCGTCGGGGGAATCGTGATGGACGGCCATGTGGGCTTGCTCCCCCAGCCCATCACCTACCTCACCATCGCGGCGGTGATCGGGTGCGTGGCTTACTACATCTGGCTGCACCTGCAATTCGTTCGGGAGCATGAGGACGCCCTGCAGGCGGAGCAGCGGATCCAGATCATGATCTCCCAAATCCAGCCCCACTTCCTGTACAATACGCTCTCCACCATCCAGGCCATGTGCGCCACGGAGCCGGAGAAGGCGCCCCGGGTCGTGGAGCAGTTAAGCCGGTATCTGCGCCAGAACATGGATTCGCTGAACGACGCGAATCTGATAGCCGTCGAAAAGGAGATCGAGCACACCCGCATCTACGCGGAGATCGAGATGGCGATGTTTCCCAATATCCGCGTGGATTTTGATGTCATGGACGCGGATTTCAAGCTGCCGGCGCTGACGATCCAGCCGCTGGTGGAGAACGCCATCCGGCACGGGGTGCGCATACGCGAGGAAGGCGTGGTTACCGTCACCACGCGGCGCGTGTCGGGCGGCCATGAGATCGTGGTCCGGGACAACGGCAAGGGCTTCGATACGACAAAGGCCCTGGCGGAAGGCGGGCATATCGGCATCGCCAACGTGCGCGAGCGGCTGGAAAGGCTGTGCGGCGGAACGCTGGACATCGAAAGCGCCGTCGGCGAGGGGACGCGGGTGATCATTCGCATCCCCCACGCCGCCGGAGACGCGAAACCGAACAGGAGGTGAACGGGCATGAAGCTGATCTGCGTGGACGATGTGGAGCGGGTGGTCAAATACACGGTCTCCCTGTGCAAAAAGCTTGCCCAGGTGGACGACGCGCAGGGCTTTACGCGGGCCCGCGAGGCGCTGGAATGGGTGCGAGTGAACCCTGTGGACGTCGCGCTGCTGGATATCGACATGCCCGACATGAACGGACTGAAGCTCGCGGCGCAAATCAAGCAGATACAGCCCGACTGCGCCGTCATCTTTCTGACCGCCTTTGCCCAATACGCGCTGGATTCCTTTGAGGTGCATCCCTCGGGCTATCTTCTCAAGCCCGTCAACGAGGAAGCCCTGGCGCGCGAGGTGGCCTATGCGAACGCCAGAATGCCGCAGAAGCCCCATGAACACATCGAGGTACAGACCTTCGGCGGCTTTGAAATCCTGGTAGACGGGGAAACGCTGCGTTTCCGGCGCGCCAAGAGCAAGGAACTGCTGGCTTTTCTGGTGGATCGGCAGGGAAAGGGTGTCAGCCGGCGCGAGATCTTTTCCGAGCTTTGGGAGGAAGGCGAGTATAACCATTCCCAACAGAAATATCTGGACGTGATTATTCGAGGCTTGCGGGACGCGCTGGCCGATAAGGGCGTGGAGGACATTCTGGAGGTCAAGAGCGGCTTTTTGCGGATTCGCCCGGAAAAGCTCTCCTGCGATCTGTACCGTTTCCTGGAGCGCGACCCGGCGGCCGTGAACGCCTATCGTGGACAGTATATGTCCGGCTATCCGTGGGCGGCTTTGAGCGAGTCCGGTTTGACGTTTTCGCGCCACGGTGAATAGCGCGCGGGAGTTATAAAAACTACACAATAATAGGTTGACCTGCTTTGATAACTTTCAGAGCAGGCCATTTTTGGCAGAACGGTTAAATTTACAAGAATGGGTACGACCTACCCCCCGTTTGGATGGATATTGGATGGATGGCGTATGGTAAAGTAAAATATGTATAGGTGCAAGTAGGTATAGACAGAAACAGAAATGCTGTGCAGGCTTCTAACACCCAATGGATACAAGGGACAGGAGGATGAAACCATGAATGTGAAAAAACTTATCGCGGCCGGTTTGACCGCCGGAATGCTGCTTACGGCTGTGCCGACCGTCGCAGAGGAAACTGATGCCGTGGCTATCGTCGATACGCAGAAGTTGGATGCCAGCTACACCTTGGCGCTGAACGCCATCAATGCCGAGGACTATGATACCGCGAAGGAATATCTGAATGTTTGCTTTGCCTGGTGCGATCCGCAGTCGAACCCCACCATGTACGCTGATCTGCTGCTCAAGCGGGCCTGCATCGACGTGATCGAGGAGAAGAACGACATGGCGCTTCTGAATCTGGACGCGGCGCTGCGGGTGCAGCCGGACCTGGCAGATGCCTATCTGGTGCGTACACAGGTATATGCCGCTCAGGGCAATGTGGACGCGGCCATCGAGAATCTGGAAAAGTACATAGAGTTGACCGAAGACACTTCTCTCTATGAGACAGTAGCCCAGCTCCAGGAAGCCAACGGCAACATCGAGGCGGCTCAGGCGGCTTACGACAAGTATGTCGAGGGCGCGGGCGAGGAAGTTGAAGAAGCAGGCTTCCAGTCCGGCCTGTACAAGATGCAGGCGGGCCAGCTGGAGGAGGCCATCGCGGCCTTCGAGGCCTATGCCGAGGACGAGACCTATGGAGCGGGCGCGGCTTACAACATCGGCATTTGCAAGATGAATCTGGGGGACTACGCCGGAGCCATCGAAGCTTTCAACAGCTGCGAGGAAAAGGGCGGCGCGTTCGAGGGTATCTATTACAATCGCGGCGTGTGTGCGCTGATGAGCGCGGAATGGGAAGCTGCCGCGGCGGATTTCGCCAAGTCCATCGAATCCGAGCCCTATGTGAACGATGCCCGCTACAATCTGGCCATCTGCCAGATGCAGCAGGAGGAATACGAGACCGCGGTGGCCACGTTTACTGCGCTGATCGGCGACGGGGAGACCGAGGATGCGGAGGAAGCCGATGCGGAGCGCGAAGTGAACGACGGAGCGTATTACTATCGCGCGGTGTGCAACGCGGCGCTGGGCAATCTGGAGGCTGCGCTGGCGGATTACACCGTCTGCATCGACCATGGTTATGAACTGGCCCAGAGCTACTATCAGCGGGCGCAGGTCTATGCCGCTCTGGGCGACACGGAAAACCAGAACAGCGATTTGCGGGCTTCCTTGAGCGTGGCCGAGTAAACGCAACATAAAAGGAAAAGGCAAGGGAACCCCTTTCTTTCTATATAAATAGGAGGCAGGATTATGAGTAATTTGAAATTGGCAAAGCGGATCATGGCGATGGCACTGGCGCTATCCATGATGCTGACCACGCTGGGAGGATATGTTCCGGGGTGGTTTACGGCTTTTGCCGAGGATGCTGAAGCTCAGATAGAGGTTCAAACGGAAGATAATCCTGCCTCCGGTTCGGAGAAGGGTGAGCCAGCGAAGCAAGAGAAAGCTGGCAAAGCGCCCTCGGAGGAAAAATCCGCCGAGACCGTTGTGGAGCAGAAAGCCGAGGAAGCCGCTGCTGCGCCTGTGGAGCAGAAAGCCGAGGAAGCCGCTGCTGCACCCGTGGAGCAGAAAGCCGAGGAACCCGCTGCTGCACCTGTGGAGCAGAAAGCCGAGGAACCCGCTGCTGCGCCCGTGGAGCAGAAAGCCGAGGAAGCCGCTGCTGCACCTGTGGAGCAGAAAGCCGAGGAACCGACCGAGGCTTCCGTAGAGGGAGAAGCTGAGGAACCCGCCGAGGAAACCGCCGAGGAAGAAACGGAGGAATCTGACGAGGCTCCCATAGAGAAAGAAGTCGAGGAACCCGCGGAGGCTTCCGTAGAGGGAGAAGCCGAGGAATCGATCGAGGCTTCCGTAGAAGGAGAAGCTGAGGAACCTTCGGAGGCTCCCGTAGAGGGAGAAACCAAGGAATCGACCGAGGTTTCCGTCGAGGAAGAAGCCGAGGAGCCGACTGTGGCTTCCGTAGAGGGAGAAGCCGAGGAACCCGCGGAGGCTTCCGTAGAGGAGGAAGCCGAAGGACCTGCCGAGACTTCTATAGAGGAAAAAACGAAGGAATCCGGCGAGGTTCCCATAGAGAAAGAAGTCGAGGAACCCACCGAGGCTCCCATTGAGGGAAAAACTGAAGAATCCATTACCGTTCCCGTCGAGGAAGAAGCCAAGGAACCGACAGGGGTCGCCGTCGAGGAAATGATCGGGGAACCTGAGGAAGATCAGGCGATTCCCACGACAGCGATTCCCGCGAGGTTCACCGTGATGATGGTCACGCCCGCGAGTGTCGCGGTCCAGCAGGCGGACGAAGGAAGCAACGACGCGGACGAGACGATTGGAATCACCGAGCCAGCGTTGGAGATTTCCAATGTGGCCGCAACGATGGCCGTCCCCAGGGCGAACGCGGTTCTGATGACCGCCGCCCCGGAAGAGCAAGCATCTGCTTCCGCGGCGAATGAAGAAACGACCGATGAAACCGCGTCTCCCCAGACGGTGGAGGGCACCGTTGCCCTCCAGCAGCTGGTCAAGGACAGGATCGCCGCCCTGACGACGCTGTCCGGCATCGTGCAGATCGTTCTGGCGAAGAACACCACCTTCGAGGGCGACGTGGAGATCGAAAAGTCTGAGGATCAGACGGTATCGGACGATTTTGAGCTGCAGCTGATCGCCGAGGACGCGCTGGATGAAAAAGGCGCGGTCATTGAAGGCGGCGGCTCCGGCAAGACCGTCGTCAGCGGCAACCTGAAGATCAGCGGCCTGAATGTGTTGATGCGCGGTGTGATGATGGCGCTGGGCAAGAAGGTTACCGTTTCCGACGCCACCCTCACCTATGAAGGTACGGGCGAAGCGGACGTGCTGGAAGTCGAGCTGGCCTCGAACAGCTCCGCTCAGATCAATACCTACGCGGGCGAGGACAACGTGTCCGTAGTGTTGTACGACGGCGCGCGCAATGCCGAAGTTGATACCGGTGACGATGACGACAAGGTGAGCGTCACCGGCTACGACGGTTCGGCAAAAATCGAGACCGGCGCGGGCGACGATACTGTCGCTCTGAACCTTCAAAGCGGCACCGGCGCGGTGAACGTGCATACCGGCGCGGGCGACGACAAAGTGGAAGCCAAAATCGCCAACAGCGGCACGACCGTCAAGACCGGCGAAGGCGCGGACGTTGTGGAAATCGACGCGCAGTACGGTTCCGACAATATCAATGTGGAAACGGGCGCAGGGGACGACCGGGTTTCCGTGAAGAAATCGGACAGTCTCTATTCCGGCGAGCCCACCGGCACGATGACGATCGACCTGGGCGGCGGCGCTTCCCGGCTGGAAGTGGATCTGTCCGTGGGCAAGAGCTATGCTGCCATTGACACCAAGGCCGACAAGGCCTCCGGCAGCCGGCTGCACCTGACGGGCAAGCTGAACGGCGATACCGATTCCGTAGCTGAGGATAAGCGCATCGAGTGGGCGTCCGACGAGAAGGCGGCCTTCGTACTCCATCCGACAGATGGCAAGACGCTGACCATCAGCGGCGTGAACAATTTCTATACCCTCACCGACGCGCTGGAGAACAAGCGGACGCTGAATGTCTCCGCAGCGAATGGCAACTTTGAGGATTTCACCAATTATACCCTGGACAACGTCACCGAAAAAGATGGCGTCAAGTCCTGGAACGGCAGCGCTGCAGCCTCCGCCGACCTCACCCTGACAAATCTGGTGCTGGGCAAGGCGCAGGAGGACATCAAGGTGGGCGACGTGGGCGCGACCGGCTTCAACCTGCTGATCCAGGGCAAGGAGATCGACCTGACCGGCACTGTCAATGCGAAGAATATCGTCGTGGTGGCCAAGGACGAGCATGACATTTCCTTAAAGCTTGAATCCGAGGATATTCTGGGCAAGATCGAGGATCTCTTCGATTGGATCGGGAAGAACTTTGACCAGAACGTCGTTCGGACAGCGACCATCAACGTGGGTAATGACGCGAAGCTGTATGCTGAAAACGACATCGACCTGTCCGCTCAGGTGAAGCAGAGCGGCGGACTGCTGAACAGCGATCTGATCAGCGGGATCGTCAACCCCGTGAATGTGAAGATCGGAACCGCCAAAGTGAACATCGCTTCCGGCGCGAAGCTGGCCGCGGGCTATGGTGCAAGAGGGGATAGTGCCCCCTCCGGTAGCGGCTCCATCACCGCCGAAGCGAAGGTGACTACCGATATGTCCGCCGGTGACGGCAAGCTGAGCCTGCCCGTCGCCGTGAACGTGGCGGTTCAAAACGCCTCCGTGGAGGTGGCAGAGAACGCGGTTCTGAAAGCCGCGGGCAATATCAACATCAGCGCTGAGGGCAGGATCGAGGCCAAGGCGGAAGCGCCTTCCAAGGCTGCCAGCAAGGACGTTCCCTTTGCCGTCGGCGTGAATGTGATCCTGAACAATGCTACCGCCGATGTGAACGGCAAGCTGACGGCGGGCGGAAACGTGACCGTGTCTGCCCTGGGCGATATGACCAGCTCGGCGACGGCGAAGCACGAAGGGGATGACCTTTCCGGCCTGTTCGTAGGCGTCAATGTGCCTCTGCAGAACGTGCGCGCCCTGCTGGGCGAAGGCGCTGTGGTGAACGCGGGAGGCGCGGTGAGCGTGAAATCCACCGCGAATCAGAAGGCGACCACCGTCGCCAGGTCCGGCAGTGCGCCCGCCGAAGCGTCCAACAATGGAGACGGCTACGCCACCGAGAAGGAGGATTCCGGCCTCGACAAGACCAAGGACGCCGGCATTGCTATGGCCAAGGAGTACATCGGCGGCCCCCTTGGCACTCTCTGGGGTAAGATCAAGGACAGAGTGGGCGGCCTGTTTAAGGATGCTCCCACCGAATCCGAGAAGCTGGACAGCATGATGAAGTCCGTGTCCGGTGGCGAATATACCGTCAAGTTGGCCGAGGACAGCGAGCAGAAGGGCGACGTGAAGTTCACCACCAGGACTGAGAACGGCATCGCCCGCACCGAAGTGGATATAACGCCCTGGGAAGGGTATCAGGTGGACAAGGTGTACTATGTCTATCTGAACAATGAGAACGGGCAGGACGCGGCGACAAAGTATACCGTTGAGGCATTGGATTGGGACGACTATGATGATGCCGACGGCGCTTTCTATATCCCCCAGAAGAACGCCAACGTGTGGGTGTACGTGACCTACAAGGAGGGGAGCTACGCCGCCGACGATCCTGACAACTGGACGCCGGACGACCTGTTTGGCGAAAACGACGACGATTACAGCCAGGATCTGCAAAGTCTGTTCGACGACGCCACCGCCGGCGCTCAGAACACCGACGACGACGATTACGGCGAGGACCTGCAGAGGCTCTTTGACGAGGACGCCGCCGAGGACGACACGGACGCGGGCGACAAATTGAAGTTCTCCATCGAGCCCACGGATACGAAAGATAATAATGGCAAGACCGTCGGCTCCATCCTGAACGCGCAATTCAGCAAGAGCACCGGCCAGAGCCTTACCACCGTTGAAAAGAACGGCAAGGTCACCTTCGTCGTCAACGCAAAAAGCGGCTATAAGCTCAAGGATGACGGGCTGGTGGTCACCTATTATGTCGAAGGTGAGGACAAGGAGCAGAAGGCCGTTTTGAAGGACGACGGCAACGGCCGCTATACCTTTACCGTGCCGGCCGGCATCCTGACCAATAAGTACGAGGGCGGCGTCGCCTTCAAGGTCCTGAGCGAATTTGAGGCGAAGAAAGGCGAATCCGACAACAGCGTGGATCAGACCGAGACGCAGTTCAATGGCTCCGTGGCCGTGACCGTAGCGATGAACGACAACCGCGCCGAGATTCTCAGCGGCGCGAGCGTGACCGCCGGAAACGCGGTGAACGTGATCGCCAATGAAGAGACTCGGGTGGACACCAATACCGACGGCACCGGCGTGGTGAAGAACCCGGAGAAAAAGGAAGACGGAGAGAAAAAGAAGCAGGAGGAGCAGCAGAAGCTGCTTACCGGCCAGTACATCGTGACCGGCAAGGAGGTTTCCCTGACGCTGGACAATGTCTCCGGCGGCACGGTGGATGTGCAGCAGAGCGGGGCCTACGGCTATACCTTCACGCCCAAGCAGAACGGCAACGCCGTGAAGGGCGCGACCGCGACCCTGCGCTTCATGAAGAATGGCAAGTGGACCTCTGAGACCCTGACTGCGAACAGCGACGGCACCTACTCCGTCAACCTGACCGATTATGCCATCGACAAGGGCACCCAGGCGGTGCTCGGCTTTGCCATGCCCGGCAGCTCCTCCGAATCTCAGGATATGCGCGATCTGGTGGATTACACCATGAACGTCAGCTACAATGTATTCCAGCTGTCCAAGGAAGAGGATCCCTACAACGTCGGCAACCGGAAGATCGGCAACGTCTACTACGTCAAGACGACAGGCACGGGCGCCGATGCGAAATACTACTTCGACATCCAGCCGGATTGGGCCAAGGGCTATACCATGAACGGCACGGACATCTCCAGCCTGTGGGCCTCCTATAAAGACGGCAACGGCGTGGAGAAGAAGGTCAAACTCCATCAGGACGCGGCCAGCCAATACTGGTATGTGCAGGCCTCCGACCTGGCGGGCATCCCCCAGGGCGGCAACGTGACCGTGAATGTGCGCTTCACCGAGGATAAGCACAAAATCGTGATCCCCGACGGCACCACGAAGAACGGCAAGCTGACCTTCAGCGAAAGCAGCGCCAAGGCCACGGACGTCATCACCATCACGGCGACCCCGGATGCAAACTACGGCGTGGGTAAGATCACCGTTCATTACACCAATAAGAATACCGGCAAGACTGAAACTGTCGAGCTGACCTGCGACGAGGACGGCAAGGCCAAATTCACCATGCCCGTGCTGGCGGATTCGACCAGCCTGTACGTCAGCGCCGTGTTCAACGCCAAGACGCTGACGATCATAAAGGATAGCCAGTCCACGGATGTCAAAATCGATACATCGGTGAAGGCCAGCGCGGGCGAGAAGATCGCCGTCAGCCTGACCGACGCGGCCGTTCAGGCCGGCAAGAAGCTGAACGCCACGACGCAGGTCACCTATACCCCCAGGGATGGGCAGCGCAAAACTGTGCAGGTGGACGTGAAGGACGGCAAGATCGCCCTGCCGGACGACATTGCCGACAGCACCGACGTACAAATCGCCGTGAACGCCGTGGATAAGGCCATTGAGATCAGCGGCGGCGAGGCGAAGCTGGACCACGGCACGCTGAAAATCGCCTCCTCCAGGGCTGACAAGGGCGAGAAGGTGGTCGTCACTGTCACGCCGGAGGCGGGCTATCGCTTCAAACAGGGCAGCGGCACTGTGGAGATCACCACCAGCACCTCTACCTATAAGGTGAAGCTGACCCGCAAGGACGACGGATCCCTCACCTTCACGATGCCCTCCTCCATGACCAGCGCGGAGTTGACTGAGGCCAAGGTGAACGTCACCCTCAAGGGCGAATTTGAAAAGGGCAACCCCGACTCCAGCAGCTACCAGACCAGCATCGGCGCGGCGGCGGCCGTGGCCGTGGTGAACGCGAACAACCGGGCGGTTATTTCCGGCGGCAGCGTCAATACCGGCGCCGTGAACGTGACCGCCGTCACCGTCGGCGAGAGCAAGACCTCCGCTTCCGCGGGCTACAGCAAGGCCGTGACCGGCCTGGCGGGCGGCTTCGGCGTGCAGGTGACCGCCTTTGACACTGACGCGCTGGTGAAGCAGGCCGCGAGCATCGACGCCAAGGCCCTGACCGTCTCCGCCAAGGGCACCCACGGCTTTGAGACTACCGGCAGCGCCGCGGGCGCGAAGGATGCCGGGACCACCGGCGTGGGCTCCGGCATCGCCGTAAACGTGTCCAGTGCCGACGTGACCGCGGCGGTCCAGGATGGGGCGAACATTAACATCAATGACGGCAGGCTGAAGATCGCCGCCGCCAACAAGACAAGCGACAAAGTGACCGCGAAGGCTGGCGCGAAGGGCGACACCGGTGTCACGCCTGTCATCGGCGTGGACGTATTCGGCTCGTCCGCCAGCGCCTATCTGGGCAACGTCAAGGGCGCTGTTCTGAACGCCAAGACGGTTTCGGTGACGGCCAACAATAGCGCCGTTCACGACATGGTCGCGGATGCCAGCACCGGCGGTGGCAGCGTGGCCCTGGGCGGCGCGTTCGCCGTGACCGTGATCCACGACGAATCCCTGGCGCGGCTGAACACCAGCGTCAAGGACGATGCTGCGGACAGCGCCATCACCGTTTCCGCCACGACCACCACGACCCAGAGCGTGAACGCCACCGCCGGCGTGTCCGGCGGCGTAAAGGGCAGCGCGGGCAAGAACGGCTCAGCGGGCAGCGCCGACAAGCAGGTGGATTCCATCCTGGGCGGCGTGGGCAACATCGCCGCAAGCAACAAATCGAACAGCCTGAGCATGAAGGGCTCCGGCTCCGCGGATCGCCAGAAGGCGCAGACCGGCGAGGGCTCTGTGGGCGGCGCGGCGGCGGTGGCCGTGAACGTGCTGTCCACCGGCGCGGTGGCCCGCGTCATGGACGGCTCGACCATAAACATCGGCGGCGCGCTGGCGGTTAAATCCGTGAACCGCACGGAGACCAAGGTGAAGGCCAACGGCTCCACAGCCAAGACGGATACCGGCGTGGGCGTCGCGGTGGCCGTGAACATCGTGGACATCGAGAATACCGCGGAGATCGGCACGGGCGCTGTGACCGCCGGGAGCCTGGAGGTCTCCGCCCTGATGCCGGAAAAGGCCGACAACGCTGTGGACCAGATGACCACCGTAAAGATGCCCGAGAGCAAGGACGCGATGGTGGCGCAGCTGGCGAATTACATCAAGGACGGCATCAATGATACCCTGTCCGAGCTGGGCGTGGATCAGTCCGTTATCGGCGAGCTGGCGGCGGATTTCTCCGAGACCTTCGTGGAGTATGTGCTGAAGGAGACCGGTCTGGAAGAGCTGCTGGGCAACGGCACCTTTGACGAAAAAGTGGACAAGGTTCTTAATGATCTGAACAAACTGTGGGAATCCGTGCAGGACTACCCCGCCGTTCTGTTGGAGCCCCTTTCCACCCTGCAGGACGAGATCACCGCCCTTGAGGACGTGGATGTGGATCAGTTGAAGACCATCATGCTGGGCGAACTGAAAACCCAGCTGCCGAACCTGCTGAAAAACACCGCGATGGCGGTGCTGAACCGCGCCAAGGACGACCTCGGCTCCCTGGCGCTGGAGGCCGTCAACAACAAGATTAAGGGCAAGGATCAGTCCTCTACCAAGGAGAAGGCCAAGGAGACGCTGAAAAACGCCGTGAAGGCCGAGTGGACGAAATTCTCGAATGAGCTGCTGAACGATGCCCTCACACGCCTGCGCAGCGAGGTTCCGGCGCTGACGCAGCAGAATATCGACACCATCAAGTCCGCGTTCACCACCTCCCTCGATGAGAAGAAGGACGGCTTCGTCAATTACTTCACCGAGTCCTTCCAGAGCAAGGTGTTCGACTACTCCGCGGTGATGGACAGGATATCCAATACGGACTTTGCCACCGAGGCCAAGAAAATGATGCGCGGCGCGCTGAACGCCTCCACGGCGAAGCTGGGCAACGAGGCCATCGAATCGCTGGTTTCCAACCTGGATGTGCAGCTGGAGCCGGAGGACGTTTCCGACAAGCACGTCATTCGCACCGAGGCCATCTCCGGCGCGGCGGCCAAGGACGTGGGCATTGCGGGCAGCGTGGCCATCGCCATCGTGAACGCCAACACCCGCGCCGCCGTGAACGGGGGCGACACCCTGAACATCACGGGCGACGCTGTCGTGGATGCCCGCGAGGCCCGGCGCGTCACCACCACCGCCAGCGCGGCGCTGGACAGCAACGGCGACGCCGACACCAACGCCAACGCCGGCAAGAAGGAAGAAAAGGATACAGTCGGCGGCAATGCCGCCACGCCCACGGTGCACCTGGGCGAGCAGCTGCAGGTGAAGGCCAACGCGGGCGCAGAGCTTGCGCAGGACGCTTCCGATAAGAACATTGTGTGGATCACGCCCCGGGAGGGCTACAAGATCACGGCGGGCGCTGATAAGGCCGCCTGGTCCTATACAGATAACGGCGAGGAGAAAACCGGCAAGATCCAGATCTATTCCAAGACCGTGGACGGCGAAACCAAGTATTATGTGAAGGCCTCCGAGGCCACCACGGCCGATGGCAAGCTGACTACCGTGACCATTACCCCGGAGGAGGATCTGCATACTATTTCCGGGTTGGACGCCATCAACCTCAGCGAGGACGACGCTACCAAGGGCAAAGTGCCCGACGGGGCAGTTTCGGTGACCGTGGAGGGTCGGGACGAGGCTGTGAAGGACGGCAAGCTCTCCGCCAAGGTGACCGATACCGTCAAAATCTCCATCGATAAGACCAAGTTGAAGGGCTTGCAGGTGGATTCCATCAACTATATTACCGCCGATGGCAAGATCCACGCCGTGCCGCTTTCCGCTACGGAGAACGGCAATGAGATCGTGTTCACCTTCGCCATGCCCGGTCAAAACGTGACGGGCATCCTGGTGGAGGTGGATCAGGCCGAGGAAAGCGCCAACACCAGCAAGACCGCCGCCACTGATGCCAAGGGCCGCTCGGTGGGCGTGGGCGCTTCCTTCGCCATGGTGTACGGAGATTCCAGCGTGAAGGCTGAGATCGGCCGTGATGTGAACGCGGGCAGCCTCGCCGTGAATGCAGAATCGGATCATGTGGAAAACACGGCTTCCGTTTCCGGTACGGACGCGCTGAGCGGCGAACTGAACGTCGACGCCATGAAGAAGACCTCCGTGGATGCCTCCGTGGCGCTGGACATCCTGGACAACGATGTGAACGCCAAGTTGACCGGCACGGCAAACATCACTCAGGGCGACCTGGCCTTGACTGCCAGCGAGAACGCGGTCTCCGAGACCCGTGCCAGCGGCTATGCTGTGGGCAATCAGACTGCCGTGGGCGCTGCCGTGGCCGTAAACATCGCCTCCTCCGCCGTGAACGTGGAGGCCATGAAGGATATCACCGCCGTCGGCAGCGCGAGGCTCGACGCCAGCAGCCACAGCGAGGACGTGACCCGGGCCCTGGCTACGGCCATGGGCGCGGACATCGCCCGGGCCATGAACAAGGTGGGTGAGGCCGCCGAGAAGCTGGAGGAAAAGAGCGACGACTTGCTGCAGGGCAAGCTGTTCGACGGCAAGACCGACGGCGGCAGCAATAAGGACAACCAGACCGCAGACAAGATCAACGAGCGGATGGATAAAAAGAAGGCTGAGGGCGGCGAAAGCAGCAGCAAGAACCTGAGCCTTTCGAGCAATGCCCTGCGCAACCAGAACGTGACCACGAACGGCGAGGACGCCGGCAGCGAGGGCACGAATGAGGCCCTGAGCCAGATCAGCGAGAACAACGGAACCGATCTGGGCAAGACGGGCAGCGACAGCAAGTCCAAGGTGCAGGTGGCCGCCGCCGTGGGCGTTACTGTGGCCAGCCATGAAGCCGCCGTGAACGTGGGCAGGATCACCGCGGGCGGCAGCGTGGAGGCCACCGCCGAGAATACCGGCAATTTCAACACCCTGGGCACCGGCGCGGCCATGTCCATGGCTGAAAAGGCGAATTCCATCGCCCTGGGCGTGGCCGTGAGCGTGAACAGCAATCAGGCGAAGGTTGATGCTGCCGGGGACATTGCGGCGGGCGGCGACGTGACCCTTGCCTCCACTCTGACCCAGAATATGGACGGCGACTTCCAGGGCAAGCTGGCGGCGCAGTCCCTGGCCGGCAGCGTGGCGGGCAGCGATTCCAAGGTGTCCCTGGGCGGCGCGGTGAGCGTCGTGGTCTCGAATGCCGAATCCATCGTAAAGGCAGGGAGTGTTACAGGCGCAAACGTGACCATCGAGTCTACTGACAAATCGAAGCTCGCGGCCCGTGCGGGCGGCGTCAGCCTGTCCCGGGGCTCCGCTGTGGGAATGGGCATCGCCAGCACCACCATCGTCAGTTCCAACGCCGTGACCGCCGCCGTGGGCGACGGCGCCACCATCACCGCCGACAGCTTCAGGCTGAACGCGGAGAAGAAGGCCGTGACCGACGACGACTACAAGTCGAACATCGACATGCGCTATCTGATCACCGATTCCAGTAAGCTGAATGATGAACAGCGCAAGGAGGCCGACACGGGCCTGATCGACGTGCACAAGACGAAGGACAAGGATGGCAAGGAAGTCTACGACGTGGACGTGAACCTGTCCAGCGACAAGCTGCTGGACGCCGCGGACGGGCTGAACTTCCTGTCCAGCCAGAATACCTACGCCGAGGCCATCGCGGGCTCGGTGGCCACCGGCAAGACCAAGGCCAATCTGGCCGGTTCCTTCGCCGTGGCCACGACCAGCAATACCATCAAAGCAGTGCTGGGCGACAACGTGATCATCAAGGCCAATAATGGCAATGTGGATGTAAATGCCGCCGACGGCGCGACCACCCGCGTCATCGCGGGCAGCCTGTCCGCCGCTCCGGCCAAGGCCAGCGTGGGCGCGACCGTGGCCGTGCTGGTGAACAGCGACACCGCCGAGGCCGTGACCGGCGACAACGCAAAAATGGAAGCCTCCGGCGATATCACCCATACCGCCCAGCAGACCGGCGACGCCCAGCTGTTTACCGCCGCGCTGGCGGTGGCCGCGGGCACAGACGCCAAGGCCGCCGTGGGCGGCGCGATCAACGTGATCGTGAACAAGAGCGCGGCCCGCAGCGCCATTGGCGACAATACCACCCTCACCGCAGGCGGCGACGCGAAGATCGACAGCCAGGCCAAGTACGACCTGATGCTGATCTCCGGCAACGCCAACGTCACGGCCATGAATGGCAGCGTGGCGGCGGGCGGCGTCGTGAACGTGATCGTGGATAAGACCGAGGCCCGGACGGCGCTCGGCAAAAACGCTGACATCGCCGCAGGAAAGGATATTTTCGTGACGTCTGACGTCTCCGACCAGATGATCTCCGGCGCTCTGTCGGCCTCCGCGGGCCTCTCCGCCAACGGCAAGTCCGGCGCGGGCGCGGTGAACGTGATCGTCTCCAAGTCCGCGGCGGATACCACCGTGGGCGGCGAGGCGAACCTGACCGCCACCGAAGGCGACCTGGCCGTCACCGCCAACAACGACGCCTGGATGCTGAACGCCTCGCTGGCGGCGGCGGGCTCGATGAAGACGGCCATCGGCGGCAGCTTCAACGTGAACGTGTTTGACCGCCAGGCTGTGGTGAACCTGACCGACGGCACCCTGACGGCGGGCGGAAACCTGTCCGTCCAGTCCTCCGGGCGGGATAGCAATATCGCAGCGGGCCTGGCAATCGCGGGAAGCGTATCCGGCACATCTGTCAGCGGCAACGCCCAGGTGCTGGTGGAGAGCAACCGCGTTCATACCAATATCGCCAAAGGTGTCACCGCCGTAGCGGGCAAAAATGCCTTGATCGAAGCCTATTACAGCGACTTTACCGTGGACGCGGCGGGCAGCATCGCCGCCTCCGGCACCGGCTCCGCTTTCGGCGTCACCGGCGCGGTGGTGGTGAAGGACAACGATGTGCGCGCGCAGCTGGCGGCCAGCACTGTGTCCGCCGCGGGCGCGGAAGCCGTGAAATCTCTCTCCGGCGATGACGCCATAGGCGTATATGTCGGCGCGAACGCGAAGGAAACCCAGATCGTTGGCGCGGCGGGCGTCGCCGTGGCCGGCGGCTCCACCGTCAACGGTGTGGTGGGCGTGCTGGTGAACAACAATACCGTGATTGCGGACGCTTCCAAGGCGACTCTGGGCAAAAGCGATTGGAATGTGGGAAGCGTTTTGGTCAGATACTGGAAACCCGATGTGGCCAACATCTACTGGCAGGGCACCCACAGTATGAGCCGCTTCCTGAATACGGATATTGGCAGCCTTCGCAGCGGCGCATATAGAAGGCTGCAGTTCCAGGCGGCGGATGGTTCGATATATACGGTGGATCTGGACAACCTGGAGGGCTCCCTCGCGCCCATCAAGAATTACGACACCTCCGCCGTTACCGTTAAGGCTACCGACGACACCAAGCAGCTTCTGCTGGCGGGCGGCCTGAGCGCCGGTCTGGGCACGGGCGTGGGTGCGGCGGTGACCACCCTGGTTTCCAATAAGGACGTGCGTGCGCTGGCCCATGATATGACCGCCGCAGGCGATATCAATGTATCCGCCGAGAACAAGGACGATGTTACTACCGTGGCCGTCAGCGCGGCCATCGGCACGAGTGCGGTGCAGGTCGGCGCGGCGGTGCAGGTACTCAAGAGCAGTGCCGTGGCCGAGGTCGGCAGCACCGTCACCTCCGCAAAGGGCGGCGTCAGCGTCACCTCCAACAATGAAACCGCGCTCACCAACGCCGCGGGCGCGGTGGGCATAGGCAGCGCGGCCGCCGTGACCCCCGTGGCCGCCGTCACCGTGTTCGAGGGCGAGTCCCGGGCCGAGCTGAAATCCGGCAGCGCCGTCAGCGCCGCCAAGGACGTGAAGATTGAAGCCAAGGGCGACAAGAAAGTGAATCTTTACTCCGCGGGCGTAGCCGTGGGCGGCACCGCTGGGATCTCCGGCACGGCCAACGTGCTGGTCAGCCGGGACAAGGCCCAGGCTCTCGCGGACGCGGGAACCAGCATTGCTTCCGGCGGCAACGTGGACGTGACCGTCCAGGCTGACTATACCCTGCGCTCCGCCAGCGCCGCCATCGGCGTTGCCGGCACCGCGGGCATCGGTGTGAACGCCGTGGTCAGCGTCCTCAAGAGCAACACCACCGCCGAGCTGGCGGGCAAGGCCACGGCCAAGTCCGGCAAGGTAAACGTGCAGGCCGCCGGCGGGCGGGACGTGGTGAACGCGGGCGCTTCCGTGGGCGGCGGCACCGCCGGCGTGGGCGTGAACGTGATGGTCCTCGTGGCCGGCACGAAGATGAGCCAGGACGCCGCCGATATGCTGACCTATGGCAATTCCGCGAAGGATAATCGCCAAAAGACCTTCGACCCCGCCAAGGTGCTGGCTACGCAGGGGCTCGCTTCGAGTACCAGCGAATACAAGCGCGATGCCAACGGCGACTATGTGCTGGACGCAAACGGAAACCGCGTGAAGAAGTCCAGCGCCACCGTGGATGCCGGCGCGCTTTCCGAGGATCTTGCGGGCAACGGCCACTACGACAGCAAGACCGGCGTGGGCGGCAACGGCGATGTCGAAAAGGACGGCGCGTTTGACGCCACCACCGGCTATCGCAGCGCCGACTTCGACAACCAGGATTTCGACGACGACGAAGACACGGCCCGGGGCGAGAATCTGAAGGCCACCGACACCAAGGACATCGCCGCTGCCAAGCAGCTGAATACCGTCGCCTATGGCTCCGCGGAGCCGGAGGACGCCGTGATCGCCCGCATCGCCGAGACCGCTGAGGTCGCCGCGACGCAGGTGAGCGTCGCCGCGTCTCAGCCCGTGGCCGCCGATCTGGTCGGCGCCTCCGCCGGCGCCGGAGTGGTGGGCGTGGGCATCAGCACCAGCGTGGCCATCCTGCGCAGCAATGTGCTGGCTGCCTCGCTGGGCAAAATCACCGGAGCCACCGGTGGCGTCAGCGTGACCGCCGAATCCAGGGCCGGAACCCTGAAGAATGATACCGACGCCGCTAAGCGCGACAGCGATGTGAAGGCGCTGCTGAACAACGATCTGAACGTGGTGGGCAACCGCGCCATCCGCGCCATCGGCGTTGCCTTCGGCGCTGGCGCGGTCAGCCCCGCCGTGGGCGTGGGCGTGGTGCTCACAGACAACATCACCTCCGCCACCCTGGGCGGCAGCGTCACCGGCTCCGGCGACGTGAAGGTTTCCGCGACCCACAACTATGGCACTGTCCTGGCCGCCACAGGCGCGGCATCCGGCGGGGCCATCAGCGCCGCGGCCTCCGTGGCGGTAGCCCAGGCCAACGGCACGGTAAAGGCGGGCATCAACCGCGACGCCATGCTGGATGTCACCGGCGGCGTCAGCGTAACCACCGATTCCAACGTCAATGTGGACGCCGCGGCAGCGGCAGCCGCCGTGGGCGCAATCGCGGGCAACGCGGGCGTGGCCGTGGCCATCAACCGCCTGAACCAGACCACCGGCATCGAGGCCGGAACCTCCGTCACCGCCAAGGGCGACGTGAAGGTCGCCGCAACAGCCGACACCGCGGCCAACAGCTACCTGCTGGGCGTGAACGCCGGCGCGATCGCGCTGGGTCTGAACGCCGCCGTCAGCGATACCTCGGCCAACGTGAATACCTTCATCGGCCAGTCCATGCCCACCCGGGCGGGGGACACCAGCGACAACATGCCCGCGGCCGTCGTCAGCGCAAGGGATGTGATTCTGACCAACACGGTCACCAGCGCCGCCAAGCCTCAGCTGCTGTCCGCCAGCGCGGGCGCGGTCTCCGCCACCGGCAACGTGCTGCTGGCCTTCAACCAGACCGACGCCACCGCCATCGCGGAAAACGCCGACATCACCACGGCCCGGAACCTGGACATCTACGGCAACCTGTCCGGCAGCGCCGAATCCACGCTGACCACCGGCCAGGTGGGCGCGGCCACCGTGGGCCTGTCCGTAAACTACGCCGACATGGCCGCCGCCAACCGGGCCAGCCTGAACAACAGCAAGGTGAACGTGGGCGGCTGGCTGCATGTTCTGACCAATTGGGACGGCTCATCCACCTCCGCCAAGGCCGATACCGTGGCGGGTCAGGTGGGCGCGGCCACCGTGGGCCTGAACGCCGCCATTGCCCGGAACAACACCAAGGGCTACGCTACCGTTGTGGGCGACCGGGAGATGACCATCACCGGCGAGACCCTGATCCGCGGCCAGACCAAGGCCACCGCGGAGGCCACCTTCACCGGCCTGACGGTCAGCGTCGCGGATATTGCCGCCACCGCTGTGGTGGCGTTGAACGACGCCGACGCCCGCACCACCGTGCTCACCAACGGCCTCAAGGCCAATGGCGGGCTGACGCTGGACGCCATTCAGGACGCGGCCACCACCGCCACCGCCACCACCGGCGGCGGCAGCCTGGTCAGCGCCAAGGCGAACGTGGTGCTGGCCTACGGCCGCAGCAGCTCCATCGTGGACGCGGCCATCGACGGCGGCGGGAATTACGCCTACCTGAAATCCACCAACACGGCCAAGGACATCACCAAGGCCGAGATCTCGAATGCCGCCATCTCCGCGCTGACCGTCGCGGCCATGGTGGGCGCGGCCTACAGCCAGGATGTGTTCTCCACGAAGATCCAGCTGACCGGCGGCGATTACACGCTGGGCAGCGCGGACGTGCTGACGGATTACACCCTCAAGACCACCGCCGACGTCACCCCCTCCAACCGGGGCCTGGATCTGAGCCTGGGCAAGCTGGCCTTCAACATGGCTGTGGCGAAGAACACCGCCTACGCCGGCGCCGACCTGGAATTCAGCATCCCCAAGAACTCCAACGAGGTGAAAGGGGATATCCGCGTCAGAACCCTGGGCACCGACGAGGTGGAGGCCACCGTGCGCACGGCCAAGCTCTCCGTCAGCGGCCTGTCCATGGGCGCGAACATCGCCAAGGCGGATCTGAGCGCCACCCAGTCCGCGGTGATGCGCGTGGGCGGCAGTCTGTATGTCTACGGCAATCTGGACGTGCAAAGCCTCGCCCGGACCGCCACCGCCACCGCCCAAATCGGCGCGAACACCGTGGGCGATTCCGGCCTCAGCGTCAGCCTCGCCAGCCTGGACGTCAGCAAGGCCGTCGCCAACGAAAACCTGACCAACACCGCCGCGTTGCTGGGCGCGGCCTACGGCACCGAAAAGGTGGAGGCCATGGTGGACATGGGCGACTATGCGGTGCAGACCGTCACCGAGACGGACTATGACGTCGTCGAGAGCGTGACCTATGACTTTAGAAATTGGTGGGTAAAAGACAATACAATCACAAGTAATGAATCCGCGGCATCTATAAAGATTCGGATGATGAAGTATTACATGGATCATTCGGATGAGTTTCGTGATGTATATAGACTTGGCACCACTCAAACGTTTATGAGACGCATCAACAACTATCAGAAACAGGCATGCTCATATATCAGCGATGTTCAGTCAAAACTGAAAGACAGCACCACAACCGATCCGAAAGCCTTTGAAGCGCTGGATGACAAAGTGCTTGCTCAGTTGTGTGAATCTTTATGCGAGGAAAGCTCTTTTTACAGGCCTTATGTGGAAGAATACATGGGTTCCACTGATCCCGCGACTCTGATGCGCATGATTTACAGCTTAACGGATAATGAAATTCAGGATTACGGCTGGCTTTTCGCCGCGAGTTACTTTGCAGACGGCACATATGATCTGTTTGAAGCCACTGAGACTCCCAATTACGGCACCAAGACCGTGGAGGAGACCGTATGGGTGCCCGAATACAAGCCGGTGATGGTGGAGGTCGACCTCTACGACGCATCGAAGAACTGGCTGAAACTCAACAGTGACAACTTGAACGTGAACGTCTTCGCGGGCATGGAGGACGCCAAGAATCAGACCAAGGCCGTCGCCAGCACCAACGGAGCCAAGGGCATCGGGGCGCTGTCCATGGGCAGCCTGGAGGCCCGCGCCACCGCCAGCGACGCCGTCAGCGCGATGATCGAGGGCATGGAAGTCAGCAACTACCAAAATCTGAACCTGTCCTCCGCGGCCAACACCGCCGCCTATGCCACGGGCTTCAAGTCCGGCGGCGTGGACCTTGTGTCCGTGGACCACTCCACCGTGAAGGCCATGGTGGGCAAGCCCAACGACAAGCAGAGCGCGACTGTGGTGCTGGGCGAGAATGTCCGGCTGACCGGATCCTTTAGCGGCGCTACGACCATCACCGCCAAAAATACGGGCTATGCCGAGGCCAACATGGATCAGTCCGACACCTCCTGGAGCGCGGGCAGCTTCAAGACCTCCACTCAGGAGACCGAGAGCTGGTACAGCACGCTGATCAGCGTGGGTGAGAACGCGAGAATCACGTATGGCAACATCACCGTTCAGTCCGAGGATTCGGCCGACGCGAAATCCGCGGTGGATTCCAGCAGCGTGGGCATCCTGATGAACTTCAACACCCTGCAGGGCAAGAACACCATCCACCAGGAGAACAACATCGACTTCGGCAAGAACGTATATCTGAAGGGCGATGGCTACCGTACTGGCATCACGGGCAATGTTGTGGTGGAGGCCCTGCAGAACACCCGGGCCTATGCTGAGACCCTCTCCTCCGGCGGCGGCCTGATCGCCGGCGATACCGCCACGGCGCGCAATACGATCGACCGCGTGGTGCGCGTCAACATGGGCCCCAATTCGGACATCAGCGCGCAAGGCACGGTGACCCTGCGCGCCCGGTCCGGCGTGGGCGACGACATCTACACCCATGCCTCTGTCAGCAGCGCGGGCCTGGTAGACATCGGCAACGCCAAGGCCTACGCCGACGTAACCAGCAACGCTGAGATCATTGTCGGCAACGGCGCGGATCTGCGCGGCGACACGGGGACCGCGCTGGAGGCCATCGCCACCAGCTACAAGAGCAGAGGGAAGACCAGCAACGAGCCGGGCATCACCACCATCGGCCATGTGGACGCTCTGGGCCTGGTGGCCGTGCCCAACGGCGTGGCCCACAACACGCTGACCTTCAATACCTACATCGGCATCAACCAGGATGCCAACGACAGTCGCAGCTATATCAATTACCACAATGGCGCGCCCATCACGATCCTGGCCACCAACGCGGGCCTGACCGCCAAGGCGGACGCCCTGGCCAAGGGCAAGGGCGGCTTCGGCGTCAGCAACGCCACCGCCTGGAACGAGGTGTACCTGCAAAACGCCGTCTGGATCGACAACACGACCCTTTCCAGCGGCAATAATGGCAAGACCATCACCATCCGGGCGAACAACGGCGACGCCGGCGCGGATCGGCTGCACCTGATCGCCAACGCCCACGCGGCGCTGAGCGGCCTGGCGGGCAAGGTGGCTCCCACCTCCCGCATCAGCGGCATCCAGATCAACCAGATCCGTTCCAACGATCCGAACTTGGTGCGATTCAATACCAAAGATACGGTGACGCACATCGCCACCAACCCCATCAATACGATCTGGACGGAGCAGAAGGCCACCTATGACCGCTGGGAGGTGAAGATCTGGTTCGTCACGCTCACCCTCACCAAGGCGGACGTGACGAACCGGCTGGACTGGAAGTACTACAACTACTGCGATTTCTGCGGCGAGGGCGACAAGATGGACGTGAAGCCCACCGCTCAGGATCCGATGCGCAAGCGCTACGAGGCGGCCTACAAGGCGGCCATGGACGCCATCGACCTGATCCGCCAGAAGGCGGGCATGCTGCCCGTGGACGCCAGCGCCAGCCTGGCCTACAAGCTGGCCAAGGGCCTGGTGCCGCTGACCTACCTGGACACCCTGCTGAAAGGGCGCACCGTGGTGGTCAGGGCCCGCTACGGCGAGGAGGAGAACAGAGCCGCCGCCCAGATCTTCGCGCTGGATCTTGAGGTTCCGCTGACAAAGGATGTCGTCCTGGACAGCGAGCGCCTTAAAAAGTATGTGATCTGGACCAACCAGGTCACCCGGCATCATGTGTCCATGCTGCCGAATTCCACCCGCCTCTATAGGGGCGCAAGGCTGGACTATGTGTCCGAGGTGCTCACGAGCGACGTGCGCGGCGTCAAGGACGCGGACATCGACATCTTCGCCGCCCTGAATGACTATGCCTTCCGCCATCCGGTGGTGCCCATCGGCTCCGCCGGCAGCCTGGACTTCGCGAGCGGTACATTGCTGTTGCCCGCCAAGGCCGATTTCGAACTGTATCTGCATGAGGTCTCCGGCGCGTGGCTTGTGGAGCAGCTGGAAAAGGGCGTCTTCCGTACCTACAGCGGCGATATCGCCCAATTCACGGATTATGCCGTGGGCGAGGGCAATCAATTGCCCGAAGGCGCGATCGTGGAGGGGCTTACTCTCGGCGGCGAGGAGGGCGAATGGAAGCTGTACTGGCTGGGCGACACCCCCCAAACCGCGGCGGACAAGGATCAGACGCTGATCTACTTGGTCGTGAACGACGAAACCGACGAGGTGGACGCCTTCCGCACCAGCGTTGCCGCCATGAACCGAGGAGAAGCCAGCGTGGATGTGTCCCTGTACATATTCCGCGATAGTCAGGCCGACCGCATGGAGGTGGAGAAGTACAACATTATGTTCTTCGATACCCCTGCGGGCGAGAAGAGCCTGGTGAAGTTCATCACCGACGTGTTGGAGGCTCGGACACTGGAAATGCCCAAGCCCCTGCGCGTCATCCTGCGCGGTTTCGACCTTCCCGGCGCGGATTACCCGGCCTACAGCCTCACCGACCACTTCTTCGCCATGTGCGATGCCACCGATGGCGCAGTCAGCATGCTCGACGGCGGCTATGACGCGGTATTCGACGGCGATATCTTCGAGAGCGATTACACGAAGATCGAGGGCATCCTGGATGGCGATTTGATCGTCACCATCAAGGAGGGTCAGCCCATCTGGCCGGAATGGATCGGTGAGAACATCGCCGAGGATCTACAGGGCGACCGCTATGTCCGCGTGGATGGCGTGTGGTATCCGGAGGAGGACGCGCCAGTGGAAGAAGCCTGGGAAGAACTCCCGGAAGACGCCCAGGCGGCGTAAGGCCAAAGCCTTCTTGAAATGGCGCAGGTCTGCGATACAAAACTATATACCAAGGGAGCCGCTTTCATGCGGTTCCCTTGTGGGCGTTTAAGAACATTCTCAAACAGGAGGGGATTATGAAAAAAACGTGGCCTTTTTCAGTCATTCTCACACTGCTCGCCCTGCTTCTGTTTACATTCCCGGCGCTTGCCGAGGCAGAGGAGGACGCCGCTGAATGGACGGTGATGTTCTACCTCTGCGGCAGCGATCTGGAGAGCAGACACGGCTTTGCCACCGGGAACCTGGAGGAGATTGCCGGATGCGTTCCGTACAGCAGCCTGAACAAAATCGTTTCGGATTATCCGG
Source organism: uncultured Eubacteriales bacterium (assembly GCA_902785105.1). GTDB lineage: Bacteria > Bacillota > Clostridia > Christensenellales > Aristaeellaceae > UBA2862. The sequence goes on along the minus strand of CACZXF010000003.1, from coordinate 17,737 downwards.
AGAATATTCTCAGCGAGGAACAGCTGGCCCACATGCGGGTGAACGTGGTGGTGGAGACAGGCGGCAGCAGGGAATGGCACACGAAGGATCTTGGGATGGAGGTGGACGCCTCCGCGCTGCAGCGATGGCATTACAAGCCCATGGAAACCTTGAATATAGAGGCCAGCAACACCTTTGAGCTGGAGGAGACGTTGCCCCTCCAAAGCATGGCCGATCCGGAAACTTTGGCGGATTTTATCCGCTGGGGCGTGGAAAAATATCCGGCGCGGAAGTACGCGCTGGTGCTGTGGGATCACGGCGGCGGCAGCAAGACCGGCATCTTTATCGACGAGCTATTTCAGGGCGACGTCATGTATCTGGACGAGCTGCGGGACGCCCTCCTGGGCGGCGGCGTGGAGCTGGAGGCCGTGCTGTTTGACGCCTGCCTGATGGCGAACTTGGAAACGGCCTACGCCATCAAGGACAGCGCGAAATGGATGATTGCTTCCGAGGAGGTGGTGGCCGGAAAGGGCACCGCCATGGGCAGCTGGCTGCAGCAGCTCTACTTCGCGCCCCAATGGGACGGAGCGCGGCTGGGCTACTGGATCTGCAACATGACCCATATCAAGTATGCGAACGAAGCGGATGAACAGAGTCAGCAGCTGCTCACCTGGTCGGTGATTAACCTTTCCGAAATAGAGGGCCTGGCCGAGGTCTGTGACCGCTTCTTCGCGCGCTGCTGCGAGGCCTATGTAAACGATCCTCGTCGGATGAACATTCTTGCCAGCCTCATGTATGGCGTGGAGGAATTCGGCAGCGGATCGGATAATATGTTTGACATTTCCGGGCTGCTCTATGAGGAGCTGGAAAGCCGGTTTATCGGGATGGATATCTACTGGGATATGATGGACGCGATGATGGACGCCGTGGATTACGCCGTGCAGGGCGCGGGTCGCAGCAAGGCGCTGGGGCTCTCCTTTTGCTACGCGGCGGAATTTTCTCCCGCGGAGCTGGATGTGTACGCCCGCAACTGCCCCTCGCCCCACTACCTGGCGCTGCTGGACGCCATCACCCCGGCGTGGACGGCTCCCGCGTGGGTGTACGAACAGGTTCAGCCCCTGCCGGATATCCGGGAGCTGAAGGATTACCGCGTAGTGGTGGATAAGCGGATCGCCCCTGACGGCACTCCCGGCGTTTTTACTTTGGAGGGCGCATTCAATGCGCAGGGCTATTATATGAATCTTTACCGCGTGGATGAAAAAACGGGGAATACGCTGCGCTTTGGCACTACTGTAGGGCTGCTCGTGGAGAATTCGGAGACAGGCGAATTTATGTTCTGCCCGGAAGCGCCGTACCTGTGGCTGGCCGTGGAGGGTGTGACCTGCGACGCCGAGCTGGTGAGCTTCGATTACAGCGACAATTACCTGTTCAACATTCCCATCCAGATCGGTACGGAGCAGTGGATCCTGCGCTGCGGCTACGAGAGCGAGATCGACGGTTACGTGGTCTATGGCCTCTGGGAGGGCTACGACGCGGACACCGGCGTGTTCGGCCGCAACGTGCAGTCCCTCGCGCAGATGGCGGGGCAGGAGTTCAGCCTGCTCTATCCCATCGACGGCGCGGACGACGGCGGCAGGACGGTCTATCAGTCCAGCGAGCCGCTGACCCTGTACCGCTCGCTGCGGGTCACGGAGGAGCCGCTGCCCGAGGGCCCGATCACCATTGAATTCTGGGCGCGGGATATGTTCATGCGGCCGCTGACCATCGGCCGGGCGGAGATGTACTGGGACGGCCAGGCGCTGACGCTGGCTCCTGGCGAGACCTGGGAGGGCACGGTGACGGTCGTCGCACCGGAGGAATGACATGAGGTTGTTTTCAAGGTACCGGGTGAATACCGGACGCCAGCCCGAGGTGGATATGCTCAAGGCGTTCTGCCTCGGCTGGATGATCCTGCTGCATACCCAGGAATGCCTGGCCGAAACGGAAAACCTGGTATTCACCGTTTCGGATTACGCCTGCACCTTCACCGGGGCGGCTGCGTTCATGATCTGCATGGGGCTGGGCATGCGCTATTCCCGGAGGCAATCGCCGAAGGAACGGCTGTCGCGGGGCTGGGAGCTTTTGACCGTGGGGCAGCTGCTGAACCTATGTAGAAACGCGCTGCCGAACCTGATCGCCTGGTGGATTTCGGGAAGGCAGTTTTTCATCGCCAACGCTCTGCTGGTGGTCCAGGCGGACATCCTCTCCTTCGCGGGCCTGGCGTATATGCTGCTGGCGGCGCTGAAATCGCTGCGCGTGCCGAACCGGGGCGTACTGGGCTTGGGGATCGGCCTGAACCTGGCCGCGGCGGCGCTCTACAATGTCATGAAGCCCCCGGAGAACTATCTGGTCAGCCAGTTGGTGGGCTTCTTCGTGGTCACGGATGCCGAGTCCTACTTCCCGCTGTGCAGCTACTTTGTGTTCGTGGCCTTTGGCTATTGGCTGGGCGGCGTCTATCTCCGGATCGCGGATAAGAAGCGCCTGGCCAAGCGGGTGCTGGCAGTGGGGCTGCCGGTGTGCGCAGCATGGTTTGCGCTGCGGATTTTGGGCGTGATTCCCTGGCTGCCGGAGTTCAACTCCTATCTGCAATACATACTGATGCCGGGCCCGGACGCCTGGGGGACGTGCCTGCTGGCGGTGGTGCTGCTGGCAGTGTTCTGCCTATTGTCCGGGGGCAGGGACGCGCACCCCATCGCCAGCCACATGTCGCGGCACATCAACCAATATTATTGCGTCAGCTATATGTTCATCCTGCCCATGCAGATGCTGCTGATGCTGATTCGCGGCGAGCTGATGCCGGGCTGGCTGCTGCCCACGATCTACGCCGTCTTTGTGGAGGCCGCCTGCTTTTTCATCATCGAGTGGAACGAGCGGCACCTGCGCTTCGGCATCGCGGGGCGGACGGGCAGAAAACGGGCGGTGGTGTTCGCGACGATATGGATCGCCACCATCGCCGTCGTGGCCTATGCCTATCCCAGAATCGACGAATTTGCCAATGTGTGGAACGATTACCTGCTTTAGATACGCGATCCTCCTCTTTGCCTCCGGCGCTGCCTATGGGGAAGAATTCACCGCGGAGGACGATGAATACAAAACGCCCGCGCCTGCGGAAGCCCCCACGGCGGAAGAATTCACCGAGGGCTATTTCGGCGTGCTGGCGAACCTCGAATCCGGCATGGCGGGTGCGTCCCTCAAGACGGCCATCGCCGCCAGCGAGGTCTGCACCTTCGCGGAGACCCACGAGCTCTACAATCCCGACGTGGAGCCCCTGCGCGCCAACATGCTCGCCGCCTTCGAGGGCATGGATGAGGATGAGCAGGCAGCCTTCTGGACGAATTTCGATACCGTGCGCGCCCTGCTGGACGAGTGCCTTGAGGACTACGATGCGAACCGCGCGATCTTTGAGGACGCCGGCGCGGCGGACGCGATGGACGAGGTTATGTATGACCCGCTGAACCGCCTGGCCTGGGAGAACCTGCGCGACCACACCCTGACGTTGGGCAACGACGAGAACGTCGGCTGAGACAAAGGGAGTAATCTGCAATGATTTCACTTTGGGCGGCGACGGCCTGCCTGATCAAAGAGGGCAGGTGCCGCTACGGCTCTCTGATTACGGCGTTACCACCGAGGAGGCCGTGCACGCCGCGGCGGACGAGCTGATCGAAACCTTCAACCATATCGCATTGGGTAAGTACAGTACCCCCATCGGCTACTCAAAAAGCCTTGCAACGGTTCGTAGTTTATGGTATGCTTTAAGCGAGGGTTTATCGTCCTGGAGGTGAGCACATGGGGACTTATCTGAATCCTGGCAACAGCGGGTTTGCCAGCGTTCTGAGAACCAAATATATTGATAAACAGGCCTGATCGATGTGATTAACAGCACCATCGACACGGGGATGAATTTGACTTGCATCAGCCGCCCACGGCGGTTCGGGAAATCCTATGCAGCTCAGATGCTTTGCGCGTATTATGATCGGACTGTGGATTCGCGCTCCCTTTTTGAGGAACCAAATCAGTTAACGATCACAAAGAAGGCATCGTATCAGGATCACTTAAACAAATACAACGTGATTTATATCGACATAGCCGGGGTAAAGTCGTTCTGTGATAATTACAGAACGCTTGTTCCTTATTTAAAGGATAGAATCACATACGAACTCAGCCAAGCATATGACTGCATAAGAATTGATTCCGACTTCATGACCACACTCGTCAATGCTGTGGAAGCGCTAAAAAGCAAGTTTATCATGATCATTGATGAGTGGGACGCACCTCTTCGCGAGGGAATGGGAAACGAACAAGAATATCTGGATTTTCTCCGTTCGCTGTTCAAGAATAGTGGAACAACAGCAAAGCTCTTTGCAGCTGTCTACATGACGGGCATTTTGCCAATCAAGAAGCAAAAAGGGCAATCGGCCGTGTCGAATTTTGAAGAGTATACGATGTTGGATCCCGGCGAACTGGCAGAGTATGTGGGTTTTACAGAGGATGATGTGCAGGAACTCTGCAAGGAATATGGAGTGTCATTCTCTGAGATGAAGCGTTGGTACGATGGATACGAGGTGTCAGGGATTGGCCCTATTTATAATCCGAATTCCGTAATGAAGGCAGCCCAGAAAATGAGATTCAAATCCTACTGGGCTCAGTCCTTTGCTGCGGACAACCTACTGGAATTTATAAAATGGGACATAGGTGGCCTTCGTCAGGCGATCATTGAACTCATGGGCGGTGTGGAAATCGAGATTGATACAGCTGGGTATGATAATGATTTGGTATACGATACACGAGACGCTGCGCTAACGATGCTCGTCCACCTGGGTTACTTGGCGTATAATCAGGATACAGGTACAGTTCATATCCCCAACGAAGAGATTCGCTTGGAGTTCGTGCGAACGCTGAGGAAGACGACGAACGTCGAAACCATGAAGCGCGTCCAGGAGAGCGATCAGCTGATCATGGATACGATTCATGGGAATGAGGAAGCTGTTGCCGCCCAGATCAAGCGCGTCCACGAGGAAGCGTCAAACCCCTTAACCCGCAACAGAGAGGACTCACTCCGTGCAGCGATTCAGGTCGCATACTTCGCCTAAAAGGATTACTATTTGAAGTTTGAGGAATTGGCGACAGGGGAGGGGTATGCCGATATCGTATATTTACCAAAGCAGGGAAAGGGCGTACCGATTCTGTTGGTTGTGCTGAAGTGGAAAAAGGATGCGGAGACAGCAATTAGCCAGATCAAGGCGAAGGGGTATGCTAAAGGCTTAGAGGACTACGGTGGAGAATTGCGGCTGGTTGGGATAAGCTATGATAAGGGCAGTAAGGAATATGAGTGTAAGATAGAGAAGTGGGAGGAGATGAAACATCTCTTAACCCAACCTTCAAAATGAATCCACCGGATGCATTTTCGAGTAATCGTCCATTGTATCATTTATTATCCACCAGAGCCATCCTCGGTGGTCAACTTTAATACGAAATTAGCCACTATTATTTGGATAAGTGAAGCAATTGTCTATCAGAAAGCAATGGATGGTTCAGATACCTTATTTGGACGACAAGTGCATGTTAATTTGTCAATTAAGAGGTTATTTGAAATCTCAGAATGAATAGTGGACAATTCGGGCAGAAAAAGCTTGCAATTCGAAGGCCTCATGTATTATAATAATAGTAAGAGACCTCAATCGGCATTTTACAGTATCACGCGTGATACTGTTTTGATACTGAAAAAGTCTGAAAAGGCGTGGATGAGAGGAAATATAAACAAATAAAGATATGAAAATAGAATAGAAATATTGAAATCAAGATATTAATAGAAATATCTTGTCGAGTGGGAGTAAGGCACTGTTCAGAAATAATTTGAACATTCTGCTTGTCTAAATTTCCATCTGCTGCGTTGTCGTCGGTCAGCGATGTTCCACATCGCCTCCCTCCTCCGCCTTGCATATGAAAATTTATCCTACGCATTATTGTTCAACTTATTTCTTCACAGCGCCTAAGCCTGCCGTCGATGGTCAGACATGGCTGTGCCATGGTCATAACCCGCTACGCAAATGAGGACTTGATATATGTCGGGATACAATGGTTTTGTTCAGCGTCTCGAAGAAATCAGGCGGCTTTCCTCGCCGTCGATGAAGGGCATTCCGGACGCGGAAAGGTATTGTGAAACGCTGCGGCAGAATTTCATACGGATCGGCGAGCTTGCCCAGGAGAACCGCAGCTTCCTGAACGCGGTTTTCTTTCCCACCATTCACGCGGACAGGCTCCTTTCCAGCGATGAAACCACAGATCTGCTGTCCTTCGGGGAGACCCTGCTGTCCGCGGTCGATGTTGAAAACCTTGACCTGGCGCTGATGTCCCTGCTGTCCGAAAGGCTGCTGGAGGACGCGGAGAAGAGAGAGGATATCTCTTTGACCATCCAGCGCTTTGACATTCGGATGGACACCTGCTATGCGCTCATGTCCATGATGGGCCGCTCCCGATTCGCGTCGGATATCTCCGATCGTTTCCGCCAGGAGGGCTTGCGCATTGGCCATTACTTCCTCGATCTGCTTGATCGGGAAAGGCATGGGCTGTGCCTGGACGAAAAGAGCCGGGAAATCATCCTCACGGATATACGGTATATGGCCGTGTTCTATGAGGGCCTGGCCGCCGAAAATCCTGTGCAGTTGGAGGAGCCCGCGTTCCTGGACAGAATACTGGCCATGGCGGATGATCCGTTCTGCCATCATCTCGCTCCCGACCTGAACTGGTCCTATTTTCGCTATCGCGCCCTGAACTACTATTCGAAAATGACGGATTTCTGCAATGCCAGGGGCTTCGGCACCGACGCGCTGAATGCGATCTGCGACAGGACGGAGGCCTTCGTCAAACTGTGGGAGAGCGACAGGGCGTTTTTCTCCCAGTTCGACAACGAGCGGCAGATTCGGCTGCTGCTGTATCGAAATCGCTATCTGGCGGGCAGAATCAGCGAGGAAGAATACCACGATGAACTCATCTCCCTGTACCGTCAGCGCGACCCCGATCGCTATGATTTGAACGGCATCTACGAAAACCTGCAAATCCCCGCCGAGGCGATTTGCCTGTATGACCCGGCGCATATCACCCCTTTGGAGGCTTCGAGGCTGCATATCCTCTACAGGGATATGATCCGCTATGCCTTCAGAATGCCAAACGGGAACAGCCTCTCCACCATGCTGGAGTATTACATTCACATCATCCACCGCTTCATCGAGGTTCCGGGGGAAATCACCTTTGAGGACATGATGCTCGACTGCCTGGCCGCGCTCCATCCTCCGACCTATATTCATTCGGTGATGGTTGGCAAGATCGCCCGCTGCCTGTGCGAAAATCTCATCGATCGCGAACCCGCCCTGCTGATCGGCGTGCTGGGCTGCGCCACGGCGGAGGACGTCCTGCTCCGTCGGCAGGAGCTTTGCGAATTTGTTGCCCACGCCGGGTTCTGCCATGACTTTGGCAAGCTGGCGATCATTGATACGATTTTCGTGTACGGGCGCAATCTGTTTGATGTGGAATTTGACCTCATTAAAACCCACCCACTCGCCGGCTATGAGCTGTTGAAGCGGTATAATTCGACCCGCGCCTATGCCGATGTCGCCGCGGGACACCACCGCTGGTATGACAATTCCCGCGGGTATCCCGAGACCTTTGATACCTCCATCAGCCCCATCAAGCCCATCATCGACCTGGTGCTGTGCGCGGACTGCATGGACGCCTGTACGGACTCCGTGGGGCGCAGCTATCGCGCGGGAAAGACCTTCGACGATTTCCTCGAGGAGATCCGGCCGGAGCCGGGCACCCACTATGCCCCATGGCTGTGGCCGATACTGAACGACGCGGATTCCAGCATCCGCAATCTCCTGACCGAGGGCCGACGGGAAACCTATCGTGACACCTATTATTTGCTTTCAAAGATGACCTTCGGCGCTTACGGGGATGGACATGACGCGGATGACGATGGGAATGATATATGAGAGCAAGTGAAAAGCCCGTGATCAGTTCCTTAAAACAGCGCAGACGTCCATGAGCGGTTCATGGACGTCTGTTTTTAATTATACAATTCAGTTTACATGTCAGAAGAGTGTGCATCTTCCTTACAATCACTTGTTTATGGTCATTACTGAACAGTTGCCATTATTTTCAAGGACCGTGTCGTCGTCATCTTCCCGCCTTCGTGCGTTGCTTTACCTTATATAGCTCCGCGTCCGCTTCCTCGATCAGCGCCTCAAGGGTTTGCCCCGCCTTATACTCCGCGATGCCAATGCTCATCGCGAACTTGTAGGGGGGCGTTTGTTCCCTTCGGTACTGCTCGAACCTCTGCTGAATATCCTGCTCAAGGCCGACCGGATCAGAACTTGTCATCACCAGAAACTCATCCCCGCCATAGCGGACCACGATGCCCCTGCGCCCGGCCATCGCATGGGTCAGAATTCCGGCGGCGGCGACGAGCGCCTGGTCCCCTGCGGGATGGCCGTAGGTGTCGTTGATGGTTTTGAAGCTGTCGAGGTCCATCATGAGCAGATACAGCGGCGGCTCCTTCACATATTCAGAGAATACGCCGGGCAGCGTCTTTCGATTGTTGAGCCCTGTAAGGCCGTCCCGTATGATCTCATTGTCCTGATCGTTCATATACATCAGCACCAGGGAAACCGAGGCACAGGTCCAGGTGCCGGGCATACCGGTATAGAACAGCGAGACGATGGCGCCCAATACGGGAACCGCGTAGAAGCTCAGCAGAGAAAGCACGACGTTTCGCGGAACGCGATCCTTTCCGAGGTTGCGGAGAAGGGGGAACAGGGGCAGGGCCAGCATACCATAGGCGCCGATCATCTGAGCCCAGAAGAGGGGACCGTGGGCGTAAATATTTTCCGGGGAAACCGTGAAAATCCACCCCGTCCAGATCGACAGCGCATTCAGAGCGAGGAAGATGAGACCCGGTATCATGACGATGGTTTGCAGCCGCCGGGTTATCGGATGCCCCAGAGTTTCCAGTACATACAGGTTCCAGACGCAGCCCAATATGACGCCCTCGGCGAGAAACAGCGCGTTGATCACCTTGTTGGCAAGTATGGCTCCGGGAAAGAGATGACCCTCCACCAGCAGCCAGAGGATGTCCAGCGCAAGCTGAGTGATGACGCCATAGACCAGGCTGCGAAACAGCACCCGGTTCATCTGCTGGTTGACGTTTGCCAGGGTTTGATGGGCGATTGCGTAGAGCATCAGCAGACACAGCGCGTTAAGCTCTATATGAATTGCGTTTGTCATGGTCTTTCGTCCTCATGAATGCTTTATATCATTTGGGAAAAACAGATTTCCCGCCGTGGCAACAGCCGAGGGAATATCATTATACCAAATAATTGTATATTTATCAACCGCACAAGGCTTAGATTAAAAAACATTGCCGCTTATTCTGTTATTAAAATACGCATTGCAAATGAATATCAGCGATGTTATGATACGTTAATGGATGTCTGTATAGGGGGAACGCAATGAGGACGGAGCGAAGGGCACGCCGGGTTGGGCTGGGAACAAAGCTGGACATCATGCTCATCGCCTGCATCCTCGCGATTGCGCTGGGATTTGTGCGGATCACCTACGGGGTCTATTGCCGCAAGGTGGACAGCAAATATTTTGAGCGGGCCGAACGCGCTGTGATCGACATCGTGTATAATCATACTCCCGATGGATTCTCAGCGAATTTGAGAAAGATGATCGATACCGACGAATTCCGTGAGGTGCGGGCGCGGGCCGTGGCCGCGAACGACGAGCAGATCATCGAGGACTGGATGCTTGAAAAGCCCTCGGACAATGTTATCGAGGGGCGTGTCGCTCCGGATTTTTCCCAGCTGACCGAGGAGGAGAAGGTCCAATATACGCTGTATGGCGATTATTTGACTCTCATAACCTGGACGCTGCCGGACGCGGAGGATATTTTCGACGTCGATGTCTACATACAGTACGTCGTGGACGGCGTGACCTACAACCTGGCGGACCCTGATATGAGCCTGCTGGACATTGGCACGGCGGAGGAGCCCATCGAGGCTCTTGCCAGATATACCGGCAACGACCGCATACCGCCCACCATTTATCAATTCAGAGGAGACTGGCTCTGCACCGCCTGCGAACCGATCCTGGATGAATGGGATAGCAATGAGCGTGTGCCGGTCGCGCAGATGTGCGTGGACATCAACATGAACGATGTGGTCCGGGAGCGCCATTGGTTCCTGGTCAACAGCGCCGTGTTCATCGCGCTGCTCACCCTTGCGGTGATGGCGGTCACGCTGCTGCTGACCCGCAGATTGGCGGCGACTCCCCTGAAGCAGTTGGCAGAGGGAACTGCGAAATTTGAGATGGGGGACGAGGGCTTTTCGAGGGACGATGTGATTGACCTGCCGATCCGCTCGAACGATGAGATTGGCGATCTGTATCACCAGATAAAGGCCATGCAGGTGCGCATCGTGGACGACGCTGACGCGCTGACCCGCGCTACGGCAAAGCGTGAGCGCGTCAACACGGAGCTCAACATGGCGGCGCATATCCAGACCTCCGTGCTGCCCAGAAAGTTTCCAGCCTTCCCGGACCGCCCGGAATTTGACCTGTACGCCAGCATGGACCCCGCCAAGGAGGTCGGGGGCGACTTCTATGATTTCTTCCTGGTGGACGACGACCACCTTGCCCTGGTGATCGCGGACGTCTCCGACAAAGGCGTGCCCGCCGCGCTGTTTATGATGTCCGCCAAAATCATCCTCAAATACCGTGCGCGTATGGGCGGCGCTCCCGGCGAGATACTGACGTCCGTCAACGCACAGCTCTGCGGGAACAACCCAACGGGGATGTTCGTCACGGTGTGGCTCGGCATACTGGAATTGAGCACGGGCAGGCTGACATGCACCAACGCGGGTCATGAATACCCTGTCGTCCGGGAAAACGGCAGGTTCCGGATATTGACGGACCCGCATGGGCTGCCCCTGGGCATCATGTCGGGAATGAAGTATCGGGATTACACGATTTCGCTGCGCCCCGGAGATGCGGTGTTCGTCTATACGGACGGCGTTTCCGAGGCCAATAACGCCGAGGGCGAGCTGTATACCCGGGCCCGCCTGGAGATGGCACTGAACCAGTTTCAGGGGAACGATCCGGAAGGCATATTGAAGGGCGTGCGCGCGGATGTGGACGCTTTCGTCAAGGGTGCGGTCCAGTTTGACGACCTGACGATGCTCTGCCTGGAATACAGGGGGCCGAAGAAAGCGGAATAGCTTAAGAGCAACGATTCCGCGGAACGCTAACAATCAGGATGCTGGGTAAATTGGAATTTGTCGGGGAGTCAAACCAACCTTGTAGGGGCGCCGTTTCGGCGCCCGTCCCCAACGAAACGCATCGTTTTACCCGGCGGGCGGCGCAACGCCGCCCCTACAGGAGCGTGTGCATCTCCCCGATAAATCCATGTTTAAAGGGCAAGTTGCGCTAAAAAACAGGGCAGCAATCAAAGGAAGGAGGAGAGACAGCATGATTCAGACGCGAAAGAGTCATCGCTTCGGGATGGGGGCAAAGCTGAACCTCATGCTGATCGCCGGCATCCTTTTGATCTCACTGGGACTGCTGCTGATCACCTATACAGTCTATAAGCAGAAGGTGGACAGCATCTATTTCAAACAGGCGGAGGTCGCCGCCCGTGATTTGGCGATAGAACACTTTCCCTATCAATTGACCTCCTATCTGCGTGAAAGGATCGATTCGGACGAATTCCGGGAGGTGCGCGCCAGGGCTACAGCGGCGAATGATGAGCGGATCATCGAGGACTGGATGCGCGCACAGCCGCCGACGCCCTATCTCGCGGAATACTATGCCAAAAATGAATCCAACATTGCTGACAAGGGGAGATATACCCTCTATGGCGATTATCGGATGCTCGAAGTTCATTTGGAGGATGAAAGGGCGACCTTTGACATTGATGCCGCGTACATACAGTATGTCGTGGATGGCGTGAACTACAGCCTCGTGACCCCTGGGGAGAGCCTGCTGCTCATCGGCACGGCAAAGGACCCCATAGACGCCTTTGCCCAATACGGCGGCGACGATGTCATGCCGCCCACCATCTATCGAAACGGGGAGGATTGGCTTTGCACCGCCTGTGAGCCGATTGAGGAATACTGGGATGACGATTACTGGATTCCCGCCCGGTTATACGTGGACATCGACATGCGCGGTGTGGTGGAGGAGCGCCGCTGGTTTCTGGTGAACAGCGCCCTGTACATCGCGGTTCTCACCCTCGTGGCGATGGCGGTCACCATGTTGCTGACCCGGAGGCTGGCCACAAAGCCCCTGATGCAGCTCGCGGAGGGCGCCGCGAAATTTGAGATGGGGGAGGAGGGTTTCTCCAGGGACATGGTGATAGACCTGCCCATTCGCTCCAACGACGAGATTGGCGATCTGTACCATGAGATAAAGTCCATGCAGATGCGCATTGTGGACAGCGCCGACAAATTGACCCGCGTCACCGCGGAGCGGGAGCGGGTCAAAACAGAGCTGAACATGGCCGCGAAAATCCAGACCTCCGTGCTGCCCAGACAGTTCCCGGCCTTCCCGGACCGCCCGGAATTCGATCTCTACGCCAGCATGGACCCGGCCAAGGCGGTCGGCGGCGATTTCTACGATTTCTTCATGGTGGACGACGACCACCTGGCCCTGGTCATCGCGGATGTGTCCGACAAGGGCGTGCCCGCCGCGCTGTTCATGATGTCGGCCAGGAATATTATCAACTATCGCGCGAAGATGGGCGGCACACCCAGTGAAATACTGACCTCTGCCAACGCTCAATTGCGTGAGGACAATGCCATGCGGATGTTCGTCACGGTGTGGCTGGGCATACTGGAGCTGTCCACTGGACGGCTGACCTGCACCAACGCGGGCCATGAATACCCGATGCTCAGACGCCCCGGTGAGGATTTCCGGATGTTTGAGGATGAGCACGGCATTGTGATGGGCGTCATGAAGAGGACGGCATACCGGGATTACACGCTCGACCTGAAGCCCGGCGCAAAGCTGTTCGTCTACACCGACGGCCTGGCCGAGGCCAACAATGAGCGGGAGGAGCAGTTCGGCACAGACCGGATTCTACAGGCACTGAATGATCAGCCCGATGGTTCGCCCCGGGAACTGCTGGAGCATGTGCGCCGCGCCGTGGATGGGTTCACAGGCGAAGCCAGTCAGTTCGACGACTTGACCATGCTCTGCCTGGAGTACAGGGGAGCGGACGGCACCTGATGCCTTATATACATCTCGCAATTCCCCGGTCTTTTCCTATAGACTGGGATTTATCGCGGTGAATGGAAAATGGAGAATGGAGAATGTAGTTAGCCCGCAAAAAGGCATTCTACATTTTCCATTCTCCATTTTTCATCAGTCCAACAAATTCTAACTTGTCTGCCTGAACCAAACAGTTATTCCGTTTTTACTTTTTCGCGACGAGCACGATATTGTCGCTGTAGTAACGGTCGGTGACCACCAGGTCCTCGGGGACGTCCTTGGTATTATAGTTGACGTAATCGAAGGAGGACATCAGCGTCTTGTCGATCTTCTCCAGCATCGCTTTATCTTCTTCATCCTCGGGCACAACCAGATCCTTCCATTCCATCCCGTTTTCGATGATCTCCTGGGCCGCCATGCAGCTTCGGCTCCAGAACACCGCGTCCACCTGGCCGGAGGCGAGGGCCATGGCGCGGGCGGAGGCGGAGATGGGCACGAACTCAATATTTCTGCCGATCCGCCTGCCGACCTCGGTCAGCACGGCCACGTTGTAGCCCGCGGGCTTGCCATCAGGGGTCACAAAGTCCATGGGCGGCAAATCGCCGGTGACGGCCACGCGGAGGGTCTCGGCGCCATCGATGGAGGCCGGTTCCGCGGCGGGGACCTCGCCGTTCACATCGTCGATGTAAGTGGCTGCCAGTTCATCCACCGTGCCATCCTCCTCCATGGCGGTCAAAACCTCGGAAAGTTCGTCCGCCAACGTCTGATTTCCCTCCGGCAGCATCAGGGAGAAATCAAAGCTCAGCAGGGAGTAGAACACAAAGTCCGTCAGCACGTTATCCTCCGCGTCTGAATAATCCATCAAGATTTTGAGGTTATCGTTCAAGGCGCACAGTTATTCGGCGGTGCTTCGGTTCAGATCGATGGCGTCGATCTGGTTGGCATCCAGCGCCATGATCATGTCATTCAGAGAATCAAAATAGATGATCTCCGGGTTTTCATCCAGCATTCCATCGTAGTAGGGGTTCTCGGCGGGAATGTTTTCCTGGTTCAGCATCTCCCCGGCGACGGCGCGCAGCTTCTGAACGGCGGCGTAATCCTGCTCGGACATATTTAGCATTTGAAGCGTGCCAATGCGCTTGATCGTGCTTTCGGCCAGAGCGGGCGTCAGTACAGCGCAAAACATGGCCAGGGTGGCGATGAGAGCAATAATCTTTTTCATGTTTATCCTCCTTTATGACTATCCAGTCCTCCACGACAAACAGGGATTTGTCGGGGTGGATTGAATAGTTATTATCTTTTTATAACACGAGGGTCAGGTGATTGCGGTTTTGATCGAATCGATAGTCCGTTTTTTGCGCGCTTTGTTGAATGATGGCGACCGCCAGCGCGTTGTCCGATTGCTCCAGGGGGTTGTAGGCCCTGCCGGCGCTTGAAACCTGAACGACCACGGCATGGTCCGCCTCGGCGTAGGACACCTCCAGGTGAATGTCGATGGGTTCACCCTCCGGAAAGCAGTGATTCAGAAAGTCAACCACCATCTCCTCAAAGCAGACCTGCAGGGGATATACGTGCTCCGAATCAATGCCATATCGCTCTGCAAAGCCCTGTATGCCACCCTGCATGGACATCAGGTCAAAGTGCTTTTCCTGTATGTTAAAGGTGAAATACTTGATTTTGCGGATGAAGGCGATGGTCTTTTCCCGCATCGGGATGTTGAAAAGCTGAGCGGGCGTGCCCTGCTCGTAGATGACGCCGTCCGCGAAGAACAGCACGCGGTCGGCAACCTCCCGGGCAAAGCTCATCTCATGGGTGACGATCAGCATCCCCAGGCCCTCTCTGGCCAGCATCCGTATGACCGCCAGCACCTCGCCCACCATCGTGGGGTCCAGCGCGCTGGTGGGTTCATCGAACAGCAGTACCTTCGGCTCCATCATCAGACACCGACAGATGGCGATGCGCTGCTGCTGACCGCCGGAGAGCTGCGTGGGCCAGGCGTGAGAGCGGGAGGCCAGGCCCACCTGGGCGAGCAGCGCCAGGGCTTTCTTCTCCGCCTCCGCCCGCGTCATGCGCTTTCGAAGGACCGGGGCAAGGCACAGATTGTCCATCACGTCCATTTCGGAGAACAGGTGGAACCCCTGATACACCATGCCCATGCTGCGTCGAATCTCGTCCACCCTGGCCCGTTTGGCGGTGATCTCCTGTCCGTCGATGAATATCTGCCCCGCGTCCGGCTTTTCCAGGAGCTCCAGACAGCGCAGAAAGGTGCTCTTGCCGCAGCCGGAGCTGCCGATGATGGCGATGCGCTCGCCCTGCTCCACCGTCAGGTCCACGCCCTTCAGCACCTCCATGCCGCCGAAGGACTTCTTCAATCCCCTGACTTCGATCAGGCTCATTTTTCAGCGCTTCCCTTCTTTCGGTCCGTCAGCGCGAAGAGGCCGAAAACCAGGTAGCTCAGCGCAAGGTAGATCAGCATCCCGATGATGGTGGTCAGCAGGGGCTGCATGGTGCGGGATGCGGTGGTGTTGATGACGCGGGTCAGGTCGGTGATGGTGACGTAGCCCACCACGCTGGTCCACTGGATCAGGTTCACGATGGTGGACTGAAACACGGGCCGAGCCGTGCGCAGCATTTGCGGCAGCGTCACCCAGCGAAAAGCCTCCCAGGCGGACAGACTGAGCGTCCGGGCCGCCTCCGCCTGCCCCTTGTCCGTGGCTTCCCAGGCGGCCCGCAACAGCTCCGCCACATGGGCGGAGACATTCAACCCGAAGGCGATGACCGCAACCGTTAAGGGGGCACGCCGTATCGCGCCAGCACGCCATAAAACAACAGCAGCAGGAGCATCAACACCGGCGTGCCCCGGAGCACGGCGATATAGGCCTGGGCAAAGCGGCGGGGCAGCGCCTGCCTGCGCGTGCGCAGCAGACAGATGAGCGCCACCAGCGCCGTGCCCAGCAGCATCGAAAGCGCCGATATCTGCACGGTGACCCACAGCCCGTTCAATATGGTTTTCCAGGAGCCGCCTTTGATCAATATGCTGTAGAGCTTTTCTTGAAGGCTCAAGGCATCACTTCCTCACTATTCCACGCCCAGCGCGCCCGTAAGGCCGGTAATATTGAATATATTTTTCACGTCCTTGTTGACGTTCAGCGTCCTTATTTCGCCATCCTGCTCATCCAGGATTTGCGCGGCGTGCACCATTACCCGAATGCCCGCGCTGGAGATGTAGGCCAGATCTCTGAGGTCAAACACCAGTGTATCGATCCCGTTCAGCTCCGGTATCAGCGCATCCTCGAAATCAGGCGACGTCAGGGTGTCCAGACGTCCCTCGACGGCTACGGTCAGCTTTTTGCCATCCCGCCCCTTCGTTACGGTCATATCAGTGTCCTCCTCATAAAAAATAACCTATAATTATTATAGTATGATTTGCCATAACTGTGTTCACATGAAAGAGGAATGAAAGGATAATTGTATGTAAAAAAGCCGGGCAAGCATCGCTTGCACTGGGGAGAAAAGCATTAGAAATATATGGTATGCTAACGTACGGTTATTTGTGGTATTTATCCCGCTTTTTTTCGCTCAATGGCTGTGAGATGTTATAATACAATTGGATTTGTGTTGCTTTTTCCTGGCGTTCTTCACATCAAACGCATCAATGACGCGAAGGCGATTGATGAGACCAAAAAGCTTGCGGCTCTCCAGAAACTGAAGGATGAGGAAGCTCTTCAATTGGACTATATCACGGAGAAACGCTCTCCCTGATTCGCAGTGTGACCGGCGAGAAACAGGCGTCCTTCTGGATCGAAGCGGAGGACGAGGCGTTTTTCCCACACCTGACCACGAAAACCGCTACAACCTGATTTCCTCCGCGTCCTCGAGGAAAAATGAAATCACCGACAGCTTCCTTGGCAGACTGCGGAATGCGATTGAACGGTCGCTGGCAGCCGATGTGGTGCATCAATACGACAATCCGGAAGGGGAGCCTTCTCAATACCTGAGCTATCACCCCGCCGATCCTGAATGGGACGACTGTGAAAAGTCCATCTTAAGCAGCCCGCGGACAACATCAAGGTTTTTTATAAGGTTACTGCTCGTATCCAGGACAGGGAATTTCTGATAGGATACAGTTATCAGCCGTGTCCCGCTTTTGTTTGAAAAATAAAAAAGACCTGAAAATCATAATTTTCAGGTCTCAAAAAACGAGTGCGGTCGACGGGACTTGAACCCGTACGGTCTCCCACACGCCCCTCAAACGTGCGCGTATGCCTATTCCGCCACGACCGCGCGACAGATATATTATAGCTTTCGAGATGGCATTTGTCAAGGATTATCCACTAATTTTACATTGAGCATACATCCGGACTGAATTGACAAGGTAAACGCAACGGCTTGGTTAAGAGGGGTTGCATTTACTCTGTCAAAGTGTGGGTGTTGCGTTTTGTCTGTCCGAAGAGAGGAT
>CACZXF010000002.1 GCA_902785105.1 uncultured Eubacteriales bacterium | reverse complement strand
AAGCTGGAGAGATGCTGCCATCATGCTATCGAAATTCTCTATCATTATGATCACCCTGTGGTGATTATACCATATCCATTAAATTGGGAGTAGAGCCTAAAAGTTGATATAAAACGTGATATATGAAAACAGCCCGGACAGGGAGAAGCTGTCCAGGCTGCAATGGCTTTCATGTGATCTTGATTTTTCCTTCCAGATTCTCAAAGGTTTCCCGCTTCTTGCTTTCCGTGGCCTCGGCATAAACATTCATTGTCGTGGAAACATCGGTATGCCCCATAATTTTCTGAATGACCTTGATATTGGTTTCGTTCTCACAGAACCGAGTGCAGAATGTATGTCGCAGATTGTGAACGGAGAAATGACGGATCAGAACCGGCTCCCGGTTTTCCTCCTTTGCCGTGGCTTCTTCCTGCGCGTTATACGCCTTATAAATGCGCTCTATCGCCCGGTTGATGGTGTGCGGGGTAAATACGTCGCCGTAGCGATTGGTGAACACAAAGCCCGTATAGCCATCCACAGTGACGCTCTTATCGCCGCCCTGAAACTGCATGAGTTTCTGTTGCTGTAAGGCTTTCCGCACATCCCCCAACATGGGAATGGTCCGGCATCCTGCGCTGGTCTTGGGTGTCGTCACGTGTAGCTCCATATGGCCGTTGTCCTGCTGCCGGTAGACGAGGTTGTGGTTGATGCTGATAGTACCGTTTTTGAAATCACAATCCTGCCAGCGGAGGCCGATCAATTCACCGACACGGCAACCCGTCCCGAGGAATACCGTGAACATCGGCAACCAATGGCCGTAAATTGCGGACTCAGACAGGAACCCGACAAATGCTGCCTGCTCTTCCAGCGTCAAGGCGTGGCGTTGGGGCTTTTCCCAATTATGGGATTTCTTGATTTCAGCCATTACGCCGTCCGTGGGATTTGTCCTGATATAGCCGTCTCGGACTGCCAGTGTGAAAACGGGGTGGAGGATCGTGTGAATGATCTCCATGCTGTTTGGCTTGAACCCTTTGTCTGTAATCAGTTCATTGTAAAAGCGCTTGATGTTGCTGTACTTGATGTTCTGGAGGGGCTTGTTGCCGATGTTGTCCATCACATAATTCTTGTACATGTACAGGTAATTTGTGCGAGTGGACTGTTTCAAGGTTACTTTCCCGGCCATATAGGTATCAAACATATCATTCAGGGTGATTTTACGAGCTGCTTTGCCGTCGATCCCATCCCGATTGTCGGCGGCAATTTCATCTTCCTTTTCCCGCAGGCTCAGATCGTCACGCTTGCCCGGTGGGGTTCTGTCAGTCGGCAAGAGACGCCAGCTGTAAACCGCTTTGCGCTTTCCGTTCGTGTCCATGTATTGATACTTGTACCGACCGTCTGCCTGTTGAAGCTCGCCGTCTTTGAGATTGCGCCCCTTTGCATCCTTGCGCCTGATTACCGTTTGCTTTGCCATGTATAAACCTCCATTCTGATTTGATGTCGCTGATTTCGCCGTGTAGCCCTCGGCCCGGCTCTTTGGCTTCCTGATCCCGGAACCGTCAGAACAGGGGGAGGCATCATGCCGCTCCCTGTATCTGTCCCCGGTGATGTGCAAGGGCAAGCTGAATCCTTGCTCTCTGGAGGCACATAGCCGCCGCAAAGCCCGCATAGAAACCGTTCTTCATTGCCGCCAGCTCATAGTCCCCGATGGTGTCCTCATCGACGGCCCCTGCCTTGATTTGGGCGTCGATTTCCGCGCTGATCCTGTGCATGGCCTCGGCCAGCTCCCCGTCCATTGGAGCGTTCAGGAAGTCCTCAAACAGCATTTCGATGGCGTTATTCATGGTAAAAATCTCCTTTCGGCATATTGCAATCCCCGATGATGTATGGTAAAATAATGGTGTCGGGTAGTTCGATACATTCCTGTTGATTCCCGTCTTTCCCCCTTCCAGAGTGGTCAGCTCTGGAAGGGGTTTTGCCTTTAGTCGCTGATCCCGACCTCCCAGCAGCCGCCCCTCGGCGCGTCGTCGATGCAAAGGGTGACGGCAGGCCATTCCCGGAGCAGCTCCGTGATGTTGGCAAAAGTCGTTTCTTCATCCGTCATGTCGTCCACGGCCACAACCGGCAGCCCGGACTTGTTGACCTCCAGATACTTTTTGAGTTGGGATCGGAAAACACCGCCGTGCCCCAGCTCCAGCAGATCGGCCCGCAGGGCCTCCAGCTCTTCATCCTCGGTGATGGTGGTGACAACGGACTTTTCAATCTTCATCGTGTTTGCCTCCTTTTCGATGGTGGGGGGTGCTCCCCCTGTCTGTGTTCAGACTACCGGGGTCGGTTGGGTCTGTTCGTAGGTGAAGTAGGACTGAATCCGGGTGCCCTTCTTTGTGGTGGGATCGTCCACCGTGACCTTGAAAACGGCCTCGCTGGTGTGCATCACCATGCGCCCGAGGGCCTGCCAGCCCGCCCAGGTGTGGCACGCCACGTCAGTGTAGCCAGCCGCCTCGGCAGCAGCCTCAACCTTGATGGCGTTCCCGGCCTGAACCTTGATCCACGCCCACGCCGTTTTCAGCGCCTCGGAGAAGGTGGTGGTGCCCTTCTTCATGGCCTGCCGGTAAAGGCTCCGTGCCTTTTTCATCAGTCGGGAAAGATCGTAACGCTTCATTGTGGTGGCCTCCTTCATTTTGACTGGTTGAGGGTTGCGCCTGTGCTGATTGCTTCGGACTGTTGCATCTTCTGGCTCACTGTAGAAGGGAGCAGCACTTAGGTTTCTTCCGGGTCGCTTCCCTCAACCTATGACTATATTACACACTGAAATAAGTGTATTATCAACACTTTTATCAGTGTACCAATGTAAAACTTTTGCTCTGAAATTCGTGCAATTTGTACATTGATAAAAGTGCAAATCCATGATAGAATAATGGACAATGGGATAACCATACACAATAAAACCCTTGATTGGAGGTAGGATGCCATGGGATTACGCTATAAATATCCTGTATTGGATGCTCTTAAAGAAAAAGGCTGGAATACAGGACGCTTACGCGCTGAAAATGCCGAAGCCCGCGCCCGAGGGGAAAAGGCCAACGGTCTTTCCGAGGATACCATACAGCGACTGAGGAACGGCAAACCGATTTCGTGGGCCAACATCGAGAACGTCTGCAAGAAGCTACACTGTCAGCCGGGGGATTTTCTGGAATACCTGGAGGATGAATAACCATGCCGGATAAGGCAATCAAAAATGCTCCGACCTCCAATACCGACCCTGGTATCAAATTGACGGACAGTGAGCTTGCCACTCTGCGCAAGGATGGTGAAGCTGATATGGCAAAGCATGGTTTCAAGACTCCTGAAGAGTATGTTGAGTGGATAGACAGTAGACGTGGATATTGACCACAGGGGGACTTATGGCAGAAAAGATATATAATCCCGATTACGATGAACGTGAAGCCCTGCTCCGATATGTTGACCAACCGGGGCAATGGATCGACGTTACGCCGCCAGAAATCAAAGCCCAACATGAAGCAGCGTGGAAAGAGCTGGACGCCATGTTCACGCCAGAACAGCGAAAACAATTCGGTATCGACACCCTCTCAACATGACTGGAGGACAGACACATGGAGAAATTTCTGAAAGACCTTATGCCGACGATGGAAAAGGAAGGGCAGAAAATCGCCCACAACTTTATTGATCGTCAGAAATCCATCCCCGCCGAGGACGGCGAAAAAGCCTTTGTGGAGGATGCTCTGCGCGGTGAACGTGAAGGTATCCCGGATCGTTTCACCGGCAGCGCAATCACAAGTGTAAGCCCAAACACCCCCGAACAGCAGCGGATCGTGGACGAATGGAACGCCCAGCATAGGGGTGAATAACCGTCCCCGGCAAATCCCCTTCCACGGCCCCGAGAAAGCCCCTGTAAGCCTTTCCAGCGCTTACGGGGGCAATTCATCATGATGCGGCCAGCCGCGTCACAAGGGCCTTTCCGGGGCTTTCTCGCGCCCGAACGCAGAAACCGGCGCGTGTCAAAAACTCTTGACTGCATCCGCAGGCTCATCCCCGTCGTGTAGCAATGTCGCCCGCCACGCGACACCCTCCGGGGATGGGCTTCGTCGTGGCGGGCATCGTGTTCCCTCTTTTGGCCTACTCTGCTATGGCATCCAAGTATTCGTCAACTTTAGTGAAATTCACCCGGTAGCATCGACCAACACGTACTACTGCGCCTGCATCCTCGGCAATTTTTCGCATGGTGGCGCGTCCGAAGTTGTACCGAGCACAAGCATCTTCAAGTCTGCCTGTCTTGATGGTAATTTCTCGTTTGTCGGGATTACAAATCTTGAGTTTATTCATATTCTCGTGCCTCCTTGCCTGTTTCCATCTATGTTCGTCTTGACAACACGGGGGTTTTCTGTGTATAATTATAGCAATAATGGATATATAATGACAATAATCAGTAAATCCGAATATATCTAAATTAAAAGTTCAAAAAGTCAAAGGTATTTAGCAGTTTATGTCAAAGCGTTTTGACTTTTTTATCCGATATTGCAAAGGAGGTATCATCTACATGGAAAACAAACGCAGAGGGCGTCCGACCAAACCAGTAAACCCTACGACGTGTGACCGCATTTCAAGATTGCGGGGGCGGGAATCGCGAACAACGGTCGCTGCTGCCCTCAATATTGACGCACAGTCACTTGCCCGGTATGAAAAAGGTGAAAGAGCTGCGCCGGATTGGGTTTTGAAGGAGATGTCGAAGTATTGGAAGGTTCCCATAGCTTATCTGAAAGGGGAGACTGATAAACTGACAGAGGCGGAATATCAAGCCGAATTGATCGAAAAGGAAATGGCCGAGATTCCATGCGAAGGAATGAGGACAGACCGGGAACAAATCAAGGCGTTGTTTTCCGCTGTCGGATATGTTTATACCTTTCAAGTCCCCGGCCCGTCTGAATTTCAAGGGGTGTTCGGTGAAGAACAGACCTTATATCCGCATACGATCACAAATGTGCAGAACGCCTCGGACTTCGTGGGCTACACGGATGAGGAATTTGAGAAGGTATACGGCCACATAGTTGATGTTCTTCGGGATGCAGTTGAGCTTGAGATGTACAGGAAACAGGCAAAAGAAAAAGCGCTTCATTCGGATTGAATGAGGCGCTTTTGGGGCATTTGATATAAAAGTGATATAAAACGATGAAAAACAATGGCCCAAAGCCGTGAAAGCTCAATGTTTTCAGGGCTTCTTTTAGTCCAGGGGCTTCATCGTGGGGAAGAGCAGGACATCGCGGATGCTGTCGGAATTGGTGAGCAGCATCACGAGGCGGTCGATGCCGAAGCCGAGGCCGCCGGTGGGGGGCATGCCGTATTCGAGGGCATTGACGTAATCGTAATCCACCTGGGCGCGGCTCTCGGGGTTGAGGGCCTTGCGCTCGGCCACCTGGCGCTCGAAGCGGCCCCGCTGGTCCAAGGGGTCGTTGAGCTCGGAGAAAGCGTTGCCGAACTCGGTGGCGTTGATGAAATACTCAAAGCGCTCGGTGAACATGGGATCGTCGGGCTTGCGCTTGGCCAGCGGGCTGATCTCCACGGGGTAGTCGTAGATGAAGGTGGGCTGGATGAGCTTTTCCTCCACGAAAGCGTCGAAGAACTCGGCCAGTATGGAGCCCTTGGTGGGCACCTCGGGCAGCTCCACGTTGTGGGCCTTGGCGGCGGCAATGGCGTCCTCGTCGGTCTGCCAGTCGTTGAAGTCCACGCCGGAATACTTCTTCACGGCCTCCACCATGGTCAGGCGCTCCCAGTGGCCGATGTCGATTTCGTTGCCCTGATAGGGGATCACCAGAGAACCGCAGACCTTCTGGGTCACGGTCTTCATCATGTCCTCCACCAGATCCATCATGCCGTGGAAGTCGGTGTAGGCCTCATACAGCTCGATGGTGGTGAACTCGGGGTTGTGCTTGGTGTCCATGCCCTCGTTGCGGAAGATGCGGCCCACCTCGTAGACCCGGTCCAGGCCGCCGACGATCAGGCGCTTCAGGTAAAGCTCCGTCTCGATGCGCAGCACCATGTCCATGTCCAGGGAATTGTGGTGGGTATAGAAGGGCTTGGCCGCCGCGCCGATCTCGAATGGGGTGAGTATGGGGGTGTCCACCTCCAGGTAGCCCCGACCGTCCAGGAAGGCGCGAAGCTCCCGCAGGATGCGGCTGCGCTTGACGAAGGTGTCCTTCACCTCGGGATTGACGATCAGGTCCACATAGCGCTGGCGATAGCGGGTGTCCGTGTCCGTCAGGCCGTGGAACTTCTCCGGCAGCGGATGGAGGCTCTTGGTCAGCAGCACATATTCGGAGGCGTGGACGGAGATCTCGCCGGTCTTGGTCTTGAACACCGTGCCGGTGACGCCGATGATGTCGCCGATGTCCAGCGCCTTGAAGTCCTTGTAGGGCTCCTCCCCCACGTCGTCCCGGCGGACGTAGATCTGAATCTTGCCGTCCGGGTCAGAAAGCTGGGCGAAGCTGGCCTTGCCCATCACCCGGCGGCTCATCATGCGGCCCGCGATGCGCACGGTCTGGTTTTCCAGCGCGTCGAAGTCATTGATGATCTGGCCGGAGGTGTGGGTGCGGTCATAGGTGGTGATCTCATAGGGATTGCGGCCCTGCTCGATGAGGGCGTTTAGCTTGTTCAGCCGGATGGTGTCCTGCTCGGTGAAGCCTTCGGGTACCTGGTAGGTCTGGGCCATGGGTGGTTTGCTCCTCTCGATGTATGGGTAAAATGAAATCAGCGCTTGCGGATGGACAGCACCTTCAGCTTCACGACGCCGCCGGGGGTGTTGGCCTCCACGATGTCGCCGACGCTGGCGCCGGTGCCCTTGCCGTCGGTGTCGCACAGAGCCTTGCCGATGGGGGACTCATTGGAGATGAAAAGCTTTGCGGGGTCGGCCTCGGTGAAGCCCACGAGGGTGTACTCGTCCTCCTCATCATAGGTCAGGTCCATCACGCGCACCACGGTGCCCAGGGCGCAGGTGTCGGCGTTGGCCACGCTGTCGTCCACGAAGGTGGCCGTGCGCAGCTCCGCCTCGATGCGGGCAATGTTGCCGTAGACCTCGGCCTCCTTGGCCTTGGCGGCGTCGTATTCAGCGTTCTCGCTGAGATCGCCGAAGCCGCGGGCGATCTGGATCTCCTCCGCGACCTTCTTCTTCTCGATGTTCAGTTCGGCAAGCTGTTCCTCCAGCTTCTTCTTATCTGTAAAGGTGAGAATTCTCGTATCTGCCATGGTGATTGCCTCCTGGGTTGGTTGTCAACGCAATTTAGCCGAATAAACAACAACACTACCCTTCGCGGCAGTGTCATGCTTATTCGGTCTTTGGATATTATACACGCTTTGGGCGGGACTGTCAAGAATGGGATTTCGCTCAGCGTTAATAAGCGGTTAATTAGCGTACACACTTGACATTGCGCCCGTTTTGTGGTGAAATAATAGCCGAAGGAGTGTGATTAACATGAGCAAACTGATTTTGAAACTGACGTCTGTTTTCTGTGTCCTGGCGATGGCGCTGGGCGGACTGGCTCTTGCGGAGGGCGATGCGATGCGCGTGGTGGCGCTGAAAGGGCCCACAGCCATGGGACTGGTCAAGCTGATGGAGGATGACAAGGAAGCAGGAGCTTATAAATTTGACATCATTGCCGCCGTGGATGAGGTGGCGCCCCTGCTGGTGAAGGGTGAGGCGGACGTGGCCTGCGTGCCGGCGAACCTGGCGAGCGTACTTTACAACAACACCGAAGGCGCGGTGCAGGTGCTGGCGGTGAACACGCTGGGCGTGCTGTACATCGTCGAGAGCGGCGAGAGCGTGCAGTCCGTGGCGGATTTGAAGGGCAAGACCATCTTTGCCAGCGGCAAGGGCGCGACCCCGGAATACGCGCTGAACTTCATACTGTCCCAGAACGGCATCGATCCCGAGAAGGACGTGACCATCGAGTGGAAGAGCGAGCACGCCGAGTGTCTGGGCGCGCTGACCGCTGAGGCGGGTGCCATCGCCATGCTGCCCCAACCCTTCGTGACCACCGCGCTGATGAAGGCCGAGGGCCTGCGGGTGGCGCTGGACCTGAACGCCGAATGGGACAAACTGGGCGTGGAATCCTCGCTGCTCACCGGCGTGGCCGTGGTCCGCAAGGCCTTTGCCGAGGAGCATCCCGATGCCGTGAACGCCTTCCTGGACGGCTATAAGGCCTCCGTGGAATGGGTCAACGCCAACACCGCCGAGGCCGCCGCGCTCATCGGCGGACTGGATATCGTGCCCGAGGCCGTGGCCGCCAAGGCACTGCCCGCCTGCAACATCACCTTCATCGAGGGTGAGGAAATGAAGGCCAAGCTGTCCGGCTACCTCGGCGTGCTGCTGGACGCCAATCCCAAGGCCGTGGGCGGCAAGCTGCCGGAGGATGACTTCTATTATAATAGGTGATTTTTTAATTCTATCTTGAAGGGATTGTGAAGCGGCCTTGAAGGACAGAATGAAGCCCTGGGCGGTGGCCTTCTGGCTGCTGGTGTGGCATCTGGCGGCGATGGCTGTCGGCTCAAACATACTGCTGGTCTCCCCCATTCGCGTGATTACGCAGCTGGGGGAGCTGGCATTGGAGCGGGGCTTCTGGCTGTCCATACTCCATTCTCTCGTGCGCATCGGCGGCGGATTCCTGCTGGGGACGTTGGCGGGGACGGGGCTGGCGCTGCTGTCAGCGCGGTTTCGATGGGCGCGGGAGCTGCTGACGCCGCTGATGCTGGCTGTGAAGTCCGTGCCGGTAGCGTCTTTCATCATACTGGCGCTGGTGTGGGTGTCGTCGAGGCATTTGGCGGTGCTGATCGTGTTTCTGATGGTGCTGCCGGTGATCTACGGCAACGCACTGGACGGCATTGACCGACTGGACCCGAGGCTCACGGAGATGGCCCGGGTCTTTCACATACCGCCCCTGCGGCGGGCACTGAGGGTGTATCTACCCCAGGCGCTGCCGGGGTTTCTGACCGGCTGTCGGCTGGCGCTGGGCCTGTGCTGGAAGGCCGGGGCAGCCGCGGAGGTCATCGGTATGCCCAGGGGCTCCATCGGCGAGCGGCTCCAGCAGGCCAAGGTCTATCTGGATACCCCGGACCTGTTCGCATGGACCGTGGTGATATTGATACTCAGCCACGTCTTTGAACGCCTCGCACTGTGGTGCTTCGAATGGACGGGAAGAAGACTGGCGGGTATGCCGAGGCACGGGAGGTGAACGGGTGGCAGACATCATCATCGAGGGGCTGTGCAAGCGCTACGGCGACAAGGATGTGCTACGCGATTTCAGTCTGACGCTCACCGAAGGCCGGGCGACTTGCCTGATGGCACCTTCGGGTGCAGGCAAGACCACGCTGCTTCGGCTGCTGGCTGGGTTGGAGTCCCCCGACGCGGGGAATGTCAATGGACTGGAGGGTCTGCGGCTGGGCGTAGTTTTTCAGGAGGACCGACTATTGGACTGGCTGGATGCCGTGGAAAACATACGCCTGACCGCCCCGGAGCGAAGCGGGGACTATATAGTGGAAGAGCTTCAACGCTTCGGTCTTGGAAGCATCGAGGGGCAGCCCGTCAGGAAGCTCTCCGGCGGGATGCGGCGCAGGGTGGCGCTGCTCCGGGCGCTGCTGGCCCCGGCGGATGTCTTATTGCTGGACGAGCCTTTTAACGGTCTGGACGAAGCCACCCGCGCCGCCGTCGCAAAAGAGGCCCTGCGGCTCATCAACGGACGCACAGCCTTGCTCATTACCCACGACCCCGATGAGGCGGGGTTGATGGGGGCGGAAACGGTGCGACCCTTTCTGGGAAGTGATGGGTAAACAGGGATTTGTCGGGATGTCGTTCGAAACTCACCTCATCCGGCGCTTCGCGCCACCTTCCCCTCAAGGGGAAGGCTTTTGGGTTACCGGCAGTCCAACCCCCTGCCTTCCCCTTGAGGGGAAGGTGCCCGTGAGGGCGGATGAGGTGGCCTACCTGCTCACCCTGACAACTTCCAATTTATAAGGATTCACAACAAGGAGGTTTTCCCATGAAGAACACAAAGCGCTGGCTCAGTCTGCTGGTGGCTCTGGCGATGGCGCTGTCCTGCATGGCGGCGCTGGCGGAGACGGCGGACGATAACAAGCTGTCCCTCCAGCCCGGCGACGCGCTGGACGGCTTCACGGTGCTGGAGGTCTACGACAGCGCCATGCTGAACTCGACGATCTACACCTTCAACCACGACGTCAGCGGCGCGAAGCTGGTGTACGTCAAAAACGACGACCCGGAGCTGGCCTTCTCCATCGGCTACAAGACGCCCTATGTGGACGAGACGGACACGAACCACGTGTTTGAGCATTCCATCCTCGCCGGGTCCGAGAAGTATCCCTCGAAGGACATCTTCTTCGACATGGCGAACCGGGCTTACTCGACTTACATCAACGCCTCCACCACGGAGACGACCACCCGCTATCCCCTGTCCAGCATGTCTGAGGACCAGCTGATGAAGCTGATGGACGTCTACATGAGCTGCATGGTCGCGCCGTTGATTTTGGAGGACGAGCGCTTCTTCCGGCGGGAGGCCATCCGCTTTGAGCTGAACGACCCCGAGGGCGAGATCGGCATCAACGGCACGGTGTTCGCCGAGGACCGCGGCTTTCTGACCAGCAACAGCATGGCGAACCAGGATGCCATGCGAAAAGCTCTCCATCCGGGGGAGATCGCGGCCAACACCATCGGCAGGGCCAATCATCATTATAAGGACCTGACCTTTGAGCACCTGCTTCAGACCTACGAGCGCTGCTATCACTTCGACAACAGCATGATCTTCCTCTATGGCAACCTGGACCTGGACCGCTTCCTGTCCTTCCTGGATCAGGAATACCTGTCCAAGTATCCCGCCCAGGGCACCGACCTGAGCCCCTGGATCGACGACCCCAGCCCGGAGGGCTTCGTGGACATGACCTGCCCCTTCCCCGCCTATGAGGGGGACGCGGTGGAGAACGCCTCCATCATCAGCTATGCCATCGACCTGGACGGCATCTCTGCCGTGGAGCTCAGCCAGTACGATCTGCTGTCCGACCTGCTGAACCTCACGGGCTCGCCGCTCTACAACGCCCGGCTGGAGCGGGGCATCGAGAACCCGATCATGGCCTATATCAACAGCACTGACGCGAAGCCCTACTTCTACTTCTACATGCCCTACGCCAATCCCGACCAGAAGGATGAACTGAAGGCGGTGGCGGAGGAGGCCCTTTCCAGGGTGGCCCGGGACGGCGTCGATCCGGAGATGGTCGCCCTGCTCCTCAAGTCCGCGGAGCGCAGCGCGAAGCTGATCCGCGACAACACCAACGTTGGTGTGAACATCATGCCCATGTTCCTGGTGGATTGGGCACGGACCGGCAGCCTGAACTATTACAGGACCTATGAGCAGGCCCTGAAGTCCCTCACGGCGGACGGACAGCAGCAGCTCATCCGCGGCATGGCCCTCGATCTGCTGACGCCCCGGCGCAGCGCGCTGGTGGCCAGCGTGCCCACCCCCGGCATGGCCGAGGCCTACGACCAGGAGCTCAATCAATATCTTGCGGACATGAAGGCCTCCATGACGCCCGAAGAAATCGAAAACATGGTCGCCGAGACCGCGGCCTTTAACGAATGGAACGCTTCGGAGCAGTCCAACAACGATTTCCTCATCTCCCCGAAAGACCTGCCCGACCCGACCCAGCCCACTTTCACCAAGGAGAACGTGGACGGCGTGACGGTCTACAAGGGCGCGACCTCCCTGGAGGGCGTCGGCCAGTACGCCGTGTATTTCGACCTCTCCGGCATGAGCCGCGAGGAGATGGAATACCTGATGCTGACCTCGAACTACATCGGGCAGATGGGCACCGACGCCCACAGCGTCGAGGAGCTGACCCTGCTGACGGGCGAATACCTGGCCGGCGTGTACGCCTCCAAGCTGTACCCCACGTCGGCGGCGGGCGAGAATCACCGGCCCATGTACGCTCTGAACTGGGTCAGCCTCACCGAGGACTTTGAAAAGAGCCTCGACCTCGTGCTGGAGCTGTACACCCGGACCAACTTCCACGACACCGACATGCTCAGCTACCTGACATCAGTGAATGCCGAAAACTGGGATATGTCCCGGCAGAACGGCGGCAGCATCGCTGACCTGGCGGCCCACGCCAACGCCGGGCTCCGGTCGGACACCAACAAATTCATGCTGGACGTCGACGGGCAGGACGCCTACTATCTGATCGCCGACGCCGCCAAACGCGTCGGCACGGAGGAGGGCTTTGCCGACACGCTGGCCGACCAGTATGAAAACGCGGTCCGGAAGGCCTTCACCCGGGACAACCTGATCCTGATGGTCGCCGCCCCCGAGGACGAGCTGGACGGCATCGTCGAAAAGGCCGTCGCCGTGCTGAACGCCCTGCCGGAGAAGACCGGCGCTGATGCGGAATACGCGCTGCCAGAGGTGCCGAAGGCCCTGGCCATCGGCATTGAGGACTCCATGAACAACACCCGGATGGTCGGGGACTTCATGGCGGATGAGGACTTTGTCGGCCGCTACC
Source organism: uncultured Eubacteriales bacterium (assembly GCA_902785105.1). GTDB lineage: Bacteria > Bacillota > Clostridia > Christensenellales > Aristaeellaceae > UBA2862. Next base: position 64,343 of record CACZXF010000002.1, on the reverse strand, counting down.
TGCCCTTCGTGTTCGCCCTCAATGACCTCTACACCGTGCCCACCTTCCGGTTCAAGCTCGGCGCGTACAGCGCGGGCAGCATGAGTCAGTGGGGACAGGGCTGCCTGATGAACTATGTGGCCTCCGACCCCAATGTGAAAAAGACCGTGGACGCCCTGCGCGCCATTCCCGAGGCGGTCAAAGACATGACGCTGACGGAGGAGACCCTGAACGGCTACATTCTGAAAACCTACGGCTCCGTCACGGGCCCCATGGGCAAACTGACCGAGATGCTCAACGCCATGGAGTACGACCTGCTGGGCATGGACGCCGAGCGCGTGATGGCCATCAAGTCCGACGTCCGCAACGCCACCCTTGACATCCAGGCCGAAGCCGCCGAACATATCGCCAGGATCGTCGAGAATTCCGCCATCTGCATGGTGGGCAACGAAGCCCTCCTCCGCGCCGACGCCGATTGCTTCGACGAGGTGATCTCCTACAGGCACGGGGATTGATTCAGATGAATTTCAAATAGGAAATGGCAAATGGCAAATTGGAGACGACCTCAGCCAACTCAATTGCCCATTTCCCATTTGACATTTCCCATTAATAAAGCATCACGTCAGGAGGCGAATCCATGGACCCCATCATCTATCTCGGCATTGACAACTGCTTTGCCTCGAAGCGCTGGGTGCGCCCGATGGAGTGGGCGCGGGTCATTTCGGACCTGGGGCTAAAGCATGTGGAGGCCAGCGCAGATACGGAGTGCGACCCGCTGTATATGGGCAAGGCATTCACGCAGGACTGGATTAAAGAGACGCTGGACGCCTGCGCGAAGTTCGGCCTGCGGGTAAACAACGTCTATTCCGGCCACGGCACCTACGCCACCTGCGGCCTGACCCACTATGACCCCCGCGTGACCCGCCGCTTCCTGGACGACTGGATGAAGGCCCAGGTGGACACCGCGAAGGCGCTGGGCGCGGGCTTCGGCTTCTTCGCCCACGGGTTTGAGGAGATGCTGTTGCAGGACGACGCGCTGTACCGCGCGAAGCTGGATGAGCTGTACAATACCCTTTCGGAGCTGGCCGCGTATTCAAAGGCGCAGGGCGTGGACTATGTGGGCATCGAGCAGATGTATTCCCCACACCAGCCGCCGTGGCGCATCGACGACGCGGCGGAGCTGATGCGGGAGGTCTACCGCCGCTCGGGCGCGCCCTTCTACATCACCGCTGATCTGGGGCACATGAACGGGCAGCAGTATTTCCAGAAGCCCACTGCAGAGGATATGGCCCGCGCCATCGTCAGCGCGAGGGAGGGCAATCCGGTGCGCCGCCTGTGGCCCGGCACCGTTCACGCCCACGACATCTATCAGGAAGCCGTGGCGGGACAGCGGACCATCGGCGACGCGGTCAAGGCCATCATGGCCGACGTGGAGGCCCATCCCCATCTTTTCGCCAAACCGGAGGACGCCTCCAACGAGGCATGGGTGCGCCGCATGGGCTGCTACTCCCCCATCATCCACCTCCAGCAGACCGACGGCTACACCTCCCCCCACTGGACCTTCACCGCGGAAAACAACGCAAAGGGCATCGTTCGCCCCGAAGCGTTCCTCAGGGACCTCAAAACCTCCTTCGCCCAGGCCGACGACCTGGAAATGCCCCCGAAGTGCGGCGAGGTCACCCTGACCTTCGAGCCCTTCATCGCCACCGCCGGCAACACCTTCGACCTGCTGGACGGCATCGCCGAATCCGTCCGCTGCTGGCGCAAATGGGTTCCGAAGGATGGGATCAGGCTGAGCAAGATCGAATTGTAAACAAGAATTAATTGGTCAATAGACAATGATTGGTTTGCCTGTGAACAAAGGCACTCAACATTGTCCATTTTCCATTATGAAGATCAACTGACGTTCTCAAAGGCATTTAAGAAGGTCTTTGACGTCAGTCCAAAATATTACCGGGCCATGGCCCCTGAAAACCGCAAGGCATTGAAAGCCATAGAACCCATTACAAAACAGGATGGAGATAAGAAAGCATGAGCATCAGCTTCAATTCAGTCGACCGGACGCTGAACCTTCAGACCCGGAACACCACCTATCAGATGCAGCTCACCGAAAGCGGCTATCTGCGCCACCTCTACTATGGCCGCAGGATTCCCGGCGCTTGCCAGGCCCGGCTGATCACCCGCATGGACGCGGGCTTCTCCCCCAACCCCCATCACCTCGGCTTCCAGCGCTCCTTCTCGCTGGACTTGCAGCCTCAGGAATATTCCACCGCCAACATCGGCGATTTCCGCGTGCCCGCCCTCATCGCCGCAACCGCTGACGGATGCTATGGCGATGAACTGCGCTATGTCTCCCATGAAAGTCGCCCCGGCAAATACGCCCTGGAAGGCCTTCCCTGCGCGCATGGCGGTGAAGAAGATTGCGACACGCTTTCCATTGTTTTGAAGGATGAGGCCACCAACCTGACCGTGGAGCTGCTCTACGCTGTCTATGAAGCTGAGGACGTCATCACACGCGCTGCTCGCATCGTCAACAACAGTGAGCAGGTCATCAATCTTGAGCGCGCCTCCAGCATGACCCTCGATCTCCCCTATGGGGATTGGCAGCTCATACACTTTCACGGTCGCCACGCCATGGAGCGTCAGATGGAGCGGGTGGACATCATGCACGGTATACAGTCCGTGGGTTCCCTCCGTGGCGCGTCCAGCCATCACCACAATCCCTTCGTCATACTCTGCGACAGGGCTGCGGGCGAGGAACAGGGCGACTGCGTGGGCATTATGCCCGTTTATTCCGGCAACCATCGCACCGACATCGAGAAGGACCAGATGGATTCCGTCCGCGTGGTCACCGGCATCAATCCCGACCTGTTCCGCTGGACGCTGAATCCCGGCGAGAGCTTCACCGCCCCCGAGGTCATACTGAGCTTCACCCATCAGGGACTGGGCCAGCTCAGCCGCAACTATCATCATTTCATCCGTGAGCGGATCATCCGCAGCACCTGGAACCACAAGACCCGGCCGGTGCTGCTGAACAACTGGGAAGCAACCTATTTCAATTTTGATTCCGATAAGATCCTCGAGATCGCCCGTCAGGCGAAGGACATGGGCGTGGAGCTGCTGGTGCTGGACGATGGCTGGTTCGGCCAGCGCTGTGATGACAATCGTGCCCTGGGCGACTGGTATGTCAATGAGGAAAAGCTGAAGGGCGGCCTCGGCAAGCTCATCGAGGGCGTCAACGCGCTGGGCTTGCGCTTCGGCCTTTGGATGGAGCCGGAAATGGTCAGCGAGGATTCCGACCTCTATCGGGCACATCCCGACTGGGCGCTGACCGTACCCGGGCGCCTGCCCGCGATGGGCCGCAATCAGCTTGTACTGGACATGGGGCGGCAGGAGGTCGTGGACTATCTGTATGACATCATCTCCGGTCTGCTGTCCAAGTACCACATTGAGTATGTCAAGTGGGACATGAACCGCAATATTTCCGACATCTACAGCCGCGTGCTGCCGGGTGAGCGGCAGGGCGAGGCTTTCCATCGTTACATACTGGGCGTCTACAAGTTGCTGGACAAGCTGACCACCGCATTCCCGGAGGTCCTCTGGGAGGGTTGTGCCGGCGGCGGCGGGCGCTACGACGCGGGCATGATGTGCTATTTCCCGCAGATTTGGCTATCTGACGATACCGACGCGCTGGAGCGGCTGACGATACAGCATGGCTCCACCTTCGGCTATCCGGTCAGCACCATGGGCGCCCATGTTTCCATCTGCCCCAACCACCAGACTGGCCGCACAGTGCCGCTGGGCACTCGCGCCGTGGTGGCCATGAGCGGCACCTTCGGCTACGAGCTCGATCCCGCCCATCTCTCTGACGAGGAAAAGGAGCAGGTCAAGGTCCAGATCCAACGGTTCAAGACTTGGTACGACGTCATCCAGAATGGCGATTACTATCGCCTGACCGCCCCCGGCGCGGACCGTTTCATGGCCTGGCAGTATGTCAGTGCCGACAAGGGCGAGGCGCTGCTGAACGTCGTCGTCACCCACACCATGGCGAACATGCGGGGCGTCCACCTGCGCATGGCGGGCCTCGACCCCAACGCCAACTACCGCATGGAGGCGCTGGTGACCGAGGGAAGTGAGACCATCCTGGACATGGTAGAGATGAAGCCCCGCGATGGCGAGGACAGCTATTCCGGTGCGGAACTGATGTACGCCGGTATCACCCTCCCGCAGATGGGCGGCGATTATCCGTCGGTTCAGATACATTTCGTTAAGAATTGATAACAGACCCTTTGGAGGACGGCGGCGTTGGAACGATTCAGGGAAATGCTTCGGGCAGACCGCGAGAAATTGAAGGGAGAGCGGCCTTCGCAGATCGCGCTTTATATATGGGATTACTACCGGATTCCCATAATAGCGATCATTGCGGTGCTGTCGCTGGCGGGATACCTGCTGTACCTTCAAATCGCAGTGCCCAAGGAAAACTGGTTCTACGCCTGCTTCGCCAACACCTATGCCGACTACGGCAGGGGCTCCAACTTCTATGCGGGCCTCGCGGATTACGCGAACTACGATTTGAAGGAAAAGCAGCTCGTCATCAATTGCTCGATCTACTGCAATCCCTCGAAGCGGACGGCGGGCAACCGGTATTACGATTCTCTGGTGACGCTGATGGATGCCGGGGCGCTGGACGTGGTCGTCATGGGCCGTGAAGATATCGAAGCACTTGGACGCAGCGGCCGCCTGCTGGACCTTTCCTCAGAAAAGGGCGAGGGATTGTCGGCGCGCTGGAAGGACAGGCTGACGTTCTCCGTCCCGGAGGACACCGAGGAATACGGGGACCAGCCCCTGCCCATCGGCATCGACTTAAGCGGCAGCCGGGTCATCGGCGACTATGCCGCCTATGCGGAAGACGCATGGCTCGGCGTCAACGCCGAATCCAGCCATGTGGACCAGGTGGATGTCTTTCTGAATTACCTTTTCGACGTTGGATAATTTTGTACTTTAAGGGGAAGACGGATGGAATTTTTGCGCGGGTTTCTGGGCAATGACAGCTTCTTTGGCCGGTTGATGTACCGGCTGGGCGTGGTGGTGATCACCAACATACTGTTTGTGCTGTGCAGCATTCCTGTGGTCACCGTAGGCGCTTCGCTGTCGGGCATGTACTATGTTTGCCTCAAGGCCCGCCGCAACAAATTCCAGGGCGACGTTCGCATCTTCCGGACCTTCTTCAAGGGCTTTAAGGATAACTTCGTCCAGGCCACCATCGGCTGGCTGGTGATGCTGGTGTTCGCCGTTGCGCTGTTGCTTGAAATAAGCTGGTGCAACCAGTTCCCCGCCCCGGTGCGCTACTTCAAATACGGCCTCATCGGGCTGCTGGTGCTGGACGCCATCGCGTTCATGTACTATTTCCCGGCCATCTCGGCCTTCAGCGGCACGCTGAAGCAGCAGGCGATGAACACCGCCTTCTTCGCCTTCTCCCGGCCCCACTACCTCCTCGTCGTGGCGGCGCTGCACGTCGTGCCCGTGGCGGCGTCCTACATCAATCTGCAATTCCTGCCGCTGGCGGCGTTCCTGTGGGCGCTGGGCGGCTTCGGGCTGGTGACCCTGCTCTGCTCCTTCTTCCATCTCCGGCAATACGCGCCCTTCCTCTCAGAGCTGGACGCCGCCGGCGACCCCGTCAGCGAGGACGAGCTGGACGATGAGCTGATGATGCAGGACGAGAGCGAGGAAAAGACCCTGGCGGAAATGCGAAAATTCGGACTCTGATGGATGGGGGCTACAATCCCCTTCATATATAATCCATGGCAGTGTACCACTCCACTCGGTGGCTTGTCTGAATCTATGATTCAGCCAAGCCAGTCTGACGCAAAGCGTCAGACCGCGAAACCCTCGGTTTCGCGCCTCTCTGGTATACTGTACATCCAAAAGGAGGTTGCAGACCGCGTGCCCGCGGTGCGGCAGTGTGGAGACCTGTCGTAATGCAGTGCCGGCTTCGAGCCGGCTGCGAGGTGTTCCGGGTGGTCCGGGGCATCAGGGCGTAACAACATGTCTCAGGTGCAGATCAAGAATCTCAAGAAGGTCTACAGCGGCAACGTGACGGCGGTCCACGACGTCAACATCGACATCGCGGACAAGGAATTCATCGTGCTGGTCGGCCCCTCGGGCTGCGGCAAGTCCACCACCCTGCGCATGGTGGCGGGCCTGGAGGACATCAGCGGCGGCGAGCTGTACATCGACGGCAAGCTGTGCAACGACATCGCCCCCAAGGACCGCGACATCGCCATGGTCTTCCAGAATTACGCGCTGTATCCCCACATGACCGTCTATGAGAACATGGCCTTCGCATTGAAGATGAAGAAGACCCCCCGCGAGACCATCGACAAGAAGGTCCGCGAGGTCGCCGAAATCCTGGACATCACCCAGTATCTCGATCGCAAGCCCAAGGCCCTGTCGGGCGGCCAGCGCCAGCGCGTCGCCATTGGCCGCGCCATGGTCCGCGACCCGAAGGTGTTCCTGATGGACGAGCCCCTTTCCAACCTGGACGCCAAGCTGCGCAATCAGATGCGCGCCGAGATCATCAAACTCCGCCAGCGCATCAACACCACCTTCATGTACGTCACCCACGATCAGACCGAGGCCATGACCCTGGGTGACCGCATCGTCATCATGAAGGACGGCTTCGTCAACCAGATCGGCGCGCCCCAGGATCTGTTCAACAAGCCCGTGAATCTGTTCGTGGCCGGCTTCATCGGAATGCCCGTCATGAACTTCTTCAAAAACTGCAAGCTCCTGCTCGAAGGCGACAAGTATTACGCCCAGATCCACGATGTGAAGTTCGAGCTCTCCGAATTCCAGCAAAAGGCCCTCAAGGCCAACGGCCAGAAGCCCGGCAACATCGTCTGCGGCATCCGCCCCGGCAACATCACCATCGGAAACGGCCCCATGACCGCCAAGGTCGAGGTCGCTGAGATGCTGGGCAACGAGATCAACCTCCACACCTCCTATGGCGACGACACCGTGGTGATGGTCATCCAGACCATGGATTTGGATGTGGACATCCACATGGGCGACGTGGTGAACTTCAACGTCCAGCCCCGCTTCATCCAGCTCTTCGACGAGGCCACCGGCAACAACCTCATCTGGTTCGATGAAGCCTCCGCCAAGGCCAACGCCCCCGTCTGCAAATCCTATCCCTTCAAGTAATACCTCTTTGTACAGAGCCCGCAGCCTCCGAAAACAGGCTGCGGGCTCTTTTTTATGACTTACTTTTCATCCTCCGCCATCCGATAGCCGACGCCGACCTCGGTGAAGATATAGCGGGGTTCATTGGGGTCCGGCTCGATTTTTCGGCGAATGCCCGCCATGTGAACCCGGAGGATCTTGTTGTCAGAGCTGGCGGCGGGGCCCCACAGCTCTCTGAGCATTGTCTTATAGGTCAGCACGCGCCCGGCGTGCCTGCCCAGCAGGGCGACGATGCGGTATTCATTGGGCGTCAGCCGGACGTCCTCGCCGCCCCGATAGACCCGGCGCTTGCGATAGTCGATCTCCAGGTCACCCACATGATAGCTGCCCGTCAGGGCGATCTCCCCCGCCTCGGCGGTGGTCCGGGTGTGGCGCAGGGCGGCGCGTATGCGGGCCAGCAGCTCGATAGTGCCGAAGGGCTTGGTGATATAGTCGTCCGCGCCCATATCCAGCGCAGTGGCCTTGTCCTGCTCCATACTGCGGGCAGAGATCACGATGATGGGCATGTGTGTCCACTGTCGAACACTTTCAATGATGGCATTGCCGTCCATGTCCGGAAGCCCAAGGTCCAGCAGCAGGCAGTCCGGACAGTGCGAAGAGATCAAACCCAGCGCGCTTTTCCCATCCTTCGCGATGATGACCTCGTAGCCCTCCGACACAAGGGTCGTTTTAAGAAATATGCAGATGCCCGGATCGTCCTCGATCACCAGCACCTTGCTTCGATTGTCACTGTTCATAGCTTTTCTCCCGTAATATCAAGCCTCTGGATTCGGCAGTGTAAATGAGAAGCACGCACCGCCATAGGCGCTGGCCCCGGCCGTCATTTCACCGCCGTGGGCGCGTATAATGGAACGGCAGACGGAAAGCCCTATGCCCATATTCCTCCGGTCGTCCGTGCGGCTGTGGGTGTATCGCCGGGCCGCGCCGTCAAATATGCCGGACAGCAAGGCTTTGGGGATCCCCTCTCCGTCGTCCTCCACCGTGACCCGCACCCTGTCCCCCTCCCGGGTGGCGGTCAGCCAGATGCGCGTAGCGCTGCCTCCGTGGGCGCTGACGTTATCGAAGAGATTGATCAACACCTGTTCGATCAGCGTGGCGTCCATGGGCACGACCAGTATGTCCTCCGGCATGGCCGCCTCCACCGGCAGGGCGCCCGGGGTGCGGCGATACTTGACGATGGCGCTGCCGACGATCTCCTCCAGCACCTCTTCGGACTTCTTCAACGTCACATCCCCGCCGGTAAAGCGGGTAATGGATAGCAGATTCTCCGTCACCCGCACCAGCCACTGTGCGTCCCTCTGAATTTCGTTCACCAGCGCCGCCTGATCCCCCGGGCTGAGGCTCTGGGATTGAAGGGCCGAGCTGGCGCCCAGTATCGACGCCAGCGGCGTGCGGATATCGTGGGCGATGGCCCGCAGCAGATTGGCGTGCATCTTCTCCCGCTCCATCTCGAAGCGGAGCTGTTCCTGCTTCTTGATCTGGGTGGTCAATGTGCCGATGATGAGCGAGACCATCAGCATCACCGTGAAGGTCAGCGGATAGCCGCTGTAGGTGACGTCGAACTGCCAAAAAGGCCAGGTAAACATGAAGTTTACACAAAATGTCCCGATCAACGACGCCGCAATGCCGTAGCGGTAGCCGTCCGTCAATCGCGCGATCAGCGCCACGGCCAGTATGAAAACCGGCATGGCAAAGGGATTGTTGTCATCATAGATGCCCGACAGCCCCATCGAAAGCGCTACCGCCGCGCCCAGTATACCCGCGCAGATCAGGCTGTTTTTCATCGCCCTGCTCAATGCCAATCCACCTCCCCCCTATTCAGGCTGTAGACAACCATTATATATTATAGCACCTTTTGACGCCCCTTTCCCGCCCATCGCGCATCGTTTCCGGAAACTTAGCGGCAAACGGGTGTATAATTGCGTCGATCATAATATAAAGGGGGTGCTCACGATGTACAGCAAGGAATATGAGGAGGCAAAGAAGGAATTCATCAACTGCCTTTGTATGAGCATTATCGGCCTGGGCTTTCCGGTCTATTATGCCTTTCACGAGTGGTGGCCCATCATGCAGCGTGAAAAGCAGAAGGCGCTGAATGAGGGCAAGAACGGCAAGGACAAGTGATGGGAGGGAAAAACATGCCCGGATGGGTTCGTACGCTGAATCGACTCAGGCCGGTCTACGACTGGGCCTACAAGATCATACTTTTCATCTGCAAGCTGCTGCTGGTCGGCGACATAGTCATCACCACCTGGTCCGTGCTGGGGCGCTATGTGCCGTTCATCAGTGATCCCCATTGGAGCGAGGAGATGGTGCTGACGCTGATGGTCTACATGACGGTGCTCTCCGCAACGCTGGCCATCCGCAAGCGCACCCACATCCGCATGACGGCCTTTGACAGCTACCTGCCGAAGAAGGTCGTCACGGCGCTGGATTTATTATCCGATGTGGCGGTGCTGGCGCTGGGCGTGGTGCTGCTGGTGGTGGGCGCTGATGTCATCAAGCCCACCGGCAACATCGCAAAATTCGCCAAGTATTCCTCTCTGCCGAAGCTGAGCCAGGTATGGATGTACCTGCCCGTGGCGGTAGCCGGCGCCGGCATGGTGATATTTGAGCTGGAGCAGGTATTTCTGCGCATTGAGGAATTCTATGACGACGGAAAGGGGGCAAACTGACGATGAGTGAAAGCATGTCCACATTGATCCTGTTGGGGAGTTTCCTTGTCATGGTGTTCCTTCGCTTCCCCATCGCCTATTCCGTGGGCATCTCCACGGTGCTGTGCTTGCTCTCCATGGGGCAAAATCTGAGCGTGCTGCCGATGCAGATGGTGCGGGGCGTCTGGTCCTTCAGCCTGATGGCCGTGCCCTTTTTCATCACAATGGGTGTGCTGATGGGCACGGGCGGTATTTCCGACAAGCTGATAGCCCTGGCCAACTCGCTGGTAGGCTGGATGCGCGGCGGGCTGGCAATGGTCAACATCGTGGCCTCCTACTTCTTCGGCGGCATCTCCGGTTCCGCCTCCGCGGACACCGCGTCGCTGGGGTCCATACTGATTCCTATGATGGTGGATCAGGGCTATGATGCCGACTTTTCGACGGCTGTCACCATCACCTCATCCTGCGAGGGTCTGCTGGTGCCGCCGTCCCACAATATGGTCATCTACGCCACCACGGCGGGCGGCATTTCCGTCGGGGCGCTGTTCATGGCGGGGTATCTGCCGGGGGCGCTTTTGGCAATCAGTTTGATGATCGGCTCCTACATCATCTCCGTGAAGCGCAACTATCCCAAAGGGGAGAAGTTCTCCATCAAAAACTTCATCGCTCAACTGGGGCGCTCCATATGGGCACTGGCGGCGGTGCTGATTGTGGTGGTCGGCGTGGTCGGCGGCGTGTTCACGGCCACAGAATCCGCGGCCATCTCGGTGCTGTATTCGCTGTTCGTCTCGGTTTTCATCTACAAGGGACTGAATTGGAAGGGCGTATGGGAAAACTTAGAAGCCTGCATTGATACGCTGGCTATCGTGTTGATACTGATCTCCCTGTCCGGCGCATTTGGATACTGCCTGACCAACCTGCACGTTCCGGCCAAGGCCGCCGCGTTGATCACCGGTGTGTCCTCAAGCCCTGTGGTCATCGCTCTGCTGCTGAACCTGATATTGCTGGTATTGGGCTGCATCATGGACATGGCGCCCATCATTCTGATCGCCACTCCGATTTTGTTGCCCGTGGCGACCTCCATCGGCATCAGCCCGATACAGTTCGGCATCATGGTAGTATTGAATTGCGGCATCGGCCTGCTGACTCCGCCGGTTGGCGCGGTACTGTTCATCGGCTCCGCTGTGGCAAAGCTGCCCATGGAGAAGGTGGTCAAGGCGACGCTGCCCTTCTATGTATGTATGCTCATTACGCTGCTGCTGTTGACCTTCGTTCCCCAGATCAGCCTGTGGCTGCCGTCACTGTTTGGTTATAGCGTATGAGGCGCGAATCCAGCGGATTCGCGGTCTGGCGCATTGCGCCAGACTGGCCCGGCTGAATCAGGGATTCAGGCGGGCCACCACTAAAGGAGTGAAATAATGGACATCTCAACCATAATCATTGTAGTGCTCTGTGTAGTCGTCATGGGCTTCGCAGCGGTCATGAGCTACAGGCGCTGACCCATAAAAAACCACCCCGCTTGTCGGAATGTATCCTGACAGGCGGGGTGGTTTTTTCCATGGGGATGGGGGGTCAATCGCCCAGGCGGAGGGCGGCCTGGCCGACGAGGGCGGCGTTTTGGAGGGCGTCACCGGTGAATTCGATGTCATATTCGCCATAGCGGCAGGTGACGCGGACCTTGAGCTCGCCCACATCGGCGGCGTTGGCCAGCAGCTCCACGGCCCCAGCATTCAGGGGGACGGAGGCGGATTCCAGGGCCATGAGGCCGGAGAGGCCCTCCTCTGTGGCCTCGATGGGGAAGGCATAGCGCTCGTCGCCGGACTTGATGAGCACCTCGCGCATGACGGGGCGCTGGACACCGGCGCAGGTGAGCTCCAGCACGGGGGTGACGCCCACCTCGCCCGCCTCGGCGGAAGGTCCGCCCCCGACGGAAGGTCCGCCCCCGACGGAAGGTCCGCCCCCGGTCTGCTCGGCGCGGAGGCCGAAGCGGAGGGTAAAGGTGCGGCGGTCGAGGTCGGACTGGGCGTCCACGGCACAGCTCAGGGCGTCGCCCTTGGTGATGATGCCGGTGCCGGCAATGTCGTCGTAATCGAGGGTCAGGCCCAGGTCGGCGGCGGCGTCCAGATTGGCCTCAGTCTTGCCGGAGATGGCGGCGAAGGGGTCGGCGGAGGGGGCGTCCTCCCCCGCTTTATTGGCGGCGGCGGAGACCTGGACGGTCACCGGCTCGGCCTTCACGGACTCCATCAGCATTTGCAGCATCGGGTCGGCGATGCCGGTCTCCTCCAGGCCCATGGCCTTCTGGAAGGCGGACACGGCGCGCTCGCTCTGGCCGCCGAAGCTGCCGTCGGCCTCGCCCTCGAGGAACTCCAGGTCGATCAGCGTCTGCTGGAGCCGGAGCACCTCGTCGCCCGAATTCCGGCGCTCGAGGGGCTCATAGTCGGTGACGGCGGGCAGGGCCTCCACCTTCTCCGCGCCCGCGGCCTCCAGTACGTCGGCGAGGGCCTCCCCCTCCACCTTCAGAAATTGATTGTTCGCAAAGATGAGATACGCGCCTGATTCATCGGGGGCGGAACTTCCGTCGGGGGCGGAACTTCCGTCGGGGGCGGAACTTCCGTCATTTCCCAGTAACTCAAATTCCCGGACCTCAAGCTCTGTGCTCTCGCCATCATTTACCTGGACGGCGGTCGCCCGGAAGGGCTCGCCATTAAAGCTGACGTGCATGGCATTGGCCCCCACGCCCATCGACGCCATCGCCAGAACCATGATCCCGATAATCGCCAGTCTCCGCTTCATCGTTTTTTCCTCCTTTTGTCATACTATCTGTCAAAGGCAACGTTTAATTCAGCGTAAATAACATCTAATTCGGTGGCTTGCCTGAATCTCTGATTCAGCCAAGCCAGTCTGACGCTTGGCGTCAGACCGCGAAGCCTTCAGCTTCGCGCCTCCAACGCATATTCAGAAGCACCATAGTTCGTGGCAATGGCGTTGCCCGCGGCGTCGTAGCTGTAAACCGTGAAGGCGTAGCTTCTGTAGCCGCTGTAGGGCTTGCCATCGGCATCGAAGGTGTATTCCACCGTCACGCGGCCTTTTTCATCGTAGCGCCAGGCCCGGCCATAGACATAGTCCTCGTCCCGGGTGGGCTTGCCCTCGGCATCGAGGTATTCCTCTTTGATCAGCAATCCGCCGGGGCGATCGAAGGTGCGCCGCACGCTGGCATAGGGCTGGCCCGACCTGCGCTTGACGGGATCGCCTTCGCCGTCCAGCCAGGAGACCGTCTGGACTGTGCCATCTGGGCTGTAATCGTATTTTTCAGTGGCGACGCCGTCCCGCAGGGTCGTGGGGTTGCCATTGACATCCAGATAGCTTTCGCTGGTGACGCGGTTCTGGGCATCATAAGTCCAGCTGATGGCGGCCCTTCTCTGCGCATCGGCTGCGGGCTGGCCGTCGACATCGTAATAGCTCTCCCGGAGCTTGTTGCCCGCCGGGTCGTAGGCGTAGTGAACGGCGGCATAGCCCTTGTCCTCCAGGGCGACGCGACTGCCATCAGCACCCAGCCAGGCGATGGAGATCACCCGGCCCGCGCTGTCGAAGGTGCGCTCGACGGCGGCATAGCCGCCCTCCAGTGTGGCGGGCTGGCCGTCCGGGCCGTAATAGCGCTCCTGGACGGGATTGCCGCGGCCGTCCCGCTGATAGGTCACCCGCTGATAGCCGGCCGCAATGGCGGCGGGCCGGGACAGGGCGTCGTAATAGGCGGTCTCCGTCACCATGCCGGCTTCGTCATAGGTCCGGGTCTCGATGGCGTAACCCTCCGTGCTGTTGACACGGTTGCCCTGGGCATCCAGATAGGCCACCATGGCCAGATTGCCACGGGCATCGTAAGCGTAGGCTGACTGGGTATAGCCGTTGATGGTGGTTAGGCCGCCGTCCGGGCCGTAGAAAATGCGAAGGACCGGCTGGCTGCCCGCTTCGTAGCGCAGCGCCACGGCGGCGTAGCCCTCGGCGCTGACGGTGGGCTGGCCCGCGGCGTTGTAATAGCGCTCGCCGATCAGGCGGCCTTCGTCATCATACATCCGCTCCACCGCGGCGTAGCCCGCCTCGAGGTTCACCAGCCTGTCGTCGTTGTCCAGATATTGCTCCAGTATCACATTGTCGCCCACGTCGGCATAGCGGCGGAGGACCGTATGGCAGCCGTCCACCAGCATCGGCGCGCCCTTTTCATCGAAACGGGATTCGCGGATGACGCGGCCGCTGGCGTCATAGTCCCTAATGACGCCGGCATAGCCGGTCACCGGATTGATGATCAGGTTGCCACTGACATCGAAATAGCTTTCTCGAGTAACATGGCCGTTTTCGTCCACATCGCGGACCACATAAGCGCAACCCCGCTTCTGATCCATCCTCGGATTGCCCTTGCCATCGCAATAGGCTTCATAGACCGGGATATCGCCGCTGTTGAAGGTTCGGCGGACCTGAGTGATGCCCTCGGCGTTGTCGGCGGGCTGGCCACTGGTATCGTAGAAAATTTCTTCGATTATCCGGCCCTCTTCGTCGTACCACCTCATAACTCCGGCATAGCCGCCCTGGCACAGGCACATGGCATCATTTTCGTCATAATAGGTTTCCTTGGCCGGGCGTCCGTTTTCATCGTACTCATAGACGACTTTGGCGTAGTTCTCAATGCCGGGCATGGGCCCGCCGTCGGCATCCAGACAGCGCCGGGTCTCCACGCGCCCTGCCACATCGTAGGTGAGGGCTTCGCCGTAAGCGCCTAGGGTACGGGGGCAGGTGGGCTTGTTGTCCGCGTCGAAATACTGAAGCCGGGCTATGCGGCCCTCCTCATCGTATTGGAGCTGGCGGACGATGACGCCCTCTCGGTTGGGCCCAAGCTGGCCGGACTGGTCCCGGAATGCCTCTCGGGTCACCCGGCCCTGATCGTCAAACACGCGGTCTACGCCGCTGTAATCGCCATTGAACAGGGCCGCCGCGCCGCCGGCATCGTAGTAGCGCTCGGCAACGCGGTTGCCGGCGTCGTCGCATGTGATGTCGTGCTGGCACCAGCCCTCGGCACTGTTGACCCGATTGCCCTCGGCATCCAGATTGTTTTCGCGGACGATGAAACCACGATCGTCGTAATAATAAGCGGCCTGATGGACGCCGCCCACCGAGGCGGGAGCGCCGCTGGCATCCAGATAGCGCTGTCGGATCAGATGGCCCTGCTCGTCGTAGCTGTTTTCAGCGATGACCACGCCGCGGTTGTTGGGGCCGACGCTGCCGCTGAGGTCGTAGAAGGTCTGCCAGACGGGATTGCCCGCGGCGTCATAG
This sequence comes from uncultured Eubacteriales bacterium, assembly GCA_902785105.1. GTDB lineage: Bacteria > Bacillota > Clostridia > Christensenellales > Aristaeellaceae > UBA2862. Next base: position 49,146 of record CACZXF010000002.1, on the reverse strand, counting down.
CGCCAGTCTATGCCCCAGTATTCGCCATTGCGGAGGCAGCGGCTGCCCTCGCTGTTGTAATAACGTTCGCCGATGAGGCGGCCCTTGTCGTCCCAGGCATAGCGGGCGGTGGTCCAACCCTCAAAGCCGGGGCTGGGATTGCCCTCGGCGTCCAGCAGCACCAGGGTGATGACGTTGCCCGCATCATCGTAATTGTAACCTTCTCCATAAGCTCTGTGGGCCGGGGAGCGCATGGGCTGGCCGTCGGCGTCGAAATAGAAGTTTTTCACGACGCGGCCCGCCTCGTCATAGGTGTGGGCCACGGCAATGACGCCCTCGCTGTTCGGGGAGGCGCTGAACTCGCCATCCAGGAATTCCTCATGGACGACATTGCCCTGTTCGTCGTAATCGCGACGGACGCAGGCGTAACCCTCTGCCACTATATACGGCTGCTCCGCGGCGTCGAAGTAGCTTTCGAGGATGCAGTTGCCTTTTTCGTCATAGAGGTAATCGGCGCGGGACCAGCCCTCGGGACCGGCCATGGGCTTTCCGTCGCCGTCCACATACTGGGTGTAGGCGCGGTTGCCGGTCTCGTCGTAGCCCCACTTCACGCCGTTGGCGCCGACGCCGGAGGGGATGTCCGGCTTGCCCTCGGCGTTCAGATAGCGCAGCTCACAGGGTCGGCCCAACTCATCATAGGAGGTCTGCACCTCGGTGACGCCCTCGCGATTCGGCCCCGGCGCGCCGGTCAGGTCGTAGAACACCTCGCGGATGATGTGGCCCGCATCGTCAAAAGCGCGGTCGATGCCGGTATAGTCTTCGTTATATAGCGCGGGATTGTCAATCTCATCAAAGTAGTGCTCGGAGAAGGGGCGCTTCTCGGCGTCCAGGCTCATGTCGTGCCGGCTCCAGCCCTCTGCGTTGACCATGCGTTCGCCATTGGCGTCCAGATTCGTTTCGCGGACCACCGCGCCGTCCTCGTCGTACTCCCGCAGGTATTGATACACGCCGTTCACCGGCATGGGATTGCCCTGGGCATCCAGATAGCGCTCCCGCGCCACCTTGCCCTGGCCGTTCCAGCTCAGCTCCACCGACACAATGCCACGGGCGTTGGGACCCACATTGCCGTCGCTGCTGTAGTAGGTCTCGCGGGCCACGTTGCCGTTGGAATCGTAGAGCCTGTCAATGCCAAAGAAATCGTCATTTTTAAGACAGCGGCTGCCATTTGCGTCGAAATAGCGCTCGGCGGTGACCCGGCCCTGCTCGTCATAGGCATAGCGGGCAGTAGCCCAGCCCTCCGGGCCGTTGGACGGTTTGCCGTCCAGGCCAATGCGGGTGCGGGTGGTGACGCGGTCCGCCTCGTCGTACTCGAGGGCTTCGCCATGGGCGTTGATGGCCTCATAGATCACGGGATTGCTGTTGCCATCGTAGAACATCCGCCTCGTCACGCGGCCCTTTTCGTCGCGCAGCGTCTCCACCTCAATCACGCCCTCGGCATTGGGGGCGGGATTCATGGAAACGTCATAGAAGATTTCATGAACCGCGCCAATGCTGTCGTTGTATTTTCGGGTGACGCTGGCGTAGCCCTCCGGACCGACGCAGAGCTTGTCAGACTCGTCCAGCCAGCGCTCTTCAGTCACCCGGCCCTGGCCGTCGTATTGAAGCTCGTGGCGGGACCAGCCCTCCGGGCCGTTCATGGGCTTCCAGGAGCCGTCGCAGAGCTGGACATAGGCCAGGTTTCCGGAGGAATCATAACCCCGTTTCTCGATGCTGTAGCCCAGGCTCTCGGGGATGGCAGGGATGCCGTTGGCATCCAGATAGCGCAGCTCCGTCAGGCGGCCTTGCTCGTCGTAGCCCTGGATCAGCACGGCAAACCCGTCCCCATTGGGGGCGAGCTCCAGCTTTTCATTATAAAATTCCTCGCGGGTCATTTCGCCCGCGGCGTTGTACTCCCGCTTGACGGAGGCATAGCCGTCCTCGCTCAGGCAGACGGTACCAGTCTGGTCGTAGTAGCGCTCGATGACCAGGTTCCCCGCCTCGTCGTATTCATAACGGGCAGAGGCCCAGCCCGTCGCGCCGATCATCGGCTGGCCGTTCTGATCATAATAGCGCACCAGGTTCCGGTTGCCCGCCTCGTCGTAGCCGTACTGCATGATGTAGGCGCCGACGCTCTCCGGGGCCATTGGCCTGCCATCGGCGTCATAGTAGTAGGTCTCGGTGACCCGACCCTGCAGGTCGTGCTGGAGCTCCCGGATGATGACACCCTCGGTATTGGGCGCGGGGCTCAGAGCATCATTATAGAAAACCTCCCGCGAGACATTGCCCCGGCCGTCATACTCCAGCGTATGCCGGGCAAAGCCGTCCGGGCCTACCGCCAGCGCGCCGCCATCGACCACATAGTCCTCCTGTATCAGACGATTATCGTCTGAAAAGGACTGCTCGATACGGCCCTCGGCGTGAGCCGCCTGACTGAGCAGCATAAAGCCCAGAAAGGCGGCGACGATTTTTCTGTTCATCATAACCTCCCTCTGTGGTTTTTTCGCGTTGATCGCGTCCGCCCAAACGCCAATCCGGGCGGCGGCATGACATCGAATCTCTAATTGTGAAAAAATACAGATTCCAGACATCATATCATTCCACATTAACTATATTGTATCATCTTTTCTTCATAATTACAATGGCCGGAGGGAAAATTGTATATTTAGGAATCAGACAAACAGGGATAGCGTGTTTCCCCGATAAACTTCAATTTGGCAAAACATTCACCGACAAAAAAGACGAACATCGAATAGTTCAATGTCCGTCTCAACGATTATTGAATGGTCTGCTTTTGCAGGGTGAAGGTGAAGTCCGCGCCCTTGCCGGGTTCGGATTTGACGCCGATCTGGCCGCCCATCAGTTCCACCACCAGCTTGGCGATGGAGAGGCCGAGGCCGGTGCCGGTGGTGCGCATGCGGGAGCGGTCGGCCTTGTAAAAGCGCTCCCAGATCATGGGCAGGTCCTTGGGCTCGATGCCGCAGCCGGTGTCGCGGACGCCCACCTCCACCATGGGGCCGGCGTCCCGGGCGTAGACCGTCACGGTGCCGCCGGAAGGGGTAAAGCTCAGGGCGTTGTCCATCAGTATCACCAGCACCTGAGTGATGCGGTCCTCGTTCCCCATGCACTGAAGCTCGCTGCCGTCGGTCTCCACGGCCAGCTCCACTCCGGCGTCCACGGCGATCTGGCGCATGCCGCGGGCGGCGGCTTCCAGTATGCCGGGAAGCTCTAAAGGTTCAAGCTCCACATGGACGCGGCCATCCTGGAGCCTCGACATGTCCAGCATCTCGCCCACCAGCTTTTCGAGGCGAATGGTTTCCTTCAATATGACGTGGTAGCATTCCTGCCGCTCCTCCTCGGATTCCATGATGCCGTCAATGAGCGGTTCCACCATGCCCCTTATGCCGGTCAGCGGCGTGCGCAGCTCGTGGGAGATGTTGGCGACATAGTCCCTTCGGAGCTGCTCCATGCGGACGGCCTCAGAGACGTCCCGGAGCAGGCAGACGGTGCCGATGATGTCCCCGCCCTCGCCCTTCAATGGGGAAGCCCCGGCATAGAGGGCGCGGCCCGAGTGGTTGGTCCAGTCCATGTGCTCGGGTTCGCCGGTCTCCAAGCAGCGCTTGAGCATGGCCTTGAGGGATTGAATGTTGTCATCCTCGGCATCCCAGAGGCCGTTGAGGTCATCCACCTCCATCAGCTCTAAAAAGATGGGGTTGGAATGGAGGATGCTGCCCTTGCGGTCCACCGAGATGATGCCCTCGCCGATGCCAGTGATGACCAGCTCCAGCTTGTCGCGCTCCCGGCGGAGGTTTTGGATCACGTCGATGAGCCGCGCCGACATGCTGTTCATGGCGCGGCCCAGATCGCCGATCTCGTCGTTGGGAAGGCTGGTGATGCGCTCCATGGTCTCGCTGTCGTCGGTCATGCGGCGGGCGGCCCGGGTCAGGCGCTGTATGGGCAGCACCAGGCGGCGGGTCTGGAGCGTGGAAAGCAGCACCGCCGCCAGCAGGGCGATGCTCACCACGATGGTCAGCATGAAGCCGATGGCCCTTGACAGCCGGTGAAGCTGGTCCACGGGCTGGGCCAGCACCACGCCGCCCAATATCGTGCCCTCGTCGTCCCGTATCGGCGCGCCGGCGAAGAGCACCACGCCCTGAGCGAACTCAAACTGTTGGAGCGCTGAGAGGGTCTCCCCGCCCAGTATGCGGGTGAAGAATTGCAGGTCCACGGCGCTGATGATGTCCACCCACTGCAAGTCCTCTTCCTGTGTGTCCGGAGCCTGGATGTCGCCGTACTGCCAGAGGCGGGGCTTCTCCTGTCCGCTCTCGAGGAAGAACACCCTCGATTCGGACAGGTTCTGATACACGCGCACCATCTTGCGGCTGGGCTTGATGTGGCCCTCCACCTGGGAGTGGACGACGCTCTCCGCGATGTGCTCCGCCTTGCGGGCCAGGTCGCTGACGCGCTTGTCCTGGACGTATTGTGTCGTCAGCACATAGCTCAGCACCCCGGAAAGCACCGCTACGAACAGCGCCAGGGTGATGTGGCTCATCAGCGTCTTGGAGCCGATGCCCATCATGCTGCGGTACTTTTTGAAGAACATAGGCGTTTACATCTGCTCCGCCCCGGCGACCTCGAAGCGGTAGCCCACGCCCCAGACGGTCTTGATGTCCCAGCCGTTGGCCTCGTCGCACAGCTTAGCGCGGATGCGCTTGATGTGGCTGTCCACGGCGCGGGTGTCGCCCAGGAAGTCGTAGCCCCAGATGCTCTGGAGCATGTGCTCACGGCTGAACACCATGCCGGGGTTGCTGGCCAGGGTCCAGAGGATCTCCGTCTCCTTGGGGGTGCAGGGGATCTGCTTGCCGTTCAGCTTGACGGTGAAGGCGTTCATGTCGATTTCCAGATTGGCGATGACCAGGTGGGCGGACTTGTCCTCCTCCTTCATCTCCCGAATGCGGCGCAGCACGGCCTTGACGCGGGCCAGCACCTCCCGGGGGGAGAAGGGCTTGGTGATGTAGTCGTCCGCGCCCATCTCCAGGCCCAGCAGCTTGTCGAACTCGTCGCCCTTGGCCGTCAGCATGATGATGGGCACGTTGGAGGTCTTGCGCACCTCCCGGCAGACCATCAGGCCGTCCATGCCCGGCATCATGATGTCCAATATGATCATATCCGGCCGCTGGACCTTCGCCTGCTGCACCGCCTGCTCGCCGTCAAAGGCGGAGATCATCTGATAACCCTCCCGCCGGAAATAGGCGTTCAGGGATTGATGGACGTTGGGGTCGTCGTCGGCCACCAGAATTTTATAGCCGCTGCGATTCTCTTCCATGGAATCAGCCTCCTTTGCGTCAGTATACATCGTAACAAATACATGTGTCGTTTCTGTGTTATTTCTTTCAATAGTGTGTCAATTTTGACATTATGGTTATACTGACATCCATTCGACGCGGTTCAGATGAAAAATGTTTCATCTTTAATAATATTGTAACATATATTTGGCGTATTTGCAATAGGCGGGAGACATATATTGTTTTGATGGGGCTGTGACAAACTGGAATCACGGCGGCAAATGAAAAAAACCTGTGTTTGCCGGGAATAATTGCCTTGCAACAAATCCCGATGGCCTGCGGATAATAGCCTTGCGGATTCGCGGGGAGGGACGGCGGATGAAGCGGTTGAACAGCCTGATCGGTATGCCGGTGGTGTGCCGAAGCAAGCGGGTCGGGCGGGCACTCCGGGGAGAGCTGACCGACGATCTGACCCGGCTGAAGGGCATCTGGGTGGGCGCGGGGCTTCGCGGCACGCGCTGGATTCCCTCGGAGGCGCTTCAGATGCTGGGACAGGTGGCAATACTGGCCGACGGGCTGGGGACGCGGCGGCGAATGGAATGCGCGCCTCTGCTTCGGCGGGCAGTTGCCACGGATGGGACACGGCTGGGGGCCGTGACCGGGGCGGAGATCGACGAGCTGAGCTTCGCCGTGACGGCGCTGGAGCTGTCCCGGGGCCTGTGGGACGACCTGACGGACCGGCGGCTGTGCGTCAGCACCTACACCGCGAACCGCGAAAACGGCGAGGTCATCATTGACCTTTCCGACTCGACGAAGGAGGGATTGGACGATGAAGGGCGGCATGACCAAGGGCTTGATCGCGGGGATGCTGATCGGCTCGGCGGCAGCGACGGCGTTCGGCGTGATGAACTGGCAGACCGAGCGCAAATGGAACCAGAAGGCGAAGCAGACCGGGAGCTGGATCTCCGACCGGGCGGATGATTTCGCGCGGAAGCTGTGATTTTCCCGCCGGCCATCGGAAGGAACGCCGATGGTCGGCAATGCTATTCTTTTGAAGGGAAGTCTTGCCATGCAGATCACCCTCCCCCGCTCTGCCAAAAAGTGGAAAAGGGTTGCGCCTGTCGTCCTGCTGGCGATGGTTGGACTGGTTTTGTTCTGGAAGTCCCTCTGGCAGGTGTTGGGGCTGGCACTGGGCGGGGCGGTATTGGCGTTTCTGATCGCGCCGCTGGCGACGGTCTTTGAACGTCGGCTCAACCGTCCGCTGGCGGCACTGGCGGGCGTGCTGACCGTCTGCCTTACCATAGGTTTGTTATTATGGCTGATGCTGCCCACAGTGATTCGGGAATTGGGGCAGTTGGCGGAAAGTCTGCCTCAATCCGTCGCACAACTCTCCACTTGGGCGGAAGGCGCGGCATACCGGTTTCAAAGGCACTTCCCCGGCATTGAAATTCCCGCGCCTAAATTGGATTGGCTTATGGACCTGCTGCCCGGCATCGCCACAGGGACGGTGGCCTTTGCGGACAGCCTGTCCAAATGTTCGATGATGCTGATGCTGTGTTACTTCTTTCTGTGCGACCGGGACGCGCTGCTGCTCCGGGCGGAGCTGCTGGTGCCGCTGTCCTGTCGCGCCGATATTGTGCGGACGTGCCACGCGCTCTCCCGGGAGCTTCGACTGTATCTCCAGGGGCAGCTCACCATCGCCGGGGCGGTGGCAGGGCTGGCGGCATTGGGGCTTTGGCTGATCGGCGTGCGCTCAGCGCTGGTGCTGGGCGGCATCGTGGGGATACTGAATATGGTGCCCTATTTCGGACCCTTTATCGGCGGGGTGCCGGCGGTGCTCATCGCGCTGGGGGACGGCTGGCAGCGGGCGCTGCTGTGCGTGGGCATGCTGGCACTGGTGCAGCAGGCGGACGCGGCGCTGCTCTCGCCGCGCATCATGGGCAGCCTCATCGGCTTCTCCCCCGCCGCCGTGCTGCTGGCGATCTACGCCGGGGCGGTGTTTGGCGGCATATTCGGTATGCTTGCCGCGCTGCCGTTGCTCATGGCCTTTCGAACGATTTTAAGGGTTTTTCTGGCAAGGGAACAATGAATCGAACCTATTGTCAATTTTGCCATATAAATTCCGCGCAACTTATACAGCGAAAACATTTGATATTTTTCTAAAGATGTGCTATAATGGATGAGGTTAGGAATGGTTCTTTGGAAAGGCGGTGCCCTATGAACAGCAGGATGGACGAGACGAGGCATTTCCGCATCCCCGCGGACGCGCCTGAATCTGCCGCTGAAATCATCGAGGTGGTCTATCAGGCTCTGAAGGCCAAGGGGCACGATCCCATAATGCAGATGGTGGGCTACATCATTTCCGGTGACCCCACCTACATAACCAGCTACAACAACGCCCGCTCGCTCATCAAGCGCCTGGAACGCGACGAGCTGTTGGAGGAATTTGTGCGCTTCTATGTGGAGGAGCACGACAAATAAGCGCCATTACGGGCGCTTTGCATCAGGGCCGGAAGTCTGGCGCTTCCGGCCCTGATGTTGTTTTGAGGGGGCATACGATGGAGACGCGCACGCTTGGCAAATCGGGGCTGAAGGTATCGCGGCTTTGCTACGGCACGCTGACGATGTCGCCCCTTCAGCGGAACATGTCGCCGGAGGACGGCGCGCGGCTGCTGATCCACGCCTATGAGCGCGGGGTGCGCTTTTTAGACACGGCGGATTTATATGGGACCTACCCGCATATCAAACTGGCGCTGAAGGAAGCGCCGGACTATGTGGTCAGCACAAAGGGCTATGTGTGGGATGAACCCACCGCTGCCGCCGCGCTGGAGCGGGCCTACAGGGGTATCGGGCGGGATTTCATCGACCTGTTCATGCTCCATGAGCAGGAATCGCTCTACACCCTGCGGGGACACGAGGAGGCGCTGGTCTACCTGCAAAAGCAGAAGGAGCGGGGGCACATCGGCGCGGTGGGCGTAAGCACCCACTTTTCCGCCTGCGTGCGGGCGGCGGTGCGGTTCCCGATGATCGAAGTCCTCCATCCCCTCATCAACCGGGCGGGCATCGGCATACAGGACGGTTCCCGTGAGGACATGGAGGATGCCATCCGCGCAGCCCGTGACATGGGTATCGGCATATTCGCAATGAAGCCTCTGGGCGGCGGGCACCTGATTTCGGACAGCCTGGCGGCGCTGGAATACGCCATCGAAAGCCCGCTGCTGGACAGCGTGGCGATGGGGATGCAGACCATAGAGGAAATCGACGCCAACGTGGCGGCCTTCGACGGGGATTTTTCCCTGCTGGATGGATTGAAGAACCGGCCGCGGAAGATCATGGTCCACGACTGGTGCGAGGGCTGCGGGAAGTGCGCGGAGCGATGCCGTCAGAAGGCCATCAAGGTGATCGAAGGGCGGGCGACGGTGGATCAGTCGAAGTGCGTATTCTGCGGTTACTGCGCCCGGGCGTGTCCCCAATTCTGCATAAAGGTGGTGTGAGCCATGCGGGTGATCTGTCTGGACGTGGGCGAGAAGCGCATCGGCGTGGCCGTGACGGACGCGCTGGACCTGACCGCCCAGGGCGTGGAGACCATATGGACCAAGGGCTTTGAGCGGGACGCGGCGCGGGTGCTGGAGCTGTGCAGGCAGTACGAGACGGACCGGGTGCTGTGCGGCCTGCCGAAGAACATGGACGGCAGCGAGGGCTTCCAGGCCCAGCGGGTCCGGGTCTTCGCAGAGCGGCTTTCACAGGAGGGCCTGAATATCCGCTTTGAGGACGAGCGACTGACCACGAAGCTGGCCACCGACCTGCTGATTCAGGGCGACGTGCGGCGCTCAAAGCGCAAGGACGTTGTTGACAAATTAGCGGCGACCTACATCCTGCAATCCTTCCTCGACCGGGGCGGATGGCGGGATGATGAACATAAAAAAGTAGAATTAAGAGGTGTTTGGCATATGAGCGAGAATCACGATCTGGACATGGAGCGGGAGGACATCGTTGAACTGGTGGACGAGGACGGCAACGAGGTATCCTTCGAACATCTGATGACCCTGGAACACAACGGGAACGCCTACATCTGTCTGGTGCCCATGGAGCCCATGGAGGACGTGGGCGAGGACGAACTGGTCATCATGCGCATCGAGACCGACGAGGAGGGCAACGACTACTACGCCACCATCGACGACGAGGCCGAGCTGGACGAGGTGTTCGAGAAATACCTCGAGATCGCCGAGGCGGACGACGAGGAATGAATGGGGAGTTGGAAGTTGGGAGTTGTTGGGCTGACCGGGAGTCCACCTCATCCGCCCTCACGGGCACCTTCCCCTCAAGGGGAAGGCAGGGGCTGGGCTGCCAGGTAACCAAAAGCCTTCCCCTTGAGGGGAAGGTGGCGCGAAGCGCCGGATGAGGTGGCCTTGTACTTCATCTCGATTAATCCCTGTTTACAGGGAAGGACTTCATGGTAACGGCTGACCTTCATTTCCAACTTCCAACTAAAAAACTCATAGAGTAGCAACGGGAGACCGCGCATAGCAGTCTCCCGTTTTATATGATAAAATTGTGAGTGGCGTCTGTAAGCCGAGTTCTGTATTGGACGATCATCTGTCTGGGCCTGCAGTTGCCAGCAGGCTCAAGCGATTACCCGGAGGCGCGACGGGCCGCCGCCGGACAGAGCCCCGAGGGGCTTCGCCCTTGCCTCCCTATCAATCTTGCACCAGGTGGGGTTTACAGCGCGGGCCAGTCGCCAGGCCGCGGGTGAGCTCTTACCTCGCCTTTCCACCCTTACGCCTCTCAGAGAGAGCCGCGGTATATCTCTGTTGCACTTTCCTTAAAGTCGCCTCCACCGGCAGTTAACCGGCACCCTGCCCTGTGGTGCTCGGACTTTCCTCAGGCGTTGCCGCCTGCGATCGTCTGGCGTCCTCACAATTCATCAACTATGTCAGTCATCATTCCCCCGCGTCGTACAGTATGCGCCCGCAGTTGTCGCATTCGACGATCCTGTCGCCGGTGCGGATCTCCAGCAGCGTGGCGCTGGGGAGGGACATGAAGCAGCCGCTGCACTGGCCGTTGATGAGCTTGGCCATAGGGGGCGTGCAGTGCTGTTTGATATTTTTATAGCGCTCGTAGAGCTTGGGCTCCAGCTTTTTGGACTCCTGCTCGGTGCGCTCGCGCATCTTCTGGAGCTTGGCGGTATCGGCCTTGAACTCCTTGTCGTAGACGACCTTGAGCTGGTCGAACTCCTGCTTGGTCTTGGCGGCGCGTACGCGGATCTCCTTCTGCTGGCGGTCCTTGACGTCGGCGTCCTTGCGCATCTTGGCAAGCTCTTGCTCGTAGCGGGTCAGGGTATCCAGCAGCTTCTGGACGCTCTCGGCCTGCTTCTGAGCCTCCTCCACGTTCTGGGGAGGATTGGCCTCGATCTCCGCGGTGAGGTTGGCGAGCACCTTTTCCAGCCGGTCAGCCTCGTCGGCCACGGCCTCCAGGCGGTCCTGCATGACGGCCACGTCGCTCTCCAGCTTCTTCATGTTGGCCTGCTGATCCTTCAGAAAATCCCTCGCCTTGATCAGCTTCTGGCGGTTGGGCGACTGGCGCATCTTCGTCTCGAAGCCGTCCGCCTCCATATCCACCTGCATGAACTGCCAAAGGGTATCCAGCTGCATGTGCTTCATCCTCTCTCTACAAATACATTCTCGCTTCGCTGTTTAACACTCGTACATTATATTGTACATCATCCGCGGCCTTTTGTAAAGCCGCCGACAATGCTAAAATTCCTGGTCTTTCCGTCGCGGCATGGCCGGCCTCCAGCACGCACAGGCCGTTGTCGGCGGCGTCGAGGCCCTTGTGGTAGGCCATTTCGCCGGTGACGTAGCAGTCCGCCTCCGCCGCGATGGCCTGGGCGGTGAAGTCCTCCCCCGCCCCGCCCAGCACCGCCACGCGGCGGATGAGCCGATCCGGGTCGCCGTAGCGCCGCACGGAGCCGCCCAGCTTTTCCTGAACGATGTCCCCGAAAGCGGAGAAGCGCATGATCTCCGTTACGCCCAGGCGCATACCGTTTTCAAGCTCAACCACATCGGTCAAATTCAATTGTGCGGCCAGCGCGTCGTTGACACCGGGGCTGGCGTTGTCGTAGTTGGTGTGCATGGCGATCATGGCGAGGTTGCCGCGGATGAGGGTGCAAAGCATACGGCCTTCGGCGTCGTCCTCCCGGAGGTTCTTTCGTCCTCTGAAAAGTATGGGATGATGGGTGACGATCAACTGTGCACCGACCTTCGCCGCCTCCTCGATGACTTTTGGTGTCAGATCGAGAGCACACAATACGGTGTCAACCTCGGCATCCGTCCGTCCCGCCAGCAGACCGGGATTGTCCCATTCCTCTGCCAGCTCCAGCGGGGCGATCAGTTTCAATAAATCGTAAATCTGGCCTACCGTCGCAGACATTGAGCGACCTCCTCCCAGATGGCAATTTCATGGTTAAGCGCGTCGATCTGCTTATCATCGCCGCCGCGCTCCGCCCCCTTCAGCGCCTTTTGCGCCACGCGCAGGTAGAAGGCGGCATAGGGGGCAAGGGTGTCGGGCAACTTCTTTAGTAATATAGGCCCGACGATCAGTTCCTTTTCCGAATAACGTGATTCCCCCGGCTCCGCCGCGATGATGACATAGTTGCGGCGTCCGTCGGGGGCGATGGCTTCATCGGTGATTTTATAGCCCTGCTCCATCAAGGTCTGCCGAAGCTCACGGGCGGCGACGTTGGGTTGCAGCACAAGTCGGGAACTGCCAAGCATTTCCCGGCCATTTTTTATTATGTCGGCAATCAGCACGCCGCCCATGCCGGCAATGACGGTGACCTCCGGAACCTTGACCAGCGCTTTGGCCCCGTCGCCCACACAGAAATCCACCTTTTCAGACAGGCCCAGCAGCGCAATCAGTCGCCGCGCTTTTTGGAGGGAATCGGCGGAGATGTCGGTGAGCTGGGCGCGTTTGACCCTGCCGGTTTGGAGCAGATACGCGCCGAGCCTGCCGTGGTCGCAGCCGATGTCGGCATAGCTTTCGCAATGCCCCACAAGGGCGGCGAGCGCGGACAGGCGCGGATCGAGGGTGATATGTTTGTCCATCAGTCGTAGTTATAAACAGGGATTTATCGGGGTAATGCGTAATTCATAATTCATAATGCATAATGCATAATTGGAAAATAGCTATTGTTTCAGCATTCTCATAATTACGAATTACGCATTATGAATTATGAATTATCCAATAAATTCCAATTTGTCGAAATAGCCCGAACCGCCGTCCTCAATCAATGGAATCCTTCAGCTTGCGGGAGCGGCTGGGGTGGCGGAGCTTGCGGAGGGCCTTGGCTTCAATCTGGCGGATGCGTTCGCGGGTGACCTTGAACTCCTTGCCCACCTCCTCGAGGGTGCGGGCGCGGCCGTCCTCCAGGCCGAAGCGGAGCTTGAGGACCATTTCCTCGCGGGGCGTCAGTGTGGAAAGCACGCTCATGAGCTGCTCCTTGAGCATGGTGAACGCGGCGGCTTCGGCGGGGGCGGGGGCGTCGTCATCGGGGATGAAGTCGCCCAGGTGGCTGTCCTCCTCCTCGCCGATGGGGGTCTCCAGGGAGACGGGCTCCTGGGCGATCTTGATGATCTCCCGGACCTTGTCCTCGGGGATGCCCATCTCGGCGGCGATCTCCTCGGGCAGCGGCTCGCGGCCATACTCCTGCAAAAGCTGGCGGGAGACGCGGATCAGCTTGTTGATGGTCTCCACCATGTGGACGGGGATGCGGATGGTGCGGGCCTGGTCCGCGATGGCGCGGGTGATGGCCTGCCGTATCCACCAGGTGGCATAGGTGGAGAATTTATAGCCCTTGTTGTAGTCGAACTTTTCCACCGCCTTGATGAGGCCCAGGTTGCCCTCCTGGATCAGGTCCAGGAACAACATGCCGCGGCCCACATAGCGCTTGGCGATGGAGACCACCAGCCTGAGGTTCGCTTCGCAGAGGCGGTGTTTCGCCTCGGGGTCGCCGGCCTCAATGCGCTTGGCCAGCTCGATCTCCTCGTCGGCGGTCAGCAGTGGCACCTTGCCGATCTCCTTTAAATACATGCGGACCGGGTCGTCGATGGAGATGCCCTCGGGCACGGAGAGGTCGATCTCTTCCTCTTCGACCTCGTTCAGCAGCTCCGGCTCCGGGATGGCCTCGTCCTTCATGACCTCGATGTTGAGGCCGGAGAGGGTGTCCAGTATGCGGTCAAACTGCTCCGGGGACAGCTCGATATCCCCCAGTAATTCTATAATTTCCTTGTAGGTCAGTACGCCCTTGCTCTTACCGGTCTCAATCAGCTCGCGCACACGAGCCATCATCGCTTCCTGATTCGCATTGGTCTTGCTCAAATTAGGCCACTCCTTTCGACCGGTCAGTCGTTTTTATCCTCATTCAGTGCCATGATTTGTTGATACATCGCAATTTTTTCATCGCGGGAGGCTGAATTAATCTGACGGGAAATCTCGTCCTTGCGGCTCTCCGCGCGGTTGTGATGAATGGTGTTCAAGCAGTCCTCCGCCATGCGCAGGGCGTCCTCCTGCTTATCGGGCAGGGGGCGGTAGTTCAGCGCTTCAAGCGCTTTCGAGCGCTGGTCGCCGTCGGGCAGGGATTCCACCCAGTAGGAGACGTTCTCCCCGCTGATGAGCTTTTCCGCCAATGTGGAGCGCACCTCATCCGAAAAGTCGGAGGGTTTGACGAGGTCCGCCGGGATGAGGCCCCGGGCCAGCATGGCAATGAGCGCCTGTTCGGCCAGAATTTCTCCGTCCAGGACAGGCGTCATCGGGCGGCGCGGGCGGCGGGGTTCCTCGGTTGGCGCGGGGGCACTGACGCCGATCTGGCGCACCAATATCTCCCGGTCGTAGCCCGTCTCGTTGACCAGCCGCCTAAGGTGATTTTCCAGCTCCACAGGACTCTTGACGCGCTTCAATATGGCGCAGGCTTTGAGCACATACTGGGTCATGCCGTCCTGGGTGTCCAGGTTCAGTCCGTCCTTCGCGCGCAGGAGGCGGTAGCTTGTTGAATCGTACCGGGGCAGCGCCTCGAAGCCCGCGAGGCCGTTGGCCTTCACGAAGTCATCGGGGTCCATGTTGCCGGGATAGTCGATGACCCTTGCGGCCAGCTCCTGCCCGTCCAGTATGTCCAGGGCGCGTAGCGCGGCCTTTTGTCCGGGCGGGTCGCCGTCGTAGCTGATCCAGATCTCGGGGGCGTAGCGCTTCATCAGCTTCGCCTGTTCCTCGGTGAGCGCCGTGCCCAGCGTGGCCACCACGCCCTGCACGCCGTATTTGCGGAGGGAGACGGTGTCCATGTAGCCCTCCACCAGCACCAGATGACCCACCGCCCGCTCCTTGGAGGCGTAGTTCAGCGCGTAGAGGTTGCGCCGCTTGTTGAAGATGGGGGTCTCGGCGGTGTTGAGGTACTTCGGCTGCTCGTCGCCCATGGCGCGTCCGCCGAAGCCCAGCACGCGGCCCTGGGGATTGATGATGGGGAACATGGCGCGGCCCCGGAACATGTCAAAGACGCCCTTTTCGCGCCTGACCACCAGACCGGCCTTTTCCAGAATTTCAGGCTCGAAGCCCTGCTCCTGGAGGTGTTTGCAGAGGCCGTCCCAGCCGCGGGGGGAGGCCCCGAGGCCGAAGCGGCGGATGTCCTTGTCGTTGAGTCCGCGTCCGTAGAGATAATTCAGCGCCTCGGCGCCTTCGCTCGTCCAGAGGAGGGAGTGAAAGTACCGGGCCGCCAGTCGGTTTGCTTCATACATGCGTTCGCGCTCATCCCGGGATACGCCGTCCTGCGGGTCGGTTCGACTCCGGACGGGGACCTCCATGTGGGCGCGGTCGGCCAGCAGGCGCACCGCGTCCATGAACTCCAGCCGTTCCATCTCCATCACGAAGTTGATGACTGTGCCGCCCTTGTGGCAGCCGAAGCAGTAGTATAACTGCGCCTCGCTGTCCACGCTGAAGGAGGCGGTCTTTTCATTGTGAAACGGACAACAGCCCCAAAAGCGTCGGCCTTTCTGCTTCAGGGGAACGTATTCGGAAACGACCTCTTCAAGACTGACGTTGCTGCGCAAGTCGTCCAGCCATGCCTGAAATTTTGCGTCCATGACGTCCCCTTTGCCCGCGAGCCTGTAAATGATGAATACACTATTATTCGCCGGTTGAAGCGTAAATTCCTGCAATATGCCTGTAAATATCGCAATAAAGTAATAGTTGGCAAGCGGCAGACATGATCTGACGATTACCAATAATCACTCTACTCATCATATAATTTATATATACCACGTCAGCGCCAAAAATCCTTTATTTTTTATTTTTTTAATATTATGACTGCACATTATCAGAAACACTAAAAAGCACCCTGTCCGGTTTCGGAGAGGATGCTGTGATTTGGTTTTGCTGATAAACGGGGATTTTTCGGGGAGATGCGTTCCCCAAAAGCCTTCCCCCGTTGGGGAAGGTGGCCGAGCGAAGCGAGGTCGGATGAGGTCCCCCGTAGCCCCTAAAGCTCTGCAAATTGGGAGCTTTTGACGACGAGGACCTCATCCGCCCCTTCGGGGCACCTTCCCCAGAGGGGAAGGCATTTGGGAAACGGCACAGCTCGACAAATTCCAATTTGCCGAAGTAACTGAATACTCACGCCTGCTTATCCAGCGCATAGTGCTGGAAGCGCTTGGAGCACTTCTTTTCGAGGTACTTTTTCAGCTCGTCGGCCTTGCCGTCGGCGACGCCATCCCGGGGGATGATGTAATACGCCTTGCCCTTGATGACGCAGTAGAGGCAGCGGTCGGTGTCGAAGAGGCCGTAGATTTCTCGGAACTTGCTCCGGGCATAGTTCTTCTGGCCCTCGATCTTGAGCTCGATGCCCTCCTCGTCCACCTTGACGGTGGCGTGGCGGTCAAGGTAGTATTTGCGGTACTTGGCAATGGTCTCATCAGGGCGCTTGCTGTTTCGCGACAGGGCCAGCACCAGCATGATGGAGCAGATCATCAGATAGCCGATGCGGGTGAGCTGGGCTCCTTCCTTATAGATCATATAGCCGAAGTAAATCGCGCCCGCGCCCCCCATCAGGCCCAGTATGATCCGGGCCGCCGGGGACATTTCCTTCTTCTCGATATAGAGCTTCTCGAAGTCCTTCAGCACCTCTTCGGTGTAGATGAACGCGGCGTTGAACAGGCCGCCGGTCTCGCTCATTTACTTCTTGGCCTGGCCGTAGTAGGCGTTGGGGCCGTGCTTGCGCATGTAGTGCTTGTCCTGGATACGCTGCGGCGCGGGCGCGGCGGCGGCGTAGACCTGGCGGGTGAAGATGGCCATCTTGGCGACCTCCTCCAGCACCACGGCGTGGTACACGGCGTCGGCGGCGTCCTTGCCCCAGGTGAAGGGGCCATGGCTGTGGCAGATGACGGCGGGCACGGCCACGGGGTCGATGCCGCGGGTCTTGAAGCACTCCACGATGGTGTTGCCGGTGTTCAGCTCATAGCCGGCGTCCAGCTCCTCCTGGGTCAGATGACGGGCGCAGGGGATGGGGCCGTAGAAGTAGTCCGCGTGGGTGGTGCCGTAGCAGGGGATGTCCAGGCCGGCCTGGGCCCAGGCCACCGCGTAGGGGCTGTGGGTGTGGACGATGCCGCCCAGCTGGGGGAAGGCGTTATACAGCACCATGTGGGTCAGGGTGTCGGAGGAGGGGTTCAGGTCGCCTTCGACCTTGTTGCCCTTCAGATCGACCACCACCAGGTCCTCGGGCTTCAGCTCGTCGTACTCCACGCCGGAGGGCTTGATGACGAACAGGCCCTTCTCACGGTCGATGCCGGACACGTTGCCCCAGGTGTAGGTGACCAGATTGCGGCGGGGCAGCTCCATATTGGCCTCATAGACCTTCTGCTTCAATGCTTCAAGCATTTCAATAACCTCCTTTTAATATCGTTGTTAGGCGGTTCATGCGAATCTTATTTGCGTTCCGAATGGGGAATTGGGAATGGGGAATAAATAGTGGAGGAACGTCAGAACGTGGAGCACTATTCATTCCCCATTCCCCATTTTCCATTCCCCATTACCGAATTTATTCGGTGATCGTGTAATACGCCACCTCATCGATCTCGCGGTTGGTGCCCACGAGGATGTCCTGGCCGGCGGCGTTGACGAAGTGCATCAGGTTGGCGCAGCCGGTGTTCTGGTCGATGAACTCGGTCTTATAGGCGCCGTTCTCGAAGGTGATGGCGATGGTGTTCTTGGTGCCCTTGCGCCAGCCGACGCACCAGGCGGGCTTGCCCAGCAGGGTGCCGGCCCAGGTGGCGTGGAGCATCTCGGTCTCCTTCTCGGGGACGGGATACTTCCAGCAGGGGACGTAGTTGCCGAACTCGTCCAGATGGTAGATGGTCAGGCTGTTGCCGTGGAAGGGGCTGATGGTGCCCAGCTCCAGCTTGCCGTCGCCGTCGAAGTCGATGAGCACGGAGTCGCTGGCGGGAACGGCGCAGAGGTGCTCGATCTCCCAGTCCCGGCCGGGCGCGACGGGGGGACGGAACAGGAAGGTGCCCTGCTCGCAGCCCACGACGCCCGCGTCGTAGCCGTCGATGTGGATCATGGAATAGCCGTGGTTCTGGAGCATGTCGTCCATGATGGGCTCCAGGGTGAGCTGATGGTCCTCGTTGAACACGCTCAGGTCCTTGGGCAGCACGGAGGCGTAGCACGCGCCGGGGAAGCGCCAGTCGTTCTTGTACTCATGGTCAGACTTCAGGCAGCAGACCAGCAGGTAGTTGACGCCATTTCTGTTGAGGATGCCGAAGCGGTGGACGAAGGGGGCCTCGCAGAGCGTGCGGATCTCCCAGTTGCCCTTGCCCTTGGCGGTGGCGATGACGATCTTGGCGTTGGCGGAATCATTGGGGGAATAGAACTGATGGGTCGCCAGGAACTGGCCCTCTGTGCCGGGCACGGGGGTCATGGTCATGACGCCGCCGGGCTCGGTCCACACGGTGTCGATCTGGGTGCCGTCCTCGGCGAACACGTGGCAGGGGTCGTGCTTCTCCGCCGCCACCAGGAAACAGTGCTTGCCCTCCCACATCAGCTCGGACATGGCGTAGCACTTGTTCAGATTCGATATAACCTTCTTCTCGACTTTCAAAGCTGTATCCTTTCCGCCGCGATGAGCGGCCTGTACTTTATACCATAGTATCGGCGCATCGTTCCAAGCCACCTCATCCGCCCCTCACGGGGCACCTTCCCCTCAAGGGGAAGGCAAGGGGTTGGGAACGAAGGAGCCAAAAGCCTTCCCCTCGAGGGGAAGGTGGCGCGAAGCACCGGATGAGGTGGATACCCGCCGGTTGGTGTACGCCATAGCGGGCAGGACGGGCGGCGAAACGCCGCCCCTACAGGGGTAGTGTCGGATTTGATCCTCAACTCCCCACTTGCCACTCCCAACTCCACACTGTTACTTTACTCGTGCGTGATCTGCGCGTTGATGATGTCCGACATGCTCTTGCAGGCAAATCGGATGTCGTCGGCCCAGGTGTCGTCGTTGCCGACGTACCACATTTCGGTGACGAAGCGGCGGATGCCCAGGTCCCAGGCCTTTTCGATGACGGCGTTGAAATCCACATGACCGGTGAGGAACGGCACCTCGCGGAACACGCCGGGGATGGTCTCCTTGAGATGGAGGGCGACGATGTGGCCCCGGCCGGAATACAGGTCGTCCAGCACATTGCCGCCGGAGGACTTGGCCGCGTTGGTCAGGTTGCCGGAATCGGGATAGACGCCCAGATAGGGGCTGCCCACCGCGTCCACATAGTACATGGACTTCCAGACGGTGTTCATGAAGTCGGTCTCCATGGTCTCAAAGCCCATCACGATGCCCCGGACGGCGGCCATCTCGGTAGCCTTCTTCAAATTCTCAAGGAACAGCGCTTTGGATTCGGCGGTGCCTTCCTCATAATACACGTCATAGCCCGCCAGCTGGATGATGCGGATACCCAAATCATCAGCGAGGATGATGGCCTTCTCCATGATCTCCATGCTCCGCGCGCGGATGGCCGGGTCGGACGCGCCGAAGGGATACTTGCGATGCCCGGACAGGCACATGCTGCGGATGGGCAGGCCCACCTCCTTCATGGTTTTGACCAGCTCCAGGCGCTCGTCGGCGGTCCAGTCCAGCCGGGCCAGCTTCTCGTCCTTCTCGTCAATGCTGATCTCCACGAAGTCGTAGCCCGCGCTCTTGGCAAATTCCAGCTTCTCCCGCCAGGTCAGCGTCGGCGGCATCGCCTTTTCGTAGAGGCCGATGGCATATTTCTTCATATGATGCTCCCCCGTTATTGTAAATGCTCTTTTTTGCAAAGGTAAGAAACATTTTTCTCCACATTGGGGCTTTACCTGATTATATACGATTTTTCGTCAATTTGCAATAGATTGCGGCGCGCCGGGTTTTTTATTTTCCCGTCAAAGCGCACAGTTGAAAACAACATTATTTTGACAGAAACAACATATAATCACTGGAATTGACACACATAAAGGGCGTTTTAGACAGGTTAAAGTTCTATTAAACGCACGTTTTTCACCTTATTTGTGTTAAAACAAACATAAAACGATAAAATGAACATAAACTTTCCCTTGAAATTCGGCGCAAATTATCATATAATAAATACGCAAAGGTTGGAAACGAACATTTTAACATGAAAGGAAGGATTTAGGTTGAGTAAGGTATCCGAAATGACCCGTGAAAAGTGGATTATGTCCACCTTCCCCGAGTGGGGCACCTGGCTGGTCGAGGACATCGAGAATGAGGTCGTGGCCCCCGGCAACGTGGCGATGTGGTGGCTGGGCTGCACGGGCATCTGGTTCAAGACCCCCGGCGGCGCGAACATCACCATCGACCTGTGGTGCGGCAACGGCAAGCGCACCCACGGCGACAACAAGATGAAGGTGGGCCATCAGATGGCGAACATGTGCGGCGGCCGGCTGATGCAGCCGAACCTGCGCAACGTGCCCTTCGTGATCGATCCCTTCGCCTTCAAGCAGGTGGACGCTGTGCTGGCGACCCACTATCACCAGGACCACATGTCCGCCGAGTGGGCAGCCCACGTGCTCCAGAGCGGCATGACCACCACCGACGAGAACGGCAAAGAGATCCCCGTGCCCTTCATCGGCCCGCTGAAATCCGTTGAGACCTGGATCAAGTGGGGCGTGCCCGCCGAGCGCTGCAAGATCGTCAAGCCCGGCGACATCATCAAGATCAAGGACATCGAGATCGTGTGTCTGGACAGCTTCGACCGCACCTGCATCGTCACCACCGACTCCACCGGCCCCGACCGCGAGGAGCTGACCGGCAAGTGCCCCACCGACATGGACGAGAAGGCCGTCAACTACCTGGTCAAGACCCCCGGCGGCAACATCTACCATTCCGGCGACAGCCACTTCTCCATCTACTTCGCCAAGCACGGCAAAGACTACGACATCGACGTGGCCTTCGGCTCCTTCGGCGAGAACCCCATCGGTATGCAGGACAAGATGACCTCCGTGGACGTGCTGCGCATGGCCGAGAACCTGCGCTGCAAGGTAGTTGTGCCGATCCACTGGGACGTCTGGACCAACTTCCAGGCCGACTGCGAGGAGATCAAGCTGCTCTACGATTTCAAGAAGGATCGCAATGAGTACAAGTTCCATCCCTTCTTCTGGCAGGTGGGCGGCAAGTACGTCTATCCCCAGGACAAGGACAAGATCTACTATCACCACAGGCGCGGCTTCGAGGATTGCTTCGAGCATCCGCAGAACATCCCGTTCCGCTCCTGCCTGTAAGCAACAGGAGGCAAATCATGGCTGAAAAGACCATCCTTCAGAAAATCGTCGAGCGCGGTCACTACAAGTTCGTGGACTCCGTGTCCAACTGGCAGGAGGCTGTGAAGCTCAGCTGCGAATCCCTGGCCGCGACCGGCTACGTGTCCGACAACTACTACCAGCAGATCGTGGACTGCATCGAGAAGTACGGCCCCTATGTGGTGTTTGAGCACTATGTGGCCATGCCGCATTCCCAGGAGGGCGCTGAGGGCGCCAACAAGACCGCGGTCGGTTTCATGCGTGTCAAGGAGGACGTGGACTTTGGCAAGGACGAGGACGGCGAGGACAAGATCGCCCGCCTGTTCTTCACCCTGGCCGCCAAGGACCCCAACGAGCATCTGGACAACATGCAGCAGCTCATGCAGATCTTCACCAACGAGCCGCTGCTGGACGCCCTGATGGAGGCCAACACCCCCGAGGACATCCTCAAGGCCGAGGCGGACAATCCGCCGGAGGAAGAACTGTAAGGTTCCGTTTTAGTTTTATGAATATCCATCCTTAGCGGCAAGCCACCTCATCCGCCCCTCACGGGGCACCTTCCCCTCAAGGGGAAGGCAAGGTCATGTAACCGCTTCGTGACCCAAAGCCTTCCCTTTGAGGGGAAGGTGGCGCGAAGCGCCGGATGAGGTGAACCCCCGTTTTCCCCGGATAATCAGTTTTATCGAGTAATAGGAGAGGTGTACTTCAATGAATATTCTGGTTAAGATTTGGGAGTTCTTTACGACGTACATTCTGCGTCAGGCTCCCTTCATGATCGGCTTCATCACCCTCATCGGCTACGCGCTGATGAAGAAAAAGTGGTATGACATCCTGGGCGGCACGCTCAAGGCCATCATCGGTATGCTGATTCTGAACGTCGGCTCCGGCGGACTGACCAGCAACTTCCGTCCCATCCTGGCGGGCCTGAAGGACCGCTTCAACCTGACCGCCGCGGTCATCGACCCCTACTACGGCCAGAACGCCGTCACCGCGGGCGTTGAGGAGACCTTCGGCGCGGGCTTCAGCCAGGCGCTGACCCTGCTGCTCATCGCCTTCATCGTCAACATTCTGCTGGTCCGCTTCAACAAGATCACCAAGTGCCGCTCCCTGTTCACCACCGGCCACGTGCAGGTGCAGCAGGCGGCCACCGCCTACTGGCTGATCCTGTTCGCCCTGCCCGGACTGTGGCAGAACGGCATCAAGACCGTTCCCATGATGATCGTCATGTCCATCATCCTCGGCGCTTACTGGGCCGTGGGTTCCAACCTGACCATCAAGCCCATGCAGGAGCTAACCGACGGCGCGGGCTTCGCCATTGCCCATCAGCAGATGTTCGGCATCCGCCTGGGCTACATCCTGGCCGACAAGATCTTCGGCACCAACGGCGGCAAGCGCAAGAAGGAGATCAAGAAGATCGGCGAGCTGGAAATGCCCGGCTTCTTCTCCATCTTCAATGAGAACATGGTTTGTACCGCCATCCTGATGACCGTCTTCTTCGGCGTCATCATGGCCATCATCGGCAAGCCCTTCTTCGTGGAGCAGGGCAGCGTCAAGGAGACCGACAACTTCGTGATGTACTGCCTGACCACCTGCCTGAACTTCGCCGTCTATCTGGCGATCCTGCAGCTGGGCGTCCGCACCTTCGTCACCGAGCTGACCGCTTCCTTCCAGGGCATCGCGGACAAGCTGCTGCCCTCCTCCGTGCCTGGCGTGGACTGCGCGGTCTGCTACGGCTTCGGCGATGCCAACGCCGTGACCTTCGGCTTCCTGGCCGGTCTGGTGGGCCAGCTCATCGCCATCGTGATCCTGATCGTCGCCAAGAGCCCCACCCTCATCATCTGCGGCTTCGTGCCGGTGTTCTTCGATAACGCCACCATCGGCCTGGTCGCCAATGAAAAGGGCGGCCTGAAGGCCTGCTTGTGCATCCCCTTCCTGTCCGGTCTGTGCCAGGTGTTCGGCTCCGCGCTGATCGCGGGCTGGGTCGGCATGGCGCAGTACGGCGGCTATCTGGGCATGTTCGACTGGGCGACCGTGTGGCCGATCTTCACCGTCATCATGAAGTATCTGGGCTACATCGGCGTCGGCGTGGTTGCCATCATCCTGCTGGCTCTGCCCCAGATCGAGTACATGGCCGACCCCAAGGGCTACTTCCTCATCACCGAGGATTACGAGGCCTACAAGGAGTACAAGGCTTCCCAGAAGAAGTAATGCCACATTGAACCCCGGAGGGGCCGGTCTGCCGTCCCCTCCATCATCACTATTATCATAATGAAAGGAATTGATTCACATGTCTAAGCTCGACAACAAGAAGTTCATGGTTTGCTGCGCGAATGGCGCCGGTTCCTCCCTGATGATGAAGATGACCCTCCAGAAGGTGCTGACCAAGCAGGGCGTCAAGCCTGCTCAGCTCCATCACTGCTCCATCTCCGAGGGCAAGTCCGCCGCGCCCAACTTCGATATCGTGCTGTGCGCCCGCAACTTCGCCAACATGTTTGCCGATGCCCAGAAGAAGGGCACCGTCGTGCTGGGCCTGAAGAACATCATGTCCGCTCCCGAAATGGAAGCCGCCATGAAGGATGCCGGCCTGCTGGACTAATTTATAATCTTTCATAGGGGGAGCTGTCGCTCCCCTTTTGTGCAAATTTTGGGTTGACAACTTGTGCCCATTCGTGTACAATTGTTAAGGAATCAGAAGTTCCGCGGGAGGGGACGCCATGCTGAAGGCGGTCATATTCGACATCGACGGCACGCTGTACGATTACGACGCCGCCCACGCTCGCGCCTTTGCCGCGCTGACGGACTACGCCTGCGACGCCTTTGGCTTGACCCCGGCGCGCTTTGAGGAGCTGCACCATGAGGCTGATATGCTGCTTCGGCAGCGCGCCGGCGTTAACTGCGCCGCCATCCACAACCGGCTGCTTCGCTATCAGGTGATACTGGAGCTGACTGGACAACCTGTAGGCTTTGCGCCGACGCTGGAAAGGCTGTACTGGGACACGCTTCTTCTGTGGATGAAGCCCAATTCCGGACTGCATGAGGCGTTCGACTTCATCAAGTCAAAAGGATTGATTCTGGGCATCGGCACGAACATGACCGCCGACTGGCAGTATGTGAAGCTGGAGAAGCTGGGCGTGCTCCATCAGGTGGATTTCATGGTCACCAGCGAGGAGACCAGCGCCGAGAAGCCCGACCCACGACTGTTTGAGCTGTGCACCGAAAAGGCGAAGTGTCCGCCCTCTGAATGTGCCTTTGTGGGCGACAGCCTCAAGGGCGACGCCCTGGGCGCGAAGGCCGCCGGGATGCGGCCCATATGGCTCCACGACGGAGCCGTAACCACGGTGGATTTCCCCACCATTCCCTCCCTCGAAGCGCTGCCCGACCTGCTTGCCAAGGAGTGCTGAACCGATGAAAAGAGATCGCCAGTCCATCAACATCCGCCATGCCGAAATGCTCGCGCTGATACGCGACCGGCAGGAGATATTGGTTGATGAATTGAGCGACATCTTCGGCATCTCCACCATGACGGTCCGTCGGGACCTGCAGGCGCTGGAGGAGCAGGGCAAGATCAGCCGCTTTCACGGCGGAGCCACGGTAGATGTGCGCGTGGTGTCCGACGACGAGCGGGACCTGGTGGAGATCTGCCGCATGAACATCGCCCGCTATGCCGCCTCCATCGTCGAGGACCGGGACAGCATACTCATCAACGGCAGCAACACCGCGCTGGGCCTGCTGGACTTCATCAAGGGCAAGCGGGTGAAGGTGTTCACCAACAACAGCCGGGTCGTGCGCCAGCCCTACGGGGAGGGCATCGACATCACGCTGTCCGGCGGCATCTTTCGGGGCACCCACCACATACTGACCGGCGACCTGACCATGCGGAACCTGATGGATGTCCGGGCCCACAAGGCGTTCCTGGGCTGTACCGGCGTTTCACCGGACGGCGAGATACTCTGCGGCATCCCCGCGGAACTGGGCATCAACGAGACCATGATCGAACATTCCGACGCCTACTACATCCTGGCCGACTACACCAAGATTGGCCGCACCAGCGCCTACGCCAGCTTCCATCTGGAGAAGAAGGGTTGCGTCATCACCGACGAGCGGGCCCCCGCGGACGTGGTCGCACGGCTGCGGGCCGTGGGCATGGAGGTCGTGCAGGTGGGGCTGTCGGACTTGTCGAACCTCAGGAGCGGCGTGTAAAACCGCCGTAATAAATATAAAGGAGATAATACCATGAAGCAGTTTTCCTACGTCATCAAGGATGAACTGGGCATCCACGCCCGTCCCGCCGGCATGCTGGCCAAGAAGGCCAAGAGCTATGCCGATACCACCGTCACCATCACTGCCAACGGCAAGACCGTCAACCTGGGCCAGCTCATGAAGCTGATGGGCCTGGGCGTGAAGCAGGGCACTGAAGTCACCGTCACCTGCGACGGCGCGAACGAAGAAGAGGCCGCCGCCGGCCTGAAGGCTTTCCTCGAGGAGAACCTGTAATCGGAGAACCAATAGAAAAGAGCCGGTCCTGCAAGGAGGGCCGACTCTTTTTATGGGCGGATGAGCGAGTATCAATTTCATCGATAAATTGAAGTTTATCAAGGAAACTAACTATCCCTGTAGGGGCGCCGTTTCGGCGCCCGCCCCCTGCGAAACGGCATGTTCTACCGGGCGGGCGGCGCAACGCCGCCCCTACAGGAGAGTGGGAGAACTCCCCGCCAAATCCCTGTTTACCTGCTGGTTTATTTCCCCTTATACCACGCCTCCGCGTCCCTGCGGAACTGTTCCAGGGAGGGCTGATGCATGTAGATCATGTGGCCGGAGGGATAGTAGGTGAAGGACAGGTTTTCCCGGGCTTCAGGCTTCAGGAAGATGTGGTCGTATGTGTATTCAGCCGGGAAGAACGGGGTAGCCAGATCGTAATAGCCGCAGAGCACCCAGAGCTTCAGGGAGCGGTTTCGGGACATAAGACTGTTGATGATCGTCTTCTGGTCAAGGGTCGCGTTGTCGAGATCGTACTTCCAATTGCTGATGACATCAATGCTCATACATTCATAGATAAGGTTCGTGTGATAGTCCAGCTCTCCGTCGATATACTGGTTGATCGCGGTGCCAAAGGCATCAGAGATCACCGCATCGGAGGGATCGGCTTCTCCGCTGCCGAGGTTGCCCGCGGTGATGGGGCCGGTGAAGCGACCGTCGAGGCGGCCCACCATCAGCTTCTGAGCCTTGAGCAGGCAGGAACAGAAATCATCTATATAGATCCTGAGATTGGACTGCTTCACGTCCTCCTTGCTGTAGCCGATGTAGGCAGCGACCTTCCCGGCCACGTCGTCCAGCTCGGCCTCCGTCAGCCGCGCGCCCTTGAACAGCGCGGCCTGGTACTCGCCTCCGGCGAAGTCGCGCACTTCATCGAGGAAATCCTCCAGCGGCATGGACTGATAGGCCTCATCCAGCACGCCATGATACCTGGCAATGGCCGCATAGGTGGGCAGATAGAGGGCATAGGTGAGATCGTCAGACAGTTCGCTGGATTCCATCAAAAGGCTGAAGTCGTTGACACAGGAGATCAGCATCACGCCGTTCAACCCCATGCCATAGCGCTGGGACAGATAGCTCGACACGCCGACGGCTCTTGTGGTGCCATAGGATTCGCCCGCCACGTACTTCGGGGAACCCCAGCGGCCGTTGCGAGTGGTGTAAAGGCGGATGAACTCGCCCACGGAATCGATGTCGTCTTCATAGGTATAAAATACCACCGGGTCCACGCCCTCCACAGGGCGGGAATAGCCCGTGCCCACGGGATCGATGAACACCAGGTCCGTCATATCCAGTATGGAGCAGGGGTTGTCCACCAGCCTGACCGGGAGTTGGGTGGGCTCGCCGTCCTCGTTCACATCCACCCTGCGGGGGCCCAGCATGCCCAGGTGCAGCCACAGGGAAGCGGAGCCGGGGCCGCCGTTGAAGGCGAAGGTCACGGGGCGCTGTGTAACATCCTCCACGCCATCCATGGTGTAGGCGGTGAAGAACATCTCGCACAGGCTGTCGTTGACCATCACCGACAGCCTGCCGGTGGTGGCGGTGTAGTTGATCGTCTGACCGTCAATTTCGGCGCTGTGCCTGGTAATGGACAGAGGCTCCTCCTCAGCCGCCGCCGCGGCAATCTCTGTGGGCGCTTCCTCCGCCAGCACGACATTCATCGACGCCAGCAGGCACAGCACCAGGAGCAGCGACAACCATTTTTTCATAAACAGTCAATACCTTTCCAATGATTCTCACATGGGCATGTCGCCCTGTTATATGAAATTATAGCACAGGGATTTGACCATTGTCCATTGCAAAAATACTTTGTACAGGGGTAAGAAATGAAATACGACGCGATATTCCTTGATCTGGACGGCACGGTGATCGATTCGTTGCAGGACATCGTGGACGCGGTGAATTACACCATGCGGCATTTCGGCCTGCGTCAATTCAGCCGTGAGGAGCTTCGGCCAAAGCTGGGCTGGGGCGTGTCCACGCTGATGCGGCTGGCCCTGCCGGGGACGTCAGAGGCGCGGCAGGAGGAACTGCTGGCCTTCTACAAGCCCTATTACGCCGTCCACGCCGGGGATCACAGCAAGCCCTTTGAAGGTATACTGCCGATGCTCCGCGCCATGAGGGACGCCGGGCTGGTGCTTGCGATACTCTCCAATAAGCCCGACGCCGCCGTGCAGCCGCTGGCGGAGAAGTATTTCGCGGATGTGGTGGCCCTGTCCGTGGGCGAACGGCCCGAGGTGATCCGGAAGCCCGCGCCGGACATGCTGCTCAAAACCGCGAAGGACTTGAACGTCGATATAAGGCGCTGTCTCTACGTCGGCGACTCCGAGGTGGACATCGACACCGCCAATAACACCGGCATCGACTGCGCCTGCGTCACCTGGGGATTTCGGAACCGAGAGGAACTGGCCCGCGCGGGGGCAAAATACATATTCGACACGATGGATGAATTGCTCGCCTTTGCGACGCAAAGCGAGTAGAACATCTGTAGGGGCGGCGTTTCGCCGCCCGCCTGAGTACGAAGCGATTCGCACTTCCCGGTGGGCGGCGAAACGCCGCCCCTACAATGTCTGTACGTAATTATATAATATGTTTCTGATGTGATGTTTTAGATGTCCAGCATGTCGCTATAGGCCTTCAGCGCCCCGTCGGTATCGTGGGCGAGGACGCGCTTGGCGAGGACCTTGCCGAGCTGGACGCCCTCCTGGTCGAAGCTGTTGACATTCCAGCAGAAGCCCTGGAACATCACCTTGTTCTCGAAGTGGGCCAGCAGCGCGCCGAGGGCCTCGGGGGTGAGCTGGTCGCCGACGATGATGGAGGACGGGCGGCCGCCGGCGAAGGCCTTGTTGGGGTTGTCGTCCTTCTTGCCGCAGGCGAAGGCCATGATCTGGGCGGCGACGTTGGCGCAGAGCTTCTGCTGGCTGGTGCTGCCCTGGATGTCCACGTCCATGCCGGCCTGGTTCTTCTTAAAGCCCACGAACTGGAGAGGCACGATGTCGGTGCCCTGGTGGAGGAGCTGATAGAAGGAGTGCTGGCCGTTGGTACCGGGCTCGCCGAAGATGACGGGGCCGGTGACGTAGCTGACGGGCTCGCCGAAGCGGTTGACGGACTTGCCATTGGACTCCATGTCGAGCTGCTGGAGGTGGGCCGGGAAGCGGCTCAGCGCCTGGGAGTAGGGCAGCACGGCGGTGGCGGGATAGCCCAGCACATTGCGCTCGTACACGCCGATCAGGGCGTCCAGCATGGCGGGGTTCTTCATGATGTCGGGGTTCTTGGCGGTCTCGTCCGCGGCGTGGGCACCGCTGAGGAAGCGCTCGAACACCTCGGGACCGAAGGCCAGGGACAGCACCACACCGCCCACGCAGGAGGTGGAGGAGTAGCGGCCGCCAATGAAGTCATCCATGAAGAAGGCGGCCAGATAGTCGCTGGACTTCGCAAGCGGGGAGGTCTCGCTGGTGACGGCCACCATGTGCCTGGAGGCGTCCAGGCCCGCGTTTTTGAGGGCGTCCTTCACAAAGGCCTCGTTGGTCAGGGTCTCCAGCGTGGTGCCGGACTTTGAGACCAGCACGAACAGGGAGCGGGACACGTCGATACTCTTCAACACCGCCGCCGCGTCGTCGGGGTCCACGTTGGAGATAAAACGGGCCTCCATCTTGAGGGTGTCGTTCTGCTTGGCCCACTGCTCCAGAGCCAGATACATGGCGCGGGGGCCCAGGTCGCTGCCGCCAATGCCGATCTGTACCACGGTGGTGAACTTTTCGCCCTTGGCGTTGGTGACTTCGCCGCTGTGGACCTTTTTGGCAAAGGCCGCGGCCTTCTGCTGCTCGCCCACGTAGAAGGCGCGCTTGTCCACACCGTCCGCCACCACGGCCTCGCCGAGCTGGCCGCGGGTGAGCTGATGCAGCACGCGGCGCTTTTCGCCGGTGTTGATGACCTCGCCATTGTACAGCGCGGCATACTTTTCGGTGAGCTGGGCCTCGTCGGCCAGCGCCTGGAGGGCTTCGAGGGTGCCGCCGTCCACGGCCTTGGCCGCAAAGTTGTATTTAAGATTCGCCGCCATGGGCACGCAGTATTCCTCCACGCGCTTCGCGCCGTTTTCACCGGTCATGGCCTCCGCCAGATTGACCTTCTTCACATTCGCCAGCTTGCCGCAGGCCGCCAGGGTGTCGAGGTTCTTCCAGGAAATCATGGGGATCATCCTTTCTTGGTTTTGGAATTAAAAATTGAGAATTGAAAATTGAACTGCCTTTTCGTGTTGCCGCTGTCTTTGGAAACTCTTTGTTGCTTGAAAATCATCCACATATTGAGCGCCATGAGGATGGCCGTCCACATCAGACCGCAGGCAAAGCCCGAGTCGCCACCGGTGAGGAGGGTCTCGGAGACGCCGTAAAAGCGCCAGACGGAATGATCACCGCCGCCCTGGCCCAGCAGGAATACCGTTGCGAAGCCCCAGCCCCAGCGGAAGAGGACGGGCGTCCAGAGGCCCTCGCGGTCATAGAGCAGACAGCACAGCAGGCCCAACAGGGCTACGTTGACGCCGGATATGATCGTGCCGCCCAGCCCGCCGCCGATGAGGAAAAACGCCAGCGTCGCGGCGATGGTCGCCGGCAGCTTTCCCCACTTTGCGGAAACCGTATCATACAGCACGCGCTTGGTCAGCAGCTCCTCGGCCAATACACTGATCAGCATCAGGCCGCACAGTGGGATGAGTCCCAGCGAAAAATGGGGTGGGTGCTCGGGGCGGAGACTGTCCAGCAATGTGAACAGCACGGCCAGCAGTATGGCAATGCCGAAGCCGACGAGTGCCGACAGCCCGTCACGCTTGTTTGGGCGCTCGATTTGGGCGTGAAAGGCGATGACGCAGAGGGCGATCAGCAGACCGTCAGAGATCAGCGTGATGAAGCTGCCATGCCAGGTGTAGACCCATTGTGCCCATATCGGGGCGCGGGTCACGGTATCGACGTTGACATTCCATGCGTTAAACATCGCCTGAAAGGCCGCGCCGAGGGCCAGGGGGACGAGGACGGCGGTGACGCCCCATAGGAGCGCCGCCGTCAAAAGTTTAAGCGAGGTTTTGCGCATCATTCCACCACGTCGAGGATCAGCGGCCTGGGTTCGGGCTTATCCGGGCCGATGAGTATGGATTTGCGGACGAGGTTGTGAGCGGCGATGCGGTCGGACTTATCCCCGGCGTGGAGGGTGCAGAGGGTGTCGCCCTTCTTCACACTGTCCCCCACCCTGACCTTCATCACCAGACCCACGGACAGGTCCAGAACATCTGTCTTGCGCTCGCGGCCCGCGCCCAACAGCTTGGCGGCGTTGCCGATGTCGCCGGTGCGCATGGCGGTGATGTAGCCTTCGCGGTCGGCGGTGACGTCGATGTGATATTTGGCCTTGGGGAGCAGGGAGGTGTCATACGCCACCTTCGGGTTGCCGCCCTGGGCTGCGATCATCTCGGAGAACTTTTTGAGTCCTTCGCCGTTCCTGATCTTTTCATCCAATAGGGCTATGCCCTTCTCCACGGTCTCCACCACCCCGGCATTGCGCAGGATGTGGGCGCCGAGGGTCAGAGAAACGGTCTTGAGGGGACCTTCCACACGTCCCGCCAGCACTTCTATGGCTTCTTCGACCTCCAGGGCGTTGCCGATGTAGCTGCCCAGGGGCTGGTCCATGTCGGTGATGAGGGCGGAGAAGCGCTTGCCGCTCATGTTGCCGATGCGGACCATGGTCTTTGCAAGCTGGACGGACTTATCATAGGTGTCCATGATGGCCCCGGAGCCGGCCTTGACGTCCAGCACCACCACGTCCGTGCCCGCCGCCAGTTTCTTGGACAATATGGAGGACACCACCAGCGGCAGGCAGTCCACCGTGGCGGTCACGTCCCGGAGAGCGTAGAGCACCTTGTCAGCGGGAGCCAGTTCGGCGGTCTGGCCGATGATGGCGCAGCCGACCTCGCTGACCTGCTTTTTGAAAGACTCGATGTTCTTGTCGATGGACATGCCGGGGATGGATTCCAGCTTGTCCAGCGTGCCGCCGGTGAAGCCCAGACCGCGGCCGGACATCTTCGCCATCTTGACGCCGCAGCAGGCCACCAGGGGCACCAGTATCAGCGAGGTGGTGTCGCCCACGCCGCCGGTGGAATGCTTGTCGGCCTTGACGCCGGGGACGTCGCTGAGGTCCAGCGTGTCGCCGGACTTCGCCATGGCCAGGGTCAACGCCAGCGTTTCCCGGTCGGTCATGCCGTTGATGCATATGGCCATCAGCAGCGCCGAAGCCTGATAGTCCGCGAAGCTGCCGTCCACGACGCCGGAGACAAAGGCGCGTATCTCCTGTTCGTTCAGCTCGCCGCCGAACCGCTTCTTGCGAATGATGTCACAGGGATTCATAATGCTCGACCAGTGCCTGACGCCACAGCGCCAGCTTCCTTTCATAGCTCAATGTGTAGGCGGGACTGGTGGACGGCATCACCGCCCAGCGCCTGCCCGTGAGAAAACCCGCGCCCCGCTTCATGAAGAGGCGGTGGGCGGTGCCGCCGTTAAAGAGGACCTTTTCGATGCAGGGACAGCGTGTGAAAAGCGCGCCGAAGTCGTTCAGCTCCGGTTCGCGGATGGCGCTGTCCAGAGAGCCCTCCCGCTGACAGGCGTTCAGCGCATCCCAGAGGGCGATGCGATTGCCTGTCAGCAGGGCCTTTTTACTCTCAATGTCAGAAGGCAATGGAGCATTGAACACCTCTGCCAGTATGCGCCAGAAGGCGTTGCGGGGATGTCCGTAATAGAAGCCCTCCTGTAGGGACGCCACGCTGGGCATGGAGCCCAAGATCAGCACCCGCGCGTCCTCCCGGCAGACGGGCGGGAAAGCGACCAGTCGCTCGGACATTACAGCTCGGCGAACACCTGGCCGATCCGCTCATGGATCACCAGGTCGGCGCGGCTGTCCTGGGGCGTGGTGGAGAGGTTCACCAGCACCAGCCGGTTACCGCGATACAGGTCGATGAGGCCCGCCGCGGGGTACACCGCCAGCGACGTGCCGCCGATGATGAGCATGTCCGCCTGGCTGATGGCGTTGACGGCGCCGTTGACCACGTCGTTGTCCAGGTTCTCGCCATAGAGCACCACATCGGGCTTGATGGTGCCGCCGCATTCGCACTTGGGCACGCCGTCGGACTTCATGATGTAGTCCAGATCGTAGAACTTGCCGCAGTGCATACAGTAGTTGCGGAGCACGCTGCCGTGGAGCTCGTAGACCTTCTTCGACCCCGCCGCCTGGTGCAGGCCGTCAATGTTTTGGGTCACCACGCCCAGAAGCTTGCCCTCAGCCTCCCACTGAGCCAGTTTCATGTGGGCCGCGTTGGGCTGAGCGTCGGGGAAGAGCATCTTGTCCTTGTAAAAGCGGTAAAATTCCGCCGTGTTGCGCATGAAAAAGGGATGGCTGATAATCGTCTCCGGGGGATACTTGTACTTCATGTTGTAAAGGCCGTCCTGGGAGCGGAAGTCCGGTATGCCGCTCTCCGTGGACACCCCCGCGCCGCCGAAAAACACGATGCGCCGGGATTCCTTCACCCACTGCTTTAAGGTCTCGTTCATGTCCATCACTCCTCATCTTATTTTAACATTTATGGGGCAATATGTCCAGTGGGGACGGGGAAAAAGTTTGTAGGATGGACCGGGATTTGCAGGGGGACAAACCTCTCAGTCGCCTTCGGCGACGGCTCCCCTTAAAAGGGGAGCCAAGGGGCAACGTTCTTCCTGGCTCCCTCTCTGGGGGAGCTGTCAGCGAAGCTGACTGAGAGGGCCGTAACCCCACCCTTTTTACAAGAACTCATCGCCAAATCCGGGCATACTATGGCGTGACGCGCCGCGGCGAAGAAATTGCGGGGCGCGTAAACGCATTTATGGAGGCATGAATTGCCATGGATAAAATTGTATGCAAGTTTGGCGGCAGCTCCGCGGCGAGCGCGGAGGGCATTCGGAGGATAAAGGCGATATTGAATGAAAACCCGGCGCGGCGCTATGTGGTGCTGTCCGCGCCGGGGGCGCTGGAGGGTGGGCCTAAGGTCACGGATTTGCTGGAACAGGTGTGGCGCGAGGGCGGGCGCGGCCCGGCGGCAGAGGCGGTGGTCAGCCGCTTTCGCGACATCCGCGCGGGGCTGGGACTGCCGCCGGGGGACGAGGCCGTGCGCAATGTGCTTGCAGCGGCCGTCCGCATCTCACGGGCCCACACGCTGAGCCGGGGCGAATACCTGTGTGCGCGGCTGTTCGCGGATTATACCGGTCTGACCTTCGTGGACGCCGCGCCCTTCGTCTGCTTTGACACAAATGGCGGGCTGGATGTTCAGCGCTCCATCACCCGGCTGTCAGTGCTGCCCTCGATGTATCTGCGAGCGGTGGTGCCGGGGTTCTACGGGTCCGATCCCTCGGGGAACATCATCACACTCCCCCGCAACGGCTCCGACATCACCGGGGCGCTGCTGGCCGCTGCCGTTCACGCCACACTCTATGAAAACTGGACCGACGTTCCCGGCCTGATGACCGCCGACCCCAGCCGGGACCCGGACGCGCGGCTCATCCCCGTCATCGACTACCCGGAAATGCGGACATTTGCGCAAAACGGGGCAAGGGTGCTCCACCCGGACTGCCTCGCTCCCGTGGAGCAGGCCGGCATACCGACGCGGTTGAAATGCACCATGCAGCCGGAGGCGGCGGGAACGCTGATACACATCTGACAATTCTCAATTATTTACGTCGAACATGCGTTTAAGTTTTCGTACACTGTTTTCATTATAAATTGAAGGTGCTATAATTGAAGGGAGAGATTTGGCGGGAGGATTTGGCATGTTCGAGCTTCATTCGGAATACGCGCCCACGGGGGACCAGCCCCAGGCGATTGAAAAGCTGAACGAGGGGTTGGCCCAGGGTATCAAGCATCAGGTGCTGCTGGGCGTGACAGGGTCGGGTAAGACCTTCACGATGGCGAACATCATCAAAAACGCCAACCGTCCGGCGCTGGTGATCGCCCACAACAAGACACTGGCGGCCCAGCTTGCGGCGGAGTTCCGGGAATTCTTCCCGGAGAACGCGGTGGGCTACTTCGTATCCTATTACGACTACTACCAGCCCGAGGCCTACATCCCCTCCACGGACACCTTCATCGAAAAGGATTCCTCCATTAACGACGAGATCGACCGGATGCGCCACAGCGCCACGGCCTGGCTGTCGGAGCGGCGGGACGTGGTGATCGTGGCCTCGGTGAGCTGTATCTACGGTCTGGGCAATCCGGAGGAATACGAGGATTTATCCGTATCATTGCGGGAAGGCATGGAGATCGACCGGGACGAGCTTTTGCGCCGTCTGGTGGACATACAGTTCACACGCAACGACTTCGAGCCGGAGCGCGGCAGCTTCCGGGTGCGGGGCGAGGTGGTGGAGATCATCCCCGCCGCGTCGGAGAAGAAGGGCGTGCGGGTGGAGTTCTTCGGGGACGAGATCGAGCGCATTTCGGAGATCGACATGGTGACGGGGAAGGCGCTGCGCTATATGAACCACGTCATGATATTCCCCGCCAGCCACTACGCCACCTCCAAGGACAAGCTGGACCGGTGCATATCGCAGATTGAAGAGGATCTGGAGCTTCGGCTGGCCGACTTCCGCGCCAACGACCGCCTGCTGGAGGCCCAGCGGCTGGAGCAGCGGGTACACTACGACATCGAGATGATGCGGGAGCTGGGCTATTGCAGCGGCATCGAGAACTATTCCCGCTACTTCGACGGGCGGCAGTCGGGAGAAGCGCCGTTCACGCTGATGGACTACTTCCCAAAGGACTTTCTGGTTTTCATCGACGAGTCCCACGTCACCGTGCCCCAGATCCGCGCCATGTACAACGGCGACTACGCCCGGAAGCGGGCGCTGGTGGACTACGGCTTCCGCCTGCCCGCCGCCTACGACAACCGGCCCCTGAAGTTCCACGAATTTGAGAGCCGTGTCAATCAGGTGATCTACGTCTCGGCCACGCCGGGGGACTACGAGCTATCCCGGGCCGGTCAGGTGGTGGAGCAGATCATACGGCCCACGGGGCTCATCGACCCGGAGATCGTCGTCCGCCCCGCCACCGGGCAGGTGGACGACCTGCTGGGCGAGATCAACAAGGTCACCGCCGAGGGCGGAAGGGTATTGGTCACCACGCTGACCAAGCGCATGGCTGAGAGTCTGACACAGTATCTGCGGGAGTTGGACGTAAGAGTGGAGTACCTGCATTCCGATGTGGAAACATTGGATCGAATCAAACTGATCCACGGTCTGCGCAGCGGGGAGTTCGACGTGCTGGTGGGCATCAACCTGCTGCGCGAGGGTCTGGACATGCCGGAGGTCTCGCTGGTGTGCATACTGGACGCGGACAAGGAGGGCTTTCTGCGCTCCGAGACCAGTCTGATCCAGACCATCGGCCGCGCGGCCCGCAATGTGGACGGGCGGGTCATCATGTACGCCGACGCCGTCACCGATTCCATGCAGCGGGCCATCGACGAGACCAACCGCCGCCGCGCCATACAGCAGCAGTACAACGAGGAGCACCACATCACACCCCAGACCGTGCGCTCTGCCATACGCGAGCTGATGGAGGTCACACGCGCCGCCGATGACAGCGCCGACAACACCATGGACGAGCAGGAGCGCCAGATGGCCATCGACCGCATCGAGGAGCTGATGCTCCAGGCCGCCAACAATTTGGATTTCGAGAAGGCCGCCAAGTACCGCGACCAGATGCTGGCATTGAAGGGCGAAAAGGTCATGGCCACCGGCGAGCAGTCACGCCAGAAGCGCAAGCGCCGCGAGAAGATGACCCACAGGAATCCGGGCTAAAGCATGAATATGACTATCCGTAAATTTGAATCATCAGACGCGGAGCGTGTCTCCGAATTGGTCAAAACCACCTTGAGGGTCAGCAACGCGAAGGACTATCCGCAGGAGGTCAACGGGCTGATCGCGCTGCATACCCCGGAATACATCCTCGAGCGGGCGGGGTGGACGCACTTTTATGTGGCTGAGGATGACGGACAAATCATCGGCTGCGGCGCGATCGGGCCCTATTGGGGAAAAGCGGACGAGAGCTGTCTGTTCACGATATTCGTGCATCCGGATCGGCAGGGGCGCGGCGTGGGGCGAAGCATCATTGAAACCCTTGAACGGGACGAATACTTTCTCCGCGCCCGGCGCGTCGAAATTCCCGCCTCCATCACAGGACTGCCCTTTTATCTGAATATGGGCTATCAATACAAGAATGGAAATATGGAACCGGACGAGGAACGGCTGGTCCGGCTGGAAAAACACAGGAAAAATACATAGGAGGACGAACACCATGCAGGAAACGCAGAACATGAAGGCGCAATTTCAAAACCGTGACCAGGTGATCATAAGGACCAGCATCGTCGGCATACTGACCAACGTGCTGCTGGCGGCGTTCAAGGCCGTCGTGGGCATCGCCTCCCACTCCATCGCCGTGACGCTGGACGCGGTGAACAATCTGTCGGACGCCCTGTCCTCGGTCATCACCATCGTGGGCACCAAGCTGGCTGGCAAGCTGCCGGACAAAAAGCACCCCCTGGGCTACGGGCGCATCGAATATCTCAGCGCCATGATCGTCTCGGGGCTTGTACTCTACGCCGGCATCACCTCGGCGGTGGAATCTGTCAAGAAGATCATCCAGCCGGAAAAGCCGGATTACAGCGTGATCTCACTGGTCATCATCGCGGTGGCCGTGGTGACGAAAATCCTGCTGGGGCGCTACGTCAAGGCCCAGGGCGAGAAGGTCAACTCCGGCTCCCTGGTGGCCTCCGGTTCCGACGCGCTGTCGGACGCCATACTGTCCGGCTCGGTGCTGCTGTGCGCGCTGCTCTTTACGCTGACCGGCTTATCCCTTGAAGCTTGGGTGGGCGTGGTGATCTCCGGGTTCATCATCAAGGCCGGCATCGAGATGATGACCGAGACCCTTGACGAGATCCTCGGCGGGCGGGCCGACCCCGAGCTCACCGGGCAGATCAAAGCGCTGCTCAATCAGGACGAGGCCGTCCAGGGCGCCTATGACCTGATACTGTACAACTACGGACCGGACCGCAATTACGCCTCCGTCCATGTGGCACTGCCCGACACCATGACCATCCGCGAGGCGGACAGGCTGACGCGCCGCACAGAGGCCCGGGTGTATAAGGAGACCGGCGTCATCATCACGGGCATGGGGATCTACTCCTACAACACCACCCCCGGCGAGGCCGCCGACATCGAAAACGACGTGCGCAGCCGGGTGCTGGCCCACGACTGGGTGCTCCAGCTCCACGGCTTCTATCTGGATCAGGAGACCAAGGAGATGATGTTCGACGCCGTGATGAGCTTCGACATCAACCCGAAGGAGGGCCTGAAGACCCTCTATGACGAGATCCACGCCGCCTATCCCGACTATAAGCTCACTATCGCCCCGGACGTGGACGTGTCGGACTGATATAAATACTTCCAAAGGAGATTACAATCCCCATGAACCGTG
This sequence comes from uncultured Eubacteriales bacterium, assembly GCA_902785105.1. Lineage (GTDB taxonomy): Bacteria > Bacillota > Clostridia > Christensenellales > Aristaeellaceae > UBA2862. The sequence goes on along the minus strand of CACZXF010000002.1, from coordinate 10,969 downwards.
AATTTCTGAAAAAACTATTGAACACCGTCTCTGTCAGCGGAAACGAGGAGGCCAACCAGCAAAACGCGCTGGCCTTCGGGAAGGACTTCGCCCATAAACAGATCGTGGATGCGGTGGGCAATGTCATCAACGTCGTCAACCCGGACTCCGCCTGCCGGGTGCTGCTCTGTGGGCACATGGATGAGATCGGCTTCCGGGTGACACATATCGACGACAAGGGCTTCATTCACGTCCAGAAGGCGGGCGGAGTGCGGCCGAAGCTGTATGTCGGTTCGCCCATGCAGATCATTCATGACGACAAAAAGGTCAACGGCGTCGGCGCGGTGGACGGGGAGCTGCTGAAAAAGGAAGAGATGAAGGACAGCGACCTGGTCATCGACATCGGCGCGAACAATAAAGAGGAAGCGGCGGCGCTGGTCAGCGTGGGCGATTCCGTCTGCGCGGACACGGAGGTCCGTGAGTTGCTGAACGACCGCTTCACCTGCCGGGCGCTGGACGACAAGACGGGGGCCTTTGTGATCCTCGAGGCGGCGAAGCTGGCGGCTGAGCGCGGCGTGGCGTGCGGCATCTACGCCAACACCGTCGTGGGTGAAGAGACCACGGGGCGGGGCGCGTACTTCGCGGCGGCGAATGTCCAGCCCTCCTGCGCCATAATTGTGGACGTCACCTGGGCCAGCGACGCGCCCGACGGCGATCCCGCTACGACCGGTGAGGTCAAATTGGGTGGCGGGCCTGTGTTGTGCCTGAGCGGTATGACCAACAAGCCGCTGAACCGCCTGCTGGAGGCCATCGCAAAGGAAAAGAACATCTCCCTGCAATACGAGGTGGCCGGCGGCAAGACCTACACCGACGGCGACACCGCCCTCATGACCGGCAGCGGCGTGCCCATCGCGCTGGTGTCCATCCCCCTGCGCTACATGCACTCCTCCGTGGAGGTCGCCAGTTGGAAGGACCTCGAAAACGCCATCGAGCTCATTGCGGAGATGCTCTGCCGGATGGATACGGGGTTTGATTACAGGCCATTGAAAGTATAAAGATAAACTGGGATTTATCGACATGACAAACGCATGAGGTACACGCTTTGAATATCAACGAAATCGTCATCAAGGGCGCGCGGGAGCACAATCTGAAAAATGTGAATCTGGTGATCCCGCGGAACAAGCTGATCGTCATGACCGGGCTTTCGGGGTCGGGCAAGTCGTCGCTGGCCTTTGACACCATCTATGCCGAGGGACAGCGGCGCTATGTGGAATCGTTGTCCAGCTACGCGCGACAGTTTTTGGGACAGATGGAGAAGCCGGATGTGGACTACATCGAGGGCCTCTCCCCCGCCATCTCCATCGACCAGAAGACCACCAGCCGCAACCCGCGCTCCACGGTGGGCACCGTGACGGAAATCTACGACTACCTGCGCCTGATGTACGCCCGCATCGGCACGCCCCACTGCCCCAACTGCGGCAAGCCCATCTCCCAGCAGACCGTAGACCAGATCGTGGACCAGATACTGGCCCTGCCTGAGCGCACAAAACTGATGATACTGGCTCCCGTGGTGCGTGGGCGAAAGGGCGAGTTTGTGAAGCTGCTGGAGGACCTGTCCAAGCAGGGCTACGTCCGCGTGCGCATCGACGGTGAGATGTACGAGATGAGCGAGCTGCCGAAGCTGACCAAGACGAAGAAGCACACCTTAGAGGTGGTCATTGACCGGCTGATCGTCCGCCCGGACATCCAGCAGCGTTTGACGGACTCTCTCGAAACCGCCATGCAGCTGGCGGGCGGGCTGGTCATCGCCAGCATCATCGACGGGGAGGACATGCTGTTCTCCCAGAATTACGCCTGCCCGGACTGCGGCATCTCCATCGGCGAGCTGGCTCCGCGGATGTTCTCCTTCAACAATCCCTACGGCGCGTGCCCCACCTGCACGGGCCTGGGCGTGCTGATGAAGATCGACCCGGCCATCGTGCTGCCGGACCGGACCAAATCGCTGAACGAGGGGGCCTTGCAGGTTTCCGGCTGGAACAGCGGCGACGGGGACTCCATGGCCCGGATGTACCTCCAGGCGCTGGCGGAGCACTACAATTTCTCGCTGGACACCCCGGTGGAGCAGCTCTCCGACGACATCATGAACATACTGCTCTACGGCACAAAGGGCGAAAAAATCAAAGTGCATTATGCCCGCACCGACGGGCAGGGCACCTTCAACGCGCCCTTCGAGGGCATCATCGCCAATCTGGAACGGCGGTATCGGGAGACCTCCTCCGAGGCCATGAAGTCCGTCTACGAGGGCTATATGTCCCAGGTGCCCTGTCCGGACTGTGGCGGGAAGCGGCTCAAGCGGGAAGCGCTGGCGGTGACGATACAGGAGAGGAACATCTCCCAGGTCACCGACCTGTCCGTTCGGGACGCGCGGGAGTTCTTCAAAGGGCTGACACTGACCGAAAAGCAGGCCATGATCGCCGAGCAGATATTGAAGGAAATTCACGCGAGGCTGGGCTTTTTGAACGACGTGGGGCTGGGGTATCTGACGCTCTCCCGCTCTGCGGGCACATTGTCCGGCGGTGAAGCTCAGCGCATACGATTGGCGACGCAAATCGGCTCCGGTCTCGTCGGCGTATTGTACATTTTAGACGAGCCCAGCATCGGCTTGCATCAGCGGGACAACCGGCGGCTGCTGAACAGCTTGAAGGGTCTGCGTGACCTTGGCAACACATTGATCGTGGTAGAACACGACGCGGAGACCATGCTGGACGCGGACTACATCGTGGACGTCGGCCCCGGCGCAGGGCTGAACGGCGGGCAAATCATCGCCACGGGCACGCCCGCCGAGATCATGGTCAACGAGGCCTCCATCACCGGGCAATATCTGTCCGGCAAACGGGTCATCAAGGCTCCGGCAGAGCGGCGGCAGCCCACGGGCTGGCTGACGGTGCGCGGGGCGAGGGCCCACAATCTAAAGGGGATTGACGTGCGGTTCCCGCTGGGCGTAGTCACCTGCGTCACGGGGGTGTCGGGCAGCGGCAAGTCGTCGCTGGTCAATGAGATACTGTATAAATCCCTGTCCCACACGCTGAACCGCTCCCGGCTTCGGGCGGGCGCGCACGACGGCATCGACGGCGTGGAGCAGTTGGACAAGATCATCGCCATCGACCAATCCCCCATCGGCCGCACGCCGCGCTCCAACCCGGCCACCTACACCGGCCTGTTCGACATGATCAGGGACGTTTTCGCCCAGACCCCGGACGCCAAGGCGAGGGGCTACAAGCCCAACCGCTTCAGCTTCAACGTCAAGGGCGGGCGGTGCGAAGCCTGCTCCGGCGACGGCATCATCAAGATCGAGATGCACTTCCTGTCGGACGTCTACGTCCCCTGCGAGGTCTGCAAGGGCCATCGCTACAACCGGGAGACGCTGGAGGTGCGCTACAAGGGCAAGAACATCTATGAGGTATTGGAGATGACCGTGGACGAGGCGCTGGAGTTCTTCCGCCCCATACTGAAAATACGCCGCAAGCTGGAGACCATGCGGGACGTGGGACTGGGCTACGTGAAGCTGGGCCAGCCCTCCACCACCCTCTCCGGCGGCGAGGCCCAGCGCATCAAGCTGGCCACCGAGCTTTCCCGGCAGGCCACGGGCCGCACCATCTACGTGCTGGACGAGCCCACCACCGGCCTGCACATCGCCGACGTGGAGCGATTGATAGAAGTCCTCTCCCGCCTAGCCGAGGCCGGGAACACCCTCGTGGTCATCGAGCACAACCTGGACGTCATCAAGACCGCCGATTACGTCATCGACCTCGGCCCCGAGGGCGGCGACGGCGGCGGCACCCTGGTCACCGAGGGTACCCCGGAGCAGGTGGCCGAGGTCGAGGCCAGCTTTACCGGGCAGTATTTGAAGAGGGCGCTGAACGACTGGAAGGAATAACCAGGTAGAAACGCCTCCCTCAGTCAGCCTGACGGCTGACAGCTCCCTCTAAGAGGGAGCCTTTTGGAAAACACCGCTACGATGCTATTCCTTTAGGCTCCCTCTCAGAGGGAGCTGTCACGCAAAGCGTGACTGAGGGAGTCCACACATAATGCAACAATGGAGCATATCACATTTGATATGCTCCATTGTCGTTTGTGTGTATTACAGCTTGTCCACATCCTCCTGGCTCAGCAGGGTGATGTTCTTCATATTGAACACCCTCGCGGCCTTCTGGCCGTCGTTGAGGCGGAGGATCATGTGGGCCTGGCCGTCGCCGGTATTGCGGAGGAAGGAATACATGTATTCCACGGAGAGGTCGGCCTGTTCGATGACGGTGAGCAGCTCGCAGAGACCCAGCGGGCGGTCGGGCACGGCGGCGCAGATGACGTGGTTGACCTTGGCGATGCAGCCGCCCTCTTTGAGGAGCTGCATAGCCTTATCCACGTCCGCGCTGCTGACGATGAGGCGCACGATGCCGAAGCTCTGGGTGTCCGCGATGGACAGGGCCAGCAGGTCGATGCCGCCCTTGCCCAGCAGCTCGGTGAGCTCCCGGAGCGCGCCGACGGTGTTTTCGAGGAATACGGAAATCTGCTTGATGAACATATTCGATACCCCCTGTTATAGCTTGCGGTTGTCGATGACGCGCTTGGCCTTGCCCTCGCTGCGCGGGATGGACTTGGGCGCGACCAGCTTGACGTTGGTGGCGATGCCCACCACGGACTTGATCTGGCCGGTGATGTACTTGCGGACATTCTCGATGTGGCCGATGGTATCGGAGAACATGTCCTCGGTCATCTCCACCTGGACCTCCAGCGTGTCGGAGTTGTTCACGCGGTCCACGATGAGCATGTAGTGCGGGGCCACGCCCTCGGCGCTGACCAGCACGGATTCGATCTGGCTGGGGAACACGTTGACGCCGCGGATGACCAGCATGTCGTCGGTACGGCCGGTGATGCGACCCATGCGGGCGAGAGTACGGCCGCAGGCGCACTTGTCGTCGGTGAGGGTGCAGATGTCGTGGGTGCGGTAGCGCAGCATGGGCATGCCGGTCTTGGTGATGGTAGTGAACACCAGCTCGCCGGGCATACCGTAGGGGAGCTGTTCCCCGGTGGCGGGGTTGATGATCTCGGCGATGACGTGGTCCTCGTTGATGTGCATACCGTGCTTCTCCAGGCACTCGAAGGCCACGCCGGGGCCGGCGATCTCGGTCAGGCCGTAGATATCGCAGGCGTCGATGCACAGGAGCTGCTCGATGCGCTCCCGCATCTCCTCGGTCCAGGGTTCCGCGCCGAAGCAGCCCGCCTTGAGCTTGAGGTCCTTTTCGGGGTCGATGCCCATCTCGCGGATGGTCTCGCCCAGATAGGTGGCGTAGGACGGGGTGCAGCAGAGGATGGTGGAACCAAGGTCCTTCATCATCATGATCTGCCGCTGGGTGTTGCCGCTGGACATGGGCACCACCATGGCACCCAGCTTGTCCGCGCCCTGATACGCGCCGAAGCCGCCGGTGAACAGGCCCAGGCCGTAGCAGACCTGTACGATGTCCTCACTGGTACAGCCCGCGGCGGTCAGCGTGCGGGCCATCATCTCGGACCAGACATCCACGTCGTTTCGGGTGTAGCCGGAGACGATGGGCTTGCCCGTGGTGCCGGAGGAGCCGTGGATGCGGACGATGTCCCGCTTCGGACTGGCCAGCAGGTCAAAGGGATAGTAGTCCCGCAGATCCGTCTTTTCCATGAAGGGCAGGTACTTCAGATCGTCCAGACCCCGGATGTCCTCGGGCTTCACCCCCGCCGCGTCCATGCGGGCGCGATACATCGGCACGTTCTCGTATTCCCGCTTCACCGTCTCAACGAGGCGCTTGCCCTGGAGCTTGCGAAGCTCCTCGCGGTCAATACATTCCATCGCCGGATTATAGATCCGGTGCTCCCTTGCGCTCATTGCAATCATACCCTTTCGATAGCGTTTTCCGCATTATAGCACAACGCCGCGTTGCTTTCATGTGTTAAAGTGTTAATTTATCAATTGAAAGGTTCAGCCATTCGCCGGATCATCCGATCTGACTCTGGAAAACTCTGCTGAAATACCGGCTGAAGTAACGACTGCTGTCCACCTCCGTGACCAGCGTCACATTGTAATCAAAGTCATTGCTGGCCACATCGTAGGTGAAGCCCTGCTGATAGAAGATCACCTGGGCATAGGCTTCGCCGGGGTCCGTCAGACAGCTTCCGTGGCAGGCGGCGGTTTTCCTGACAAAATCCGGTTCCAGGGCGGCGAGCATGGCCACGCTGTCACAATTCATGACGGAGCCGGAGGAGCCGTTGTCGGCATAGAATTTGCGGATCTTTGAGAAAGAATCGGCGATGAACCGCCCGATAATGCCGGACGACCTCAGCATCGTAAACTGCTCGTTGGTCCACTGGGCCCTGTTGCTGCACATATCCAGGCCCACGATGGTGACCGGGACGCCAAAGTCCAGCATCCTCTTATAGGCCGGGGCGTCGGCGTAGACATTGAACTCAGCCACCGGGGATGCGTTGCCGGGGCCAAGGCCCGCCGTGCCCATGGACCAGATGCGCTTGACATGCTTCATCGTCTCGGGCTCCCGATCCATGGCGAGGGCGAGGTTGGTGGCGGGGCCCAGAGCGATGATCTCCACCTCGTCCGGGTTCTGACGGATCGCCTCCAGTATGAAGTCGATGGCATCCTGCGTCTGGGCCTGGCCATCGGGATGGATCAGGTCGCTGTCACCCATGCCGTCCGACCCAAAGACGCTGAAGGCCTCGATGGCCTCGCCGCCGTAGCGTTGGCTGGCGCCCTTGTAGACCGGCGCGTCACAGCCCGCCAGCTCCAGCGCGGCCAGGGCGTTGCGCGTGGCCTGCTCCAGATTCACGTTGCCCACCAGCACGGTGACGCCCAGAATGTCGATTTCCGGACTCTTCGCCGCCAGCACAAGCGCCGTTGCGTCGTCCGCCCGGTATCCGTGTCGATAATGACCTTGCGCGTTCCTTCCGCACAGGCAAACGCAAGGGCGAAGGCGCACAGCGTCAGTACCAAAGTCAAGACTATGATTTTTTGCAGACGCTTCATATTGGGCTCCTTTCCTGTCTGTCTATCTTCTGCTATAAATTGGAATTTGTTTTAGGGAGTAGGCAGTAGGGAGTAGGGGTTACGGCCCACCTTCCGTTTCTGCTGAAAACATTGGCTTTTTAGCGCGGCAGCCGGTAACTTTCCCTACTGCCTACTCCCTAAATCAAACAAATCCCTGTTTATCTTACGATTCCACCTGCTCCGCCACGAGCTGCTTCGCGCCGTAGATCTCGCGGAGCTTGGGCTTTTCAATCTTGCCGGTGGGATTGCGGGGCACCTCGGCGAAGATGAGCTTGCGGGGGCGCTTGTAGCGGGGCAGGGCCTGGCAGAACTTTTCGATGTCGGCCTCTGTGGTGGTGGAGCCGGGCTTCAGCTCGATGATGGCCGCGGCGATCTCGCCCAGGCGGGGGTGCGGGATGCCGATGACGGCCACGTCCTTGATGTCGGGATAGGCGCGGAGGAAGTCCTCGATCTGGACGGGATAGAGGTTCTCGCCGCCGGTGATGATGACGTCCTTCTTGCGGTCCACCAGGTAGATGAAGCCGTCCTCATCCCGCATGGCCATGTCGCCGGTCCAGAGCCAGTCGCCGTGGAGCACCTCGGCGGTGGCCTTGGGGTCCTTGTAATAGCAGGTCATGACGCCGGGGCCCTTGACGGCCAGCTCGCCCACCTGGCCCTGGGGCACGTCGTTGCCCTGCTCGTCGATGATACGGGTCTGCCAGCCGTAGCCGGGGATGCCGATGGCGCCCACCTTGTCGATGTTCTCAACGCCCAGATGGACGCAGCCGGGGCCGATGGACTCGGACAGGCCGTAGTTGGTGTCATACTGATGGTGCGGGAACTTGGCCTTCCAGCGCTTGATGAGGCTGCGGGGCACGGGCTGCGCGCCGATGTGCATCAGCCGCCAGGCGGAGAGGTCGTAGTCGTCCAGATTGATGTCGCCCCGATCGATGGCGTCCAGTATATCCTGCGCCCACGGCACCAGCAGCCACACGATGGAGCACTTCTCCTCGGCGGCGGTCTTGATGATGGTCTGGGGCTTGACGCCCTTCAGCAGCACGCCCTTGCCGCCCACCAGGAAGGAGCCGAACCAGTGCATCTTCGCGCCGGTGTGGTAGAGGGGTGGGATGCAGAGGAACACGTCCTTGTGGGTCTGGCCGTGGTGCTTCTGCTCGGTGCGGCAGGCGTGCATCAGGCTCTCGTGGTTGTGGAGTATGGCCTTGGGGAAACCCGTGGTGCCGGAGGAGAAGTAAATGGCCGCCTCGTCCTGGTCGGTCAGCTCCACATCTTTATAGGCGCTGGGCTGGTTCAGGGACAGGTGCAGGTAGTTCTCCGCGAAGGTGGGGCAGTTGTCGCCCACGTAGAACAGCAGCTTCACCCGGGGGATCTTGTCGATGCACTCCTCCACGCGGCCGATGAACTCCGGGCCGAAGAACAGGGCGTCCACGTCCGCCAGATTGGCGCAGTATTCGATCTCGTCCGCCGAATAGCGGTAGTTCATGGGCACCACCAGCGCGCCGGTCTTGAGGATGCCGAAATAGATGGGCAGCCACTCCAGGCAGTTCATCAGCAGTATGGCCACCTTGTCGCCCTTCTTGATGCCCCGGCTGGTCAGCAGGTTGGCGCAGCGGTTGGCCTTCTCCTCAAAGACGCCCCAGGTGATCTCCCGGCGGAACTCCTCCGAAGCGCCGCGCTCGATGAGCTCGTATTCCTTCCACGTCACCCGGCGATCCTCACGTACCTCGGGGTTGATCTCCACCAGCGCGATCTCGTCGCCGTACTTCCGCGCGTTCTGTTTCAAAATCTCGGTAATGGGCATTGTGCTCGCCTCCATAAAAAAATGCCGCCTTCTGCTCAACAGCAGAGGACGGTTGCAGCCGTGTTACCACCTCAATTTGATACCGCCTCACGGCGATACCCTCAACGGATACATTATATATCCTCTCGCACTAACGGGCGAACCCGTCGCAGCCTTACTCCCCATGCAGGGTTTCAGTGCGCCGTTCGGGAGTGTATTCAACCGGCCTCCGCCACCGCCTCGCACCTGCCGGCGGCTCTCTGGGGCTTCGAATCCGGTTTACTCTTCTCCGTCATCACGTTTGATAATGTAAATATAATACACCGGAGGGGGGACAGCGTCAAGTTAAGATTATATTCACTGATTGATGCAATGGAAAATGAAAAGTGCCTGTGTTTGCAAGCTGATTTCATTCTCCATTCCCCCCTCCAATCCTTTACACGTTCTTTGTTGACGCCACAGAGGCAACGTGCTATAATCATTGGCGAATTGAATAAGCCGTTTGAGGCTTGCAGGAGAGCGGATGGAACATCCCGCCGAAGGAGAGACACTCTCAGGCGTTCCTTAGGGAATGAGGACTGCAAGCGGATGGCACTCTGGAGACGCCCGGCACGCGCCGGGGGCCGAAGGTGAAAGCGCTTTGATGCGCGAAGCTCTCAGGCAAAAGGACAGAGCGTGTTTTCCTGCACAAGGGTGAATTGTGGGGAAATATGTCACGCGGCCGGATGCCTGATCCGGTCGGTTTTTTTATCGTCAATTACAGGCAGGAGGATATGGAAATGGTACAGCAGGGCATGGAATTCGTTGCGCAGTATGATCCGGAGATCGGTGACATCATGGAAAAGGAGCTGGACCGCCAGCGCCACAACCTGGAGCTCATCGCTTCCGAGAACATCGTCTCCCCGGCGGTGATGGCTGCCATGGGCTCGGTGCTCACCAACAAGTACGCTGAGGGCTATCCGGGACATCGCTACTACGGCGGCTGCGAATACGTCGATATGATCGAGAGCATCTGCATCGAACGGGCGAAGCAGCTCTTCGGCGCGGCCTACGCCAACGTGCAGCCCCATTCCGGCTCCCAGGCGAACCAGGCGGTCTACTTCGCCCTGTGCCAGCCCGGCGATACGGTGATGGGCATGGACCTTTCCTGCGGCGGCCATTTGACCCACGGCGCGAAGGTGAGCTTCTCCGGCAAGATCTACAATTCCATCTCCTACGGCTGCGACCCCGCCACCGGCCTCATCGACTATGATCAGGTTCGGGAGCTGGCCATGAAGCACCATCCCCGCATGATCATCGCCGGCGCGTCGGCCTATCCGAGGATCATCGACTTTGAGAAGTTCGGCGCCATCGCGAAGGAGTGCGACGCCTACCTGATGGTGGACATCGCCCACATCGCGGGCATGGTCGCCACCGGCGAGCATCCCTCCCCCATGCCCTACGCCGACGTGGTCACCACCACCAACCACAAGACCCTCCGCGGCCCCCGCGGCGGCATGATACTGACCAACGACCCCGCCATCGCCAAGAAGATCAACTCCGCCATCTTCCCCGGCGGACAGGGCGGCCCGCTGATGCACGTCATCGCCGCCAAGGCCGTGGCGCTGGGCGAGGCGCTGAAGCCGGAGTTCAAGGCCTATCAGCACCAGATCGTTGTCAACGCCGCCGCCATGGCGGATACGCTGATGCAGCACGACGTGAAGCTGGTCTCCGGCGGCACCGACAACCACCTGATGCTGGTGGACCTCCGGGAAGCCGACATCTCCGGCCGCGAACTGGAGGCCCGGCTGGACTCCGTCCGCATCACCGTCAACAAGAACAAGATCCCCGGCGACACCCGTTCCGCCAGCGAAACCTCCGGCATCCGCGTCGGCACCCCCGCCGTCACCGCCAGGGGCTTCAAGGAGGTTGACGCCCGCGAGGTCGGCACCCTCCTCGCCCTCGCCGCCAACGACTTCGACGCCCGGAAGGCCGAGATCATCGACCGCGTGGATGCGCTGTGCAAAAAGTTCCCGCTCTATCAGGATTGAATAGGGTAGAAGGAGGGCCATAGCCCTCGCCCCTCCCGTTGCACCGTACGTACCGGTCAGGTATACGGCGCTACATCATAACATGGATTCAAGTAT
>CACZXF010000001.1 GCA_902785105.1 uncultured Eubacteriales bacterium | reverse complement strand
AAACCCAAGCGCCCCCCGCTTCGCGGGAAAATGTGTATACCATGTACTTGCACAAAATGTATACCACATTACCCTTAACAGCAACGCCGCCCCTACAAGGGTAGTGTCATGCTTATGCCACAAACCCCAGCAGCGTCAGCAGACACAGCATGACGGTGACGATATAGTACATGGCGACGATCTTCGTCTCCGGCATACCGCACTTTTCGAAATGATGGTGCAGCGGAGCCATTTTGAAGAAGCGCTTGCCATGGGTGGCGCGGAAGTAGGCGAACTGTATGAGGTCGGACACGCTGGACATGAACATCGCCAGCGCGATGATGGGAAGCAGCAGTGACAGCCGGGTGACCATCGCCATGCCCACCAGGGCCCCGCCGATGAAGAAGGAGCCCACGTCGCCCATGAACACCCGGGCCGGGTGGGAATTGTACTGCAAAAAGCCGATGATTCCGCCGGCCATGGCCCCGCCGAATATGGCGACGTTCAGCAGACTGCCTGCCCGGTCGGGATTGGCTGCCGCCAGCGCCAGGCAGATGATGACCATGGTGATGAAATCAAACAGCGAGCAGCCGCCCAGCAGGCCGTCGAGCCCGTCCAGCAGGTTGGCCGAATTGACGGTGCCCACGAGGATGAACACCATCACGGGGATGTAGAAAAAGCCCAGGTTCCATTCCACGTTCACAAAGGGCACCGTCAGCGAGGAACCGATGGCGGGGTGCAGGTACGCCCAGATCGAAAGCCCTATGGACAGCACGATCTGCGGGGCCAGCTTCTGCTTCGGCGTCAGGCCCTCGGAGCTGTGCTTCTTCACCTTCAGAAAATCGTCGATGAAGCCGATGAGGCCGAAGCCAAGGGCGCTCACCAGACATATGAAAAACAGACTCAGGTCCGCGTCCTTGTAGCAGAACGCCGCCGCGGCGATCAGCGCCGGGAGCGCGAATATGATGCCGCCCATCTGCGGCGTGCCCGCCTTGGCCGCGTGGTCCGGCCCCAGCTCGTACATCACCTTGCCCAGCTTCAGCTTTTTCAGCCACGGAATGATGATCGGTCCCAGCACAATCGCCATCGCGAAGGCCGCGACCACCGTCCAGATTAATCTCTGCATCTTCTGTTACCCCCCGTTTGGTGTGATAGAATTATTCTTCTCCGGTTCCATTGAATTCATGCGACATAAAATGAAGCAGGGGCGTTGTCAGCCGTCCGCCGCTACGCTTTGCGTTCGTACTGGCGGGCGTCGCGCCCCTGCTTTCAGCGTAAATGAGGCGGCTTTGTCACGCCTCTCTATATTGTAGTCAAATTCCCGTTACAAGTCAACGGGCTGTGTGTTACATATGCGGCCGCGTCACTTTTCTTTGGCGATTTCCTTGAGCAGCTCCGCCACGATCAGCTTTTCATCGAAGGGATGCTTGACGCCGTTGATCTCCTGATAGGTCTCATGGCCCTTGCCGGCAAGCACCACCACGTCGCTGGGCTTCGCCATTTTGAGGGCGCAGCGTATGGCCTCCCGGCGGTTCTCGATGACGGTGTACTCGCAGCGGGTGGTCTTGATGCCCTCCTCGATGGCGTCGATGATGTCCATGGGGTTTTCGTTGCGGGGGTTGTCGCTGGTGAGGATGCAGTAATCCGCCAGCCGCCCGGCGATCTCGCCCATGATGGGCCGCTTGGAGTGGTCCCTGGCCCCGCCGCAGCCGAACAGCGCGATGAGCCGACCCTTCGTGGTCTCCCGCACGGCATTGAGTATGTTCTCCAGCGCGTCGGGGGAGTGGGCGTAGTCCAGTATCACGCGATAGGGCGTGCCCGTGTCCAGCAGCTCGATGCGTCCCGGCACGGCGCGAACCCGCTCCAGGCCCCGGCGGATGGCCTCCGGGCCGACCCCGGCGCAGATGCAGATGCCCGCCGCCAGCAGCGCGTTGTAGACGTTGAACACCCCGGACAGGCGCAGGCTGATGCTGGTGCGGAACTTCTTGTGCCAGGTCATCAGGAAGGAGCAGCCCCGCTCGGCGACCTCGATGTCGTTGGCGTAGACGTCACTGGGTTCACGGATACCAATGCGCAGCGCGGGCCGTCCCAGCTTGCTCATGGCGGCGCTGACCCGCTCGTCGTCCACGTTGTAGACGATGGCGTCGCAGACCTCCGGCGCGAAGAGCTTCAGCTTCGCGGCGAAATATTCGTCCATGTCCTTGAAGAAGTCCAGATGATCCTGGGAGAAGTTGGTGAAGGCCGCCACCTTGAACTTCACCCCCGCCAGCCGGTGCATGGCCGTGGCGTGGGCGGAAACCTCCATCACCACGCACTGTATGCCCGCGTCCACCATCCGCCGGAGCAGCGCCTGGGTCTCCACGGGGTCCGGCGTGGTGAGGTTGGAGGGCAGCGTCTCGTCGCCGATCATCGAACAGACCGTGCCGATGAGCCCGGTGCGATAGCCCGCCTCGTCCAGTATGGACTTCACCAGAAAGCTGGAGGTGGTCTTGCCCTTGGTGCCGGTGATGCCGATCATGGTGAGGCTGTCCGCGGGATGGCCGTAGAACGCCGCCGCAATGTAGGAGGTGGCGATGCGCACGTCCTCCACAACCACCTGGGGCACGTCGATGTCCAGCCTGCGGGACACCACCAGCGCCGCCGCGCCCTTCTCAACGGCCTGAGGCGCGAAGGTGTGGGCGTCCATCCGCAGTCCCGGCGTGCAGAAAAACAGGTCGCCGGGCTGGACCTTTCGCGAATCGATGCGCAGCGCCAGTATGTCGGTGTTCTCAATGTCGCCGACGGTTTCCACCAGGCCGGGAAGCCTTTCGAGCATCGCGTTTAATTTCATCCGGATTCCTCCAGTGCATGTTGACAGAATGGGTAATATGTTTTATCCTGGCCGTTCAAATCTTACTGTGACCAGTGACGACGGATTGACGGTTTCATCCGGTTTGGGCGACTGACTGACGGCCAAACCGCTGCCCTCAATGGACATTTCCAGCCCGAGGGAGCGTATCAGCTTGTTGGCCTCCAACACGGTCATGCCGGTGACGTCGGGAACTCTTGCGGAGGCGCTCTCCACCTGGCTGCCCTCGACGTACAGCATCATCAGCGCACCCTGATTCGCCATGGCCCCCGCGGCGGGCAACTGGGATACGACCACGGCCCCCGCGCCGTCCAGCACATAGCTGAACCCCGCGCCTTCGATGACTTCCGCGGCGTCCTCCACGGACAGTCCGGTGACGTCGGGCACCTCCACCTCTGCCAAGGGCGGCTCGTCGGTATCTGGGGCCACGTTCAGATAGTTCAGCGCCTTTTCCAGAAAATCACGAGCGAAGGGCGCGGCGGTGACGCTGCCGAAGTCCACGGGCACGTCGGCCTCGTCCACGATCAGTATCATGGCGATCTTCGGCGCGTTGGCCGGGGCAAAGCCCCAGAAGGAGCCGATGTGGGTGGCCGAGGAAACCACGCCGTTGACGTACACCTGTGCCGTGCCGGTCTTGCCGCCCACGTGGTAGCCGGGCAGATAGGCGTTTTTGCCGCCGCCCACGGTGACCACGTTTTCCAGCAGCACCCGCATGGTGTCGGAGGTCGCCTTCGATATGGGATGGGACACCACCTCGGGCGTGCCCCGCTCGATGACATTGCCGTTGGCGTCGGTGATCTCCCGGACGATGTAGGGTTTCATCAGATTGCCGCCGTTGATGACCGCGCAGGCGGCGGTGAGCAATTGTATCGGCGTCACGGCCACGGATTGTCCGAAGCCGATGCGGGCCAGGTCCACCCGCTTGACGTTCTTTTCGGCGATCACGATGCCCCCGGCCTCGCCGGGAATGTCCACGCCGGTCCTTTTGCCGATGCCGAAGGCATCCAGATATTTGTAAAACCGCTCCGTACCCAGCCGCAAACCCATTTCCACGAACACCGGGTTGCAGGAGTTTTGCAGCGCCTGGGCGAAGGTTTCCGCGCCGTGGGGCCGGCCCCAGCACTTGATCCGCCCGCCGTCCACCACCACCGAACCGGAGCAGTAGAAGCCCTCGGCGGGCGTCACCAGCCCCGCGTCCAGCGCGGCGGCGGAGGTGAGGGTCTTGAAGGTGGAGCCGGGCTCGTAGGCGTCGGTAATGACGCGGTTGCGCATCAGCGCCGTCAATGTTTGAACATCATTGCGCGGCGGGTCGTTCAGATCGAAATCGGGCTTGGATACCATCGCCAGGATCTCGCCGGTATTGGGGTCCATCACCAGTAGCCGGACGGCCTTGGCGTTGTTGACGGTCAGCGCCTCCCGCGCCGCCTGCTCGGCAAACGCCTGGAGCGAGGCGTCCAGCGTCAGCGAAACGCAGCCCCCGTCCACGGCGGGCACATAGGTGCTTTCCGCGTTTCCCAGCGCCCGGCCCTTACCGTCGATCTCCTTGAGGATGTGCCCCTCCCGCCCGGAAAGATAGCGGTCCAGCGACTGTTCCAGCCCCGACTGTCCCACGCCGTCAATGGTGGTCAAGCCTATGAGTTGAGCGGCGAACTGTCCCATTGGATAGTATCGCTTGCTCTCTTCCTCCAAATACAGCCCCTTCAGCGCGTCGGAACCCGCCCGGGCGTATTCGGCCTTCATGGCCTTGAGCTGCTGGGCACGTTCCCGGGAGAGCTGCCGCTTCAAAGTAACGCCGCCCTTGGAAGTATCGGAAGCCTTCTTTTCAATGACCGAGGCTTCCATGTCCAGCACCGGGGCCAGTAATTGCGCCAGCCGCCTGGCATCCGTGACCTGCCGGGGGCTGACCGAGGCGGTGTAGGCGGTGGCGCTCTGGGCCAGCACCCGCCCGTTTCGGTCGGTGATCATGCCCCGCGTGGGGGCGATGACGCTCTCCGAGGTCCACTGGTTCTGCGCTCGCCTCTGAAGCTCCTCAGCCCTGAGAATTTGCAGCGCGAACAGCCGCGCGCTCAGCGCCGAAAACAGCATCAGGAACACGGCCATACAGATGGCAAGGCGGCGACGGATGACCGGCCCTGTCAGAACCATGCCCATCCCTCCCCGCCTGAAGAAAATTTATTGATTCATTTCCTCAGCGCTGGTGTTCCCGGCGCTCTGCGCGGAAGTATTGTCCACGATGTCGGGCAGATTGACCACCCGAATCTGCTTTTCGCCGGGCTCAATCATGCCCAGCGCGGCGGCCCGCTTGCTGACGCGGTCCGTATTGCCCAACTGATTGAGGGCCAGCCGGTAGTTCTCCGCGTCGGCGTTCAGCGCCTTGATTCTGGATTCCACCGCCCGAATCTCCTTGTTCTGTTTTGCCAGCCGGGAAATCATGAAGATCTGAGCGAACATGCACACGAACAGCACGGCGGCAAAGATGATCATCATCCTGCGGGTGGCGCGGTTCCGCTCAACCTGACGGGAGCGCTTGGTGCTTCCACGATTCATTTCTATGCCTCCCTCGCCGGGGAAAGAACCCCGTCACCGGTCCTGAGAGTCAGTGCTAACGTGATTAAACAGGGATTTTTCGATAAATCTGCTTCCATCACTCCGCGGGCGTAAAGTACCGGTCGTTGATGTAATCCAGCAGCTTGGCGATGTCCTGCTCGGAGGCCTCGTTGATCTCGACGAACTTCGCCTCGTCCCAGATCTCCAGATAGCGCCCCATGCCCGCAAAGCGGATGGCCTTGTCCAGCCCCGCCTTCTGCCTGAGCACCGCCGGCAGCAGCACGCGGCCCTGGCTGTCCAGGTTTTGATCGGTGAAGGAGAACGCCTTGATGAGCCGGACGTAGGCCATGCCTCGCACGTCACTGTCCGGGATGCGGTCCAGCCGGGCGCTCATGTCCTTCCACTTCTCGGTGGGGTAGAGGGCGATGGCGTTGAATTCATTGTTCAGGCCGATGGTGAAGTTCTCGCCCAGCGCCTCACGATAGGCGGCGGGGATCGTCGCGCGGCCCTTCGGATCAATATTATGTGGATAGTTCCCGGAAAATTCACCGGCTGCCATTCGCGATTCACCCCCTTCATCCATACTTCCTGTATTTGTACTCCACAGTATACCATAAAAAACCGCTATCCGCCACTCTTTGACACTTTGTTCATAGTTTCTTCGCAATTTGTAATGATTGGGAGGGGGCAGGTCAATATATCACGGGAACAAACGTTTGCAATTATAGCGATGATGTGATATAATAATGAAAGAAAAATGACGGCGGGGGAATGAATATGCGTTCATCACAGGCGAACCAGCAAAGAATACTGGATTTCATCAAGAGCGAGATCGAATTGAAGGGCTATCCGCCGTCGGTGCGAGAGATCTGCCAGGCGGTGGGCTTGAAATCCACCTCTACGGTCCACGCACATCTGAACCACTTAGAGGAACAGGGACTGATCCGCCGGGATTCCACCAAGCCCCGCGCCCTGGAGGTGTTGGACGGCTCTCACCAGCGGGGCCGCAGCGTGCCCCTTGTGGGCCGCGTCACGGCGGGCCAGCCCATATTGGCGATAGAAAACATAGAGGATTACCTGGTCCTGCCCCAAAGCATGCTGGGCCAGGACGACGTCTTCTGCCTGCGGGTCCAGGGTGAGAGCATGATAGACATCGGCATACTGGACGGCGACATCGTGGTCCTCCGCCAGCAGGACAGCGCCGACAACGGCGACATTGTGGTGGCCATGGTGGACGACGAGGCCACCCTCAAGCGCATCTTCTACGAGGACGGCCACGTCCGCCTCCAACCTGAAAACGCTACCATGGCTCCCATCATCGTCGAAAACGCCGCCGTGCTGGGCAAGCTGGTGGCGCTGTTCCGTCAGTTTTAATTTCAGAGAATCACCCTTTTTCACATCGGGCATACCATGCAGTGTGGGCAATGAAAACCGCCGCCCAACAAGACAGGAGGTATGCTCGATGTCATTTTACAGCTACAAGAACGCCAATTCCGACGCCTGTCCCGGCATGGTGAACGGCAACATACTCAACGGCCTGAACCAGCGGGTGTGCATCCAGGTAAAGAACGTCTACGACAGCTGTATGCAGCAGGAGCAGCTTGACGACAAAGAGATCGTGATCGAAAACATCGTCCCGCTGCTGCCCGGCAACGACTGCCAGAATCCCATGAACCGCCAGTGCACCTGCGCCTGCGAGGACAACCGCTGTTCCTGCACCTGCCCCAATGGCCCGATCTCCCATCAGGAGGCCGTGGAGAACGCCGAAAACAGCCCCAACCCGCTGCCCCGGCCCTACGGCGCCTGGACCTTCGAGAGCTGCCGCTCCTCCACCACCCTGGGCCGCATCTCCAACCTCAGCGTGGAGCGCCTGGCCGACCGCCCCCAGTTTGCCCGGGTCCGCTGCACCGTGGACGTGCCCCTGGATGTGCTGTTCCTCGATCAGCGCTGTCAGGAGTGGATGGGCCAGACCACCGTCACCGTCAACAAGGATATCCTCCTCTGCATCCCCGACGATTCCATCATCCCCTTCACCCTCGAAAGCCTCGTGAGCGCGATTTGCGTGTCCGGCTCTTACATTGGTAACTGCACCTTCGAGATCACCGTCTGCGTCACCGTGGTCCTCAAGGTCATCGCCGAGGTGGACATCATGGTCCCCACCTACGGCTTCTGCCAGGTCCCCCCCTGCGAGGAGTTCGCCGAGAATGTCTGCGATGAATTGTTCATCGGATGCTTACCCTAATTTGTGAAATGAAAAAATCACGGGATTCTGGGGGCGATTTCGAGGGTGAGGTTATCGCCGGGGTTACTGTTGCGGTAGCCGCGCTGGGTTTTATGGTAGGTGATATGGTCGATGACGGAGCGGAGGAGGGTGTTTTTGCTTTCAGCGTCGGGGGCGGTGCGGTAGGAGTTGAGGACGGTGGTGATCTGGGGCAGGAGGGCGGCGATGGGGTCATTGGCGGGGGTATGGTCGAGGGCGGCGATGGATCTGTCGATGTCGGCGATCTGGGCGTTGACTTTGGCGCGGCGCTCGCGGAACTCATCGACGGAATAGACGCCCTGTTCCAGAAGGTCGTAGTGGCGCTGGAGGCGGGCGGTGAAGGCCTCGCGCTGGAGGGTGAGCTGCTGGCGGGCGGCCTCGATGGCGGCGGCGTCGCGGGCATCTGGGGAGGTCTGGGAGAGCTTGAGGCTGTATTCGTCGCGCCAGGCGGCGAGGATCTCCAGCACGGCGTCCTCCACGGCGAAGATATAGGCCCCTGCGGTCGGGCAGAAGGGCGTGGGGCAATGGATCAGGCCGCCGCGCCGGTGCGGGTCGCCCTTGGCTTGCAGGTGGTGGCCGCAGAAGGGGCAGACGACGAGGCCGCCGAGGGGATTGGCGACCCTTGCCATGTCGTTCTTCGGGCGCTTGTCGTGGGCGGCGAACATCGCCTGGACGCGATCGAAGAGTTCGGGCTCGATGATGGGCTCATGCCGGCCGTCGATGAGGATGTAGTTGTCAGATTTCGGGCGGCTCTTGACCTTGACGCCGTTCTCGATGCGGGTGGCCTCCTGCCGCTGGTTCCACTGGACCTTGCCGATATAGGTGGGATTCTGGAGCATGTTGCGGATGGAATCGGCGGTGAAGCGGTTGCCGAGGTCGGTGCGCAGGCCCATGTCGTTGAGGCGCCGGGCGATGCTGTTGGCCCCGACGTTCTTCCCGTCCATCCCTTCGGCGTACCAGCGGTAGACGGTGCGGACGATCTCCGCCTTCTCGGGGTTGATTTGCAGCGTCCAGCCCTTCCGGCCCGTCAGGCGGACGCGGTCATAGCCGTAGACGGCGCGGGGCGCGAGGTAACAGCCGTCCATCACCGAGGCGATGCGGCCCCGCTGCATGCGCTTTTTGATCATCTGATATTCCCGGCGGGCGAAGAAGAGCTTGATCTCCATGAACTCCGCATCGGCCTCGTCGGCAGGGTTGTAGATCTTGTCAGGGGTGATGATGAGGGTGCCGGAATAGTAAAAGGACTGCATGATGAGACCCTGGTCCATGCTGTCGCCGCGGCCGAGGCGATCCACGTCCATGGCCAGCACCCCGTCCCACTTGCCCGCGTTGACGTCCTCCAGCAGCAGCCGCACCTCCGGGCGCTCGGCGATGGTGTCGCCGGAGACCACCTCGCGGTAGGTCCGCGCGATCCGGATGCCGAGGCGCGAGGCCAGCTCCGCAAGCGCCTGCGCATGCCGCGCCAGCGTGTCCCCCTGGCCGAGGGCCTCCAGCTCCAGATCCCGGCGGCTCTTGCGAAGATAGACGCAGTACAGCCCGGCGGGGTTCAATGTGTTTCCCATTTACGTTCCTTCCCTTCAAAAAAGGCGCACAACGCGCCTGTTTTTTAATTTACGGGGATGCTGTCGGCATAGAGGCGGTCGGGGCAGCAATCGATGTCGCCGGGCCAGCAGACGGTGCCATATTCGGCGCGGGCGGCGCGGAAGAAGCCCTCGTCCCTCAGACGGCGATAGGCGGGATAGTCCAACAGACCGCGGGCATCGTAGAGGCGGCGCTCGCCGTTGGTGAAGGTCAGCGCCAGCCGGTGGCCGGGCAGGGCGGCGACAGCCTGCACCCGGGGGCCGAGGGGCTCCGGGCCGTGAAGGATCTCAGTCATGGGGAAAGCCTCCTTTTTACTTCAAAGGGTCGATGCGGTAGGTTTCCTCGCCGGCCAGGGCGAGTGTCCAGTTGGCGGCCAGTTCGTCCTCGTGGAGCAGCGCCCAGGCGCGCACCAGCGCCGCCTGCTTCTTCGGAAAGTCCCCGGCGAGCAATTCGCCGTCCAGCGCGAAGGACGCCTCGTGGCCGCCGTAGAAGGCGTGAAAGTGGGGGCGGTTGTGCTGCCCCGCGTCCATCCAGTTCATCTTGATCAGGATTCCATAGAACATACTAAGCGTCGGCATGGGGTCACTCCTTTTTTTGAAGAATGTCGATTAGAAAATATATGTGCTAATCAGAGCTTTTATTTGAATACCTTTGCCCATATTTCATCTGACAGATACATTGCGCCGTTTTTCTGTTCATAGGCGCGCTTTACGCTGACGTTGTCATCGTTGGGGGCGTGCCAGAAGAGGCAGAGCTCCTGAATGCTGGGGTAGGCTTCTACCATGTTTACGGCAATGGTATCGCTGTAAGCCGGGATGTACTGTTGACCGGCGGCTCCACCGCCCCAGATCAGATGAATCAGAACGATATAGTCATCAGGCGTGGATGTGCCCAGATCATCGTTGACGGTGATGGAATCAACTTCGGTGTATTGAAGAGTCTGGCTGATCCACAGTCGCGTAACGGGTTCGATCATCTGTTTGTCCGGGAGCTTCTGGGCTGGCGTCGGAGAGGGCTGTGGATCTGTAAGTGTAATCAGTGAATTGTAATTCTCGTCGTAAACGGGGAAATAGCGCATACGGACGCCAAAGGCGTCGTCATCGTGGATGTCGTCCTTTGTGAAGAAGAAATAGCCGACGTTTACGGCTTCGATGAAAACGATGTCCCACTCGTCATCCAGCTCCCGGTGATTCAGCAGCTCGTCCGTGACGCTGGCGGCGTAGTCCGTCGTGAGGTCGGCATAGAAGCCATCATAGAGAGAATCAATGGGGCTCATATCCACGATGATCGAAAGCGTGCGGTCTTCCAGCTCGACCTTCACGACCTCCGCCTTTTCGCCGAGGCCATTGCGGACAAATCCCATGATGGTGTCCAGCGCGGTTTCCGCGTGGGCGGCACAAATCATGAGCAAGAGGCAAAGAATGACGGCAAGTGTTCTTTTCATATTCTATTCCTCCAATTATTTTCAGATGTGTGGCACACTAATGTTATGTATATACAGTATGATATAAACACCACCGGTGAGTACATAGTGAAGAGGTATACAATATGGAATACAATACGTTAAAGCGCGAGGAGAAGCTCGCGCTGTTGGTGTTTCGCGCCATGTCGCCGGTCAATCAGCAGGCCTTTCTTGCTCTTGCAAAATTACTGCGCCGATCCCAAGCAGCAGACGCTGGTTTGAAGGGGTCAGTTCAGAAAACACATTGAGGAATTCTGTTTCAACTTCAGTGAGTCCGTCAGAAATGGCGGGCTCTTCTTCTTTTGGCTCATTGATGCCAAGAGCTTCTATTCCTTTTGAAATCAAATCGTTTATAGCTAATGTCTGTGACTTAAAGTGATTGGAAAACCTGTAGTTATTGATTGCTTCATACATCTCATCACTTACCGTAACCATGAAACGCGGTTTTTGTGTAGACATCAAACCACCTCCTACAATGACATTATACACCACTAGTGCAAAGATGTAAATAGATGAATGAAAAAAAGTGGTGCAAAAATGCCAAAAACCTGTTGACAAATGGTGGAGTGGTGCGTATAATATAATCATAAGGTGTACCAATGGTACACTACAGAGAAAGGAGGCGCGAACAGTGGAAAAGAAAAGAATGGAAATGCGCCGTTCCATTGCGCTTTCTGCGGAGATGGAAGAGGCCATTGTGATGATGAGGCGGGACCCACGCTATACTCGCCTGTCGTATGCGGAGATAATCCGCATGTTGATTCAGGCTGGTCTTGAAAAAATGGTGCCAGAATACCGCCCGGCATGAGGCCGGGCGGCGAGGAGGCGAGCCATGAGCGACAAAACGGAAAAGCCCCAGAGGAGCGGCAACTCCACGGGGCTTGTGATGGGTGGCATCAACCTGGCGGCAACCAGGGTTGAAATCATTCCGACTGAAATCCGATTGTGCGACGCGGTTCAGTTTCGGAAGAAGCAAGCTTTATCGGAACGAGTAGAAAGCTCAGCTGCGAAACGTGCTGAACAAGCGTGACGGGCTGTTCGCCTTCGGTTCCGGTTATGACCAGCAGATTGGGGCCCATGGCGCGGAAGCCAGTAACGGCGATCAAATGCGCGGCGCCGAAGGAAGAAAGCGCTACACCGACCTCCTCTCTAGGATCGAGGGTCGCCATGAAATTATTCACGATGGTTTCCAATCGCTTGCAGACCTCCGATGCCGTTGACGCTTTAGCATTTTCGAGAACTGTCGGGAGAGTAGGATTGACCTCGGGAACTACGTTCACAAAGTTGGGAATCAAGGTGGACAACCGATCGTCGAAAGCCATATTCAAACCAAATCACCTCCTTTCGAGGCGATTATACCATGACCAGGCCGAGGGCCGCAAGGGAGGTGAAGGATTGGAGCCTGTGATTTTAGGGAACATCGAAGCGGAGCGCGGGCGGGCGCAGATGTCGAAGGAGGCATTGAGCCGGACCCTGGGCGTGACTTCGAGGACCTACTGGAATTACATTGCAAGCGGGGTGATCCCCTCCGACAAGCTGGTGCAGATGGCGCGGATGTTCGGGTGTTCGACGGACTACCTGCTGGGCCTGACGGACAGCCGGGCACCGGCGATGCACCGTTCCGGCGCATAGGGCGGAGGCCGATATGGGCAATGGCAAGGAGTGAGACGAAAAGCGCCCGGCGCGGTTGCGTCGCGCCGGGCACTTCCCACCATTTGTTCACCCGTGCAGGCTTGCACCCACGCGGGACCGGTCTCATCCCGGTGGAATTGCCTTACCATCGAGAATTGACCGTTGCGACCAGGTGCCTTAGGCCGCATCCCGCGCAGGGGGAAGCACGCAACGCCCCCTTCTTGGGACTGCGCTTCACTTAAGCGGTGGCGGTTCCGCTGAAATGCCCATTAGCATCAGCAGGCGAACCCACGGGAACGGGGCAATTTCAAGAGTTTATCCAAACGGCCTCACTCCTTTCCATTGCCCATATAAGGGCAAGACCATTATACCGGAAACAGAATACCGAAGTCAAGAAACAAAATACAAGATGTGCATGGATGAACGCTATACGCGCATGAGCTATACGGAAATCATCCGCGTGCTGATTCAGGAAGGCCTTAATCATTTAGAGGCAGAAACCCGCCCGGCATGAGGCCGGGCGGCGAGGAGGCGAGCACATGAAGTATACGCCGGTTCCGAAGATCGAGATAGCCCGGGCCATTGCGATCGACACCGGGCTGTTAAAGGTGGAGGAAGATGGGAGCTTTGACAGTGAAGACTTTGACCGATTCTGGGCCGAGGCGGAGCGGGTGATCCTGCCGGACTGCGACCTGTGCAGGAAATTATCCGAGAAAATGACGCATGAGCAATGTCACGACGGCGCTGACCAGGGCGCTGACCACGGCACTGACGATGCCGCTGACGAGCACATTGCGCCGGTTGCGGGCGGCTTCGATTTTCGCCTCGTGCCGCTGGCGATCCTCGCGGGCCTGCTGATCGGCGCGGCGGCGGCGCTCCTCAGCAAACTCTGACAGCGCGACGCGGCCCGCTTCGGTGACCTCGTAACGGGCGTGGTCGAAATCAGGACAGCATAACTGGTCGGCATGAAGCCGGCTGGCGGGGAGGTGATTATTTGAAGTTTACGAAGGCTGCCGAACGGGAGGCTGCCGGTGTACGCGCTGTTGAAGCCGGGCTGTTAAAGCCGGATGAGGATGGCAGTATTGACAGGATGATGGTATTAGTGCCCATCGAGAAGAGATTCCTGCAGGGAAAGTGGCATGGAAAATCAAGCATGTATCCCGAGCGTGACGGGGGCATTACCGTGATCGTTCGGATTCATCCTGAAGGAGATCGTGAAGATGGCAGTCAGCATGGAAGAGCAGATGGTCGATGTCATCGCCGCCGAAATGGCGCGGCACAAGCTCAGCGGCAGGGTGATGACCAGGACTGAAGAGGACGGAACACTTTGTATTTTGACAGAGATACACCCAGAAGGAGGACATGAAGATGATGGACAGGGAATCCAGGGAACTGATCAAGGCGCTGGCCGGGAGCATCCAGGACGGGTTTGCGCGGCTGGTGGCGGAGCGGATGAACGGAATCGAGGCGGCAAAGGAGGCCGGAGAACTGCCGGCGCGGGTGCTTTCCCTCGATGATGTCAGGTGTGGCGGCGCGGTGTGGATCGAGTATGCGGAGGGCATCCCGCTGACGCCGGTGGAGGGTCGGTTTGACGGCATGACCGAAAACGGCCTGTACAGGTTCGCACTTCCCAACATGGGGACGACCTGCGAACGCCCCGAGACCTACGGCGAGAGCTGGCGATGCTGGACCCGTCGGCCCACCATGGCGGAGCATGGTCGCTGGCCCTGGCGGGAGCATGTGGAGGCGCCGAGGGTGCTGGCGGCCTCCGAGATCCCCACCCACGACGGCGCGGTGCTGATGGAATACCGCGACCCGGAGGAGCCGGACGAGTGGGCGCTCTATCGCAAGATAGACGGTAATGACATGGTGTTTTCGACGTCGACGGTTTTCGACCTGAGAGCGCCCATCGAGGAATACGGCCAGGCGTGGCGCTGCTGGACCGGTAGGCCGACGGAGGCCCAGAGGGCGGCGACGGGCTGGAAGGCCAGGGCCGCGCAGCCTGACGAGCGCCGGGAACGGGCGGAGAAGCTGATGCGCGAGCTGTCGGACCTGGGCAACGCGCTGATGAAGCTGACGCGGGAGACCGCCGGCATCCTCCGGGCCATCGACGAGGAAGAGGACGATTAAGCCCCGGCGCGGGGCATAGGATGGAGCGGGAGGGATGAACCATGGCAATCGTGCGGGAATTTGACTGCGCCAACGGGGCGCATGTGATCGTGGTGGACGACTGCTACGCGGGCATATCCGAGGAGGAGCTTCAGCGGCGCAAGGACAACATACGCCGGGTGATGGAGCAGATCGCCTACAAGAACTGGAAGCTGGGGAGGCTGGGGAATGAAAACGGTGATGATCAGCATCAGGAAGCGGCACCTGAACAACATGCTGAAGGGCAAAAAGAAATGGGAGCTTCGGCGGACGAAGCCGAGGCTCGAGCCGCCCTTCCGGGTGCTGTGCTGCGTGAGCGGCACCTGCGGCTCGGTGGAGGCCGCGTGGATCTGTGACAAGGTCGTGCCGCTGAGCTACAGGGACGCGCGCCACGTCGCCGCGCTGGGGTATGTGACCATCGAGGAGGCCGGGGAATACCAGCGGCGGGGGCCGCTCTTCGGCTGGCACGTGCAGGAGGGGACGCTCTGGGACTGGAAGGGGCTGGGCATCGCAAAGCACATCACCGATTACGGCATACGCACCCCGCCCCAGAGCTGGCGATATGTGGAGGATGAGGACTGACCGGGGGCTGTAATTCAAGAAGGCAGAAGGCCAGGGCGGCGGCAAACTTTCTTCAATGTGATACTCACTCCTTATCTCCTAAATCGTTGATTGTGTCCCCTCACAATTATAAATAAACCAAAAACCGCCGCAGATGCCGGGCCAATGCGGGTTCGAGCCCCGCCAGCCCTGCCAGGGCCCCACGAGGGCCGAAGCGCCTGACCGCGACCGCCTGTGATTCCGGGGCGGCAGGCGCTGTTTTTGACAAAAAAAGAGCCGCCGGGACGGGAACCCGGCGGCTTCGGGGAAAGAACGTAAACGGTGAGGGTATGTTCAACCGTTCAAATGGATTATATCACGAAAGCGGGAGCGTGTCAAACATGCAGAATTTCAATATAGACGCCTTCATGGCGGCCATGGACCGGGTGCAGGACGAGAACGAGGGACTGAGGACGGAGGTGCTGGAGCTGCGGGGCAGTCTCCGGGAATCCCGGCGGGCGGCGCGGCGGCTGGGCAGGATCGTGGCCGAGGGACGGCAGCGGGAGGAATACTGGCACCAGATGATCGTGGCGGCGGTGGGCATCGCCGTGGCGCTGACCTCGATGGTGTTCACCTTCATCATCGTGAGAGGGGGCTGGGCGTGATGCTGGGGCTTATCTGCAATTGCATCGCGCTGGCGTGCTGGTGGATCAACTTTCGCAATGGTGACCGGCGCGGGGACTGGCTGTTCGCGGGACTGTCGCTGGCGATGTTCGTGGTGATGCTGTGCTGTCTGTTCGTCAATATCTCAAGACTGATGGGAGGGGAAATTTGATGCTGAAATGGATAAACATAGAGAACCAAAAGCCACCAATAGGGAAATTTGTCCTTGGTTGTTTCAGTAACAAAGACATGGCTGTGGTTCGCATTTTAAAAATAGACGACAATCAGAGAACTTGGAGAGCGGTAACGGACGAGGGCTGGGAATGTGATTGCGATACAGAGCCAACGCACTGGATGCCTTTGCCTGAGCCACCGAAAGAAAGAGGTGAGGCGTGATGCTGAAATGGATCTATCTGGCCTACGCGGCGTGCTTCTGGCTGGGGCGGTGCTACGAGGCCGAGCGTCAGGATCACCTGAGGGCGCGGGGGACGCTTTACAAAATAGAGGGGAGATGGGCGGCATGGAAGCGCAGACTTTGGAAGCGCGTATCCGCGAGGTGGACGAGACGATCCTCCGGGTCGGCGGTGAAAGTGCCGAGATTCTGAAAAACGGGCCGTCCCTCCGGGCGCTGGACGAGCGGGCGCGGTTCATCGGCGTGCTGATGCGCCGCCGCGCCTGCCTGCTGAGCGACTACGCACAGCAGGGTGGGAACGTGAAGGGGTTGTATACCTTCGACGCGGTGATCGGGGGTGATTGAGCGTGTGCATACTGCAAGATAAGAAGACGGGCCGGTATTATCGGGACCAGTTTGACGACGGGGTTAGGAGCAAGCGCGCGAAGCTGGAATACCGCTGGGTGGAGGACATGGCCGAGGCGTCGGCCTACACCTACAAAGGCACGGTGAAGACGCTGGCGAAGCTGCTGCCGCAATACAACATGAAGATCATCGAGAGAAACTGAGGGAAAGCGCATGGAAGGGCCGAGGGTCTATCTGAAGCATCGGCGGACGGGGCTGTATTTCATCCGCCGCCACGAGGAGGTCTCCGGGCGGGCGTGGATCGACTGGACGCCGGACCCTCGAAAGGCCACGCGCTTTCCCAGCGAACGACGAGCCGAGGACATGCGGCGGCAGCTCTGCCTGGTTGGCGTGCAGTGCTGGCGGGTGCGGCTGCTGCCGGGTGTGCTGGAGAGGAGGCAGGTATGAGCGAGATATTTGACCGCGCCATGGACAGGGTGCGGGACGAGATGGCGAAGAGTAAAAATCCCGCCATCGGCGGCGTGGGCGAGATGGTGACGGCCCTGCTCCGGCAGCGCCCGGACTGGGCGGCGCAGATCGGGGCCGAGGGCAAGACGCTGAAGGAACTGTATGACAAGATGTACGGCGTTGCCAAGCAGGGCAAGGTGGGCAATAGCTACTTCATGTCGCCCCTGGAGGCGGTGAAGATCGCCTGTGATTACTACGGCATCGACGGCGACCTGCCAGACCTTTACGGCGCGACTGTCGCCGAGAGTGAACCACCCAAAGCCCCGGAGGGCGGCGCGCAGGCGCCTGCGCCGGTGGACGACCTGGACGCGCTGCTGGCAGGACTGTAAAACGAGGGAGGCAAGGGGTATGAGCCTGAATCTGGATACGTTCGGGGAATTGATGAATGATTTCATCCGGGAAAATGAAATCAGGATGCTGATTGAGCTGCCGAAGGGAACGAATGAGGCGGTGGTCACCTGCACAGACGTTCACACGATTGATTTCTATGTACTGTTGCAGGCCGTCTGCCCGGTGTTCGTTTCAGTCATTGACGACATGGGAGGTCCGGAGGAGGTAGACGCCGAGGGCGTACTGGACGGCATGTGGGAGATAATTCGGCAGGACTGCCTTGAAAAACTGAGGGAGGAACGGGAACATGTGCGGGATACCAATGCTTCCGCCGTCGGACATGGCGGCGGGGAAGAAGCTGACGTTTGAGCAGGCGCTTGGGCACATCGGCGGGGCGGAGGGCTTCATCTCCGCCGAGGGGCGGCGGCTGATCGCGGCGAACAGCCGGGAATACATCTGGAAATATCCGGGTCACGGGTACTGTACGGCCTGCGGGCAGGATGTGGGCGACATGAAGGCGCGTCACGGGCGGATGGTGACCTGCCCGGTGTGCGGTGCGGAGGTGGAGTTTCGGCACGAATCGCGGGGGCACCGGCGGGAGTTCTGGCAGTTCTGCCTGTACGAGTGGCGGCGCTCGCTGCTCGACCCGGAGGCCGTGGTGTTGACGGCGACCCACGTCTTTCGGGACAGCCGCCGCACCTATCCGGAGGAAGCGCCCAAGGTGGAGGCGCCGCTGGCGCTCTACGTCTTCCGGCCCGGCGAGGCGGTGACGCTCTACAAGAGCTATTACCGGTGGGACGCACACGACTGGGACCGCGGCTGGCAGCGGATGAACGAGGTGACGCCAGCGCACACGTCCTTCGAGTCCGGCTACATGCGCGTGGTGTGGGATTACATGGCCTTTCACGACGCGCTGGAGGGCACGCGCATCGGCAGGACCTACGACCTGCTCCGGGACGGGCGGATCTATGACACCATGGACCAGCTCATTGACGTGGTGGCGAGCTGCGCCCGGCGGCCCTGGCTGGAATACATCGCCAAGAGCGGCCAGCCCTACCTGGCGCGGGAGCTGATGGAGTGCCGCCGCATCCCGCGGACGGTGATCGGGAACCAGCGGGCGCGGACGCCGCGGGAGCTGCTGGGGCTGACCGAGGCCCAGTGGCACGAGGTACGGAAAGACCGGGTGGAGCTGGACATGTATGCGCTGGAATGCTTTCACTACCTGCGTCGTATGGGGCTGGGCGACGGCCATATAGCCGATATGCTGCCCATGACGCGATGTCTCTATGATCTGGAGCATATCGCCCCGCAGATGCCATGGGAGAAGCGGGCGCGGCCATATGAACCGGCCCACGTCGGGGACTTCCTTCAGGACACGCCGCCGAAGCTGCGGCGCAGGGCGTTTCGGCGCATCATCACCCAGGGCGGCGGACACTACGTGGACTGGCGGGACTACTATCAGGCCATGCGGGCGTGCGGCGAGGACTTCACCGACGCGGCGCTGGTGGCGCCGAGGGACTTCGCGGCTATGCACGACCGCATGATCGCGCGGGCGCAGATGCTGAAAAAGGAGGCGGACGCGCGGGCGCGGCGGGAGGCCGAGGCGGCGTTTCAGAAGCGGCTGGAGGACCTGCGCCGGGACTACGCCTTCCGGGCGGCGGGGCTGGTGCTGCGGCCCTTTGAGAACCGGGAGGAGATCGTCGCCGAGGGCCGGACGCTCAGGATCTGCATCGGCAGCTACGCGGACCGTTACATCGACGGCGGGACGATCATCTGCTGCCTGCGCCGCGCCGAGGAGCCGGACGTGCCCTGGCGGGCGGTGGAGTTCTCAACCCTGGACGGGCGCAGGGTGCAGGACCGGGGCTATATCAACGACCGGAACGGCATCGAGCCGGGGACGCAGAAGCAGCTTCGGCTGTTCTGGGAGGCCTTTGACAGGGCGCACAACAGAAAAAGGAGGAAGAACGCGTGAGCGAATTACAGGGGCAGACCATGATGGATCTGAGCGCCGGCCAGACGGCGGCGGAGGCGACGTATTACGACGAGGCCGGGAACCTGCTGCCGGAGCCGAGGACGCCGGAGAATGTGGACGCGGAGCGGCGGTTAGGCGTGCTGGCCGGGGAGATCAACCTGCTGGAGCATCAGGCGCGGGAGGTATTCAAGGCCACGGCGGTGGAGATCGGCCAGCGGCTCATCGAGGCCCAGGGGCTGGTGCCCAAGGGCCGGTGGGGCGAATGGCTCCAGGCGAACATACAATACAGCACCCGCAAGGCCCAGCAGCTCATGCAGGTGGCTGAGGCATACGCCGGGAAGGCGCTGCCGGAGAGCTACGACCGCCTTTCCTTCACTCAAATTTACGACCTGCTCTCCGCCCCCGCCGAGGCGCGGGACGCGCTGGCGGAGCAGGCCGCGGAGGAGGGCCTGAGCACCCGGCAGTTAAAAGAGCACATCAAAGCGCTGGAGGACCAGAAGCAGGCGGACAACTGCAAGATATACGACCTCATCCAGCAGCACGAGGCGGCGGAGCGGGCCATCAAGCAGCAGAAGGACAAGACGGATTACGCGGAAAAGCTGGCCGACGCCCAGAAGAAGCGGGCGGAGCAGGCGGAGGCAGAAGCGGAGAAGAGCGCCGCCCAGGCCGCCGACGCCATCCGGCGGGCCAATGCCACCGCCGGGGAGCTCCGGGCGGCGCGGGAGGCCGTGGCGGCGCTGGAGGGCAGACAGCCGGAGACGGTGGAGGTCGTGCCGGAGGCCGTGGCGGCGGAGCTTCAGGACCTGCGCCGTCAGCTCGCCGAGGCCCAGGCCCAAGCCGCGAAGCCCGCCGAGGGTGATTACAAGGCGCGGACGGTGCTGGCGATGAATTTGCAGGTGCGCATCGCCATCACCGCGATCAAGGAGCAGTACGGCAAGGCGCAAAGGGTCATCGAGCAGCTTCAAGCGCTGGACGGCAAGCAGGCCGAGGCGCGGCTCGAGGAGCTTTTGCAGGTCGGGGAATGGATGCAGAAAGGATACAAGATACAATGACACAGCAGCAGAGGGAGCGCATTGCCGAGACCATAGGCGTATTGACGATGGCGGCGGCGCTTCACGAGGGCAATATCAGGACTGTACTGATCACCGAGGCGGACACCTTACAGGAGATGCTGGACAATGATGGAGAGGAATTATAGCGCGATCGCCGACGCGCTGCCGATGGAGGAGCGGCTGTTGCAGCTCGCCGAGGAGTGCGCGGAGCTTTCCCAGGCGGCGCTGAAGCTGCGGCGGGCCATAACGGGGGCCAACCCCACGCCGAGGAGCGCGAAGGAATGCACATACCAGCTCATGGAGGAGATCAGCGACGTCTTTACCTGCGTGGACGTCATCGCCATGGAGCTGGGCCCGGAGATGTTGGTGCGGAACGTGGAAGAGACCATGCGGGAGAAGGCGGAGCGCTGGGCGCGCCGGCTGGAGCTCGAGCCGCCGAGGATGGGCTGATGCGCTGGACGGAGGAGGAGTACGCGGAGTATGTGCGCTCGCACATGCTCCATGCACATCCCAGGGCGGCGGCCCCGGAGGCGAAGGAGAAGCGCCCGAAGTACGGCAACCGGCGGGTGGAGGTGGACGGGAAGAAGTTCGACAGTCAGCACGAGGCCGAGGTCTACGCGGGGCTTATGCTCAGGCGGCGGGCCGGGGAGCTTTGGCTGGTGCTTCGACAGGTCCCCTTCGACCTGCCGGGCGGCATACGCTACATCGCCGATTTCGTCACCATCGACCCCGCGGGCCATGTGGCAGTCATCGACGCCAAGAGCGAGGCGACGAAGCGGAACAGGGTATACATCAATAAGAAGAAGCAGATGCGCTCCGAGTGGGGCGTTGAGGTCGAGGAGGCGTGAGCGGTGCGGCTTCAGGCCATCAAGCGGCGATGTCTTGATACGAAGAAGTTTTTCATCATCAACGGGCAGCACTGCCAGTGGATGAGCGACGCGATCAACTACTATAGGATCGTAGGCATCTGGATGGAGGACGACTGGGTCCAGGACGTATTTGCCCTGACGGACAAGCAGATGAAAAAGCTCATCGTGCAGACTGAGCCCCGGAAGGAGGCGATCTTCGCCGAGGATTACCCGGCCATCGGCGAGCCGGTGAGCTGGGCCGGGGCGGTGTGGGCCTTTGAACAGGTGCTTTACGCCTTTGATTACAACGGGGCGATGCTGTACATCCCGGAGGCGTGGGCGAAGCCCGCGAACATCGAGGGCGCCACGGATTACCGGCTGGTGCGTGATGACGAAGGGAACCTTCTGATCGCCGTCTATAACGGGATGTTCTGCGACGCGATGCTCTCTCCGATACCGGCGGATATCGCGAAACGGATTTCAAGGGCATTGACGGAGCTGGGGAGCAGGCCGGTATACGGCGCGAAGGACGATATGAACGAAGGACAGGACGAGCGGGAGGTATAAACCATGGGTGATAATGTGCGGGAGCTGACGCCGATCGAGAAGGAAAACGCGGCGCTGAAGGACAGGATCGACGAATTGGAGAAGGAACTGGAAAAGCAGAAGGAAGCTGCCCAGCGCGTGGACATGTGGTATCACATGGAGCAGGATAAAGTAAAGGAGTTGCGGGACAAGGTTGCAAACATGCGGGAGGCCATCATTGCTCAGGCGCTTTACATGAGGGATTATCTGGACAATGATGACAGACTGTAGAGTGAAGCGGAGCGGTTCAATCATAAAAGGGGGTGATGCTATGGAGAAGCTGATTTAATTCTCGAACCCGAATGGCGGCGCGCGGGCTGGTATTCCATAATGCACGAGGATACCTCATTTTACAATGCAACTATCTTTAGTTTCTGCCGGCTGGCGCGCCGGGATTTGGGCTCGGGTCGTTCTTTCCTATTGTAAGAGGAAAACGGGGGCCCTGCGGGGGCTCGTATACCGTATTATGATTTCACACACGAGAGGGCGCGGCGATGAACCTGCAAGATTACGAGCTATTGTATGACCTGCCGGCAGGGGAATATGACGGGCGGGGCATCGCGGGCATCCGCACGGTGACGATCCGGGCGGGGGCCTCGCTGGAGGTGATGTGTCACCCCATCATCCGCCACTGGCCGGAGGGGGCGAAGCGGGAGGCGAAGAGCCGGAAGACGGGCAGGGCCATGGAGGCCATCAACGCCCGGAACCAGACGCTGCACATCATGCGGCTGGCAGAGCTAAACTTTCACCACCTGAAGGCCATGGTGCTGACCGGCACCTTCGAGTATCCCGGCGAGAACGACGTAGGTCTCATGAACATCGACGACGTGTGGGACGACTGGCGCAGGCGGAAGCTGCCGGAGAGCGTGGAGGACGTGCGGAAGATCGTGCGGAATTTCCTGGGCCGTGTGAAGCGGCGGATGGAGGACCCGAAGGCGCTGAAATGGATACTGCGCATCGAGGAGGACGACAAGCTCTCGGCCTTCGGCCTGCCCACGCGCTATCACGTCCACATGCTCATCGAGGCGGGGAACCTGACGCAGGACGACGTGTCCATGCAGTGGCCCTTCGGCTTCACCCGCTGCGACCGCTTCGACCTCATCCACGACGGCGCGGCGCGGATCGCGCGGTACATCACCAAGAACAAGCGGGGCGGGCGGTGGATCAGCCACAGCCGCAACCTCAAAAAGCCGGTGCCGAGGGTCAGCGACCGGAAGCTGTCCCGCCGCCGGGCGGCGAAGATCGCCGAGGACGTCTCCTTCATGGGGCGGGCCATCTTTGAAAAGCTGTATCCCGGCTACAGGGTGGCGGAAAACATCCGGGTGACATGGTCCGACTTCATGGCCGGGGCTTATATCTATTGCCGAATGCGAAAACGGGATTGACGGGGAGGGACCGGAATGACGGAGACGAGGGTGGACGACCGGCAGCGGGCGCTGATCGACATGTGCTTAAACTGCAAAAAGGTGAGCTGTCGGCAGGGCATTTGCGACGCCTACAAGCAGGCGTGCAGGGATAACAGGCGTAGTACCGGCATAAAGCCGAAGCTCTACAAGCTGGAGGGCGAATGGCACACCCTTCGGGAATGGGCGAAAATCAAGGGGATTTGCTATGATACGCTGCGCAATCGCGTGCAGAACCGCGGCAAGCCGCTGGCAGAGGCACTTTCGACACCGCCGAATATATGTCCAAGGCGGTACACCGTGGAGGGGCGCACGCTGAGCCTGCAGGAGTGGGCCGAGGCGCTGGGCATCGGCTACACCGCCCTCACCGGCTATAAGAACCGCTGCAAGGTCAGCGCGGAGGCGGCCATCGCGCACTATCTGACACGGGAAAGCGGGGAACGTGATAATGGGGACCATGTACGGCTACGTGCGCGTCAGTACCCAGGAGCAGAACGAGGCGCGGCAGATCGACGCCATGCGGGAATATGGCGTGGGGGAGAAGCGCGTCTATGTGGACAAGCAGTCCGGGAAGGATTTCAACCGCCCGCAGTATCAGCGGATGCTGAAAAGGCTTCGGGCAGGGGACGTGCTGGTCATCAAGAGCATAGACCGGCTGGGGCGCAACTATGACGAGATACTGGAGCAGTGGCGGGAGCTGGTGAAGGGCAGGCGGTGCGACATCGTTGTGCTGGACATGCCGCTGCTGGACACGCGGAAAAAGAGCGAGGGCGATCTGATGGGCAAGGTGATCGCGGACATCGTGCTGCAATTGCTGTCTTATGTCGCCCAGACGGAGCGGGAGTTCATCAAACAGCGCCAGCGGGAGGGCATCGCGGCGGCGAAGGCGCGGGGAGTGCGCTTTGGGCGGCCGAGGAAAAGCATTGCGCCCGAGGTACTGGGGAAGTATGCCGTTGAGTGGCAGGCGGGGCGCATGGGCTCGCGGGAATGTGGCAAACACTGCGGCGTGAAGCACTCGACATTTATAAATTACGCCAGGGAGTGGCTGAGTGCCAACGGCAAAGGCTGAAGGAGGGATGAAAGGTGAGGCGGTTTTCGAGGCGGTTTATGGATGCGGGCATCAGCCCGGCGCGGTTTCGGGAGCTCCAGGGGATATGCGGGCAGTATCGGGAGCTCCAGCGGATTGTGCGCATGGCGCGGGCGGGCATCGTGGACCGGAGGGAGGGCAGCGGGAAGTGGCACAGGCCGGACCCCACGGGGGATCAGGCGCTGGAGCTGGCCTGCAATCCCGCGGCGAAGCGGGTGAAGCTCATCGAGGACTGCGCCGCCGCCGTGGCCGAGCCGGTGATCGCCGAGGCGCTGATCCGGTCGGTGGCGGACGGGCTGACCTGGGAGGTATTGATGCCGCCCATCGAGCGCAAGCGGTTCTATGAGCTTCGGCAGGACTTTTATATCCTGTTGGATTCAAAACTCTGGGAAATTTCCCCATAAACGGGGGCATGTTTCGTGTTATACTCTTAACGTCAACCGGTGGGACAAAAAAATCTGGGGATGCGCTACCCTGCCGGTGGACGGGGGGCTAAACGGGGCAAACGCTGTAAGACAGGCGTTTGCCCTTTGTCATGGGCTTCGATAATTTTTCCCCACGACAACGCCCGCGCATGACGCGCGCGCGGGCGCGATGTGGAAGGGAGGCGGTCGGATGGCGGGAAAAAGCAGGGTCGGAAGGCCGCCCAAATTCAAATCGGTGGAGGCCATGGAGCGGCTCATCGAGGGCTATTTCGAGGGCTGCAAGGGCGAGGTGCTGAGGGACGCGGACGACGAGCCGGTGCTGAACAAGTTCGGCGAGGTGGTGATGGTCGGCGCGAGGCCGCCCACCATGACGGGGCTGGCGCTGGCGCTGGGCTTCGCGGACCGGTCCTCGCTTTTAGACTACGAGGGCAAGCCACAGTTCGAGGCGGTGATCCGGCGGGCCAAGAGCCGCATTGAGCAGTACACCGAGGAGCGGCTGTTCGACCGGGACGGCAACCGGGGGGCGCAGTTCTCCCTCCAGAACAACTTCAAGGGCTGGAAGGAATCGAAGGACGTGACGCTCTCCACCGCCGAGGGGGCGGACATCATGGCCGAGGTGAGGACGCGCATGGCGGCGGAGGGCCAGGTGGTCACGAATGACACCTGACCAGGATTTGGCCTATCGCTTTTTGATTGAACGCCCGGCAGAGTACGGGAAGATGCTGGGCTATACGAAGCTGACGGCGCTTCACAACCGCTGGATACGGGAGATGCTGCTGGGGCGGGGCGACATGACGCTCCAGGCCCACCGAGGGTCTTACAAGACCACGGCGGTGGGCGTGGCGCTGTCCATACAGCTCATGCTCCGGGGCCATGAGAACTGCATGTTCATCCGCAAGACCGACGACGACGTGAAGGAGGTCGTGCGGCAGGTGGCGCGGAACCTGGAAAACCCGGTCTCCCAGGCGCTCTACAAGACGCTGACGGGGAAGGCGCTGACGGTCCGGGCCAACGCCACGGAGATCGTCACCGGCGCCTACGAGGGCGTCAGCGGCGCGGCCCAGCTCATCGGCATCGGCACCCAGTCCAGCATCACCGGCAAGCACGCGGACCGGATATTCACGGATGACATCGTGAACCTTCAGGACCGGAAGAGCCGGGCGGAGCGGGAGCGGGTCAAGAGCTTTTACTATGAGCTGCACAACGTCCTCAACCGGGGCGGGCGGCTGTTCAACACGGGGACGCCATGGCACAAGGAGGACGCCTTCACCGTCATGCCGCCGCCGGTGAAATACACCTGCTACGACACGGGGCTGATGACCGGGGAGCAGGTGGAGGCGCTGCGGCGGACGATGGCCCCTTCCCTGTTCGCCGCGAACTACGAGCTTCAGCACATCGCCGCCGAGAACGCGCTGTTTACGCAAGCGCCTGCGTATACGGACGACGCAAGCCTTCTGCGGGACGGGGTGGCCCACATCGACGCGGCCTATGGCGGCGAGGACTACACCGCCCTGACCTGCGGACGGCGGCGGGGGGACAAGCTGTATTTATACGGGCGCATGTGGTACGCCCATGTGGACACCGTGCTGGACGCGGCGCTTGCCGAATGCGACCGGCTGATGTGTTCCCCCGTCCACTCGGAGAACAACGGCGACAAAGGCTATTTAGCCAAAGAGATCACCCGCCGGGGCCATCGGGCCGGGGCCTACCACGAGCGGGAAAACAAGTATTATAAAATCTCCACCTTCCTGCGGAAGTGGTGGCCGAACATCGTCTGGCTGAAGGGCACGGACGCGGCCTATATCACCCAGATCATGGATTACACCGAGGACGCCGAGCACGACGACGCGCCGGATTCGGCGGCGTGCATGTGCCGGTATCTGGACAACAAACGGGGTTAAACATGCTGACTTATCAGGATTATCTCGCGGCGGCGGACCTGCCGGAATTTGTGGCGAAGGTCATCGCGCGGCACAAGCAGTCGGAGGTCTACAACATGGCCGTCATTGCCGACGCCTACGACCGGCAGCGGAACACCACCATCCGGGAATTTTCGGACATGCTGGGGCGGGCGGCCCACAGCGGCGTGGCGGCGGCGCAGATCAGCCTGGCCATCGCGTCGAACTACTTTCGGCGGTTCAACACCCAGCGGTGCAGCTATCTGCTGGGCAACGGCGTGTCCTTCACCCGGATGGAGCGGCGGCGCAACGACGCCGGGCTGCTGGTGAACGTGGACGTCACCAAGGAGCTGCTGGGGCAGGACTACGACAGCCAGCTCTACCAGTGGGCCTATCACGCGCTGATCCACGGCGTGGCCTTCGGCTACTGGGACAGCGAGCGGCTCTATGTGTTCCCGGTGACCCAGTTCGCGCCCCTTCCGGACGAGGACACCGGGGCGCTGATGGCCGGCGTGCGCTTCTGGCGCATCGACGAGGAGCACCCCATGAAGGCGGAGCTCTACACCGCCGAGGGCATATTCGAGTTCGAGGGACAGAGCCGGGGCTCGGAGAAGCTGGTGGCCGCGGGGGAGGGACCGAGGGCCTACATCGAGCGCACCCGGACCAGCGCGGCCAGGGGCACCGTGGCCGTGGGGTCGGTGGCGCCGAAGGGCTTCCCGGTCATCCCCATGTACGGCTCCAACCTCAAACAGTCCACGCTGGTGGGCCTGCGGGAGAAGATCGACGCCTGGGACCTCATCGCCTCCGGGCTGGCGAAGGACCTGAAGGACGTGGCCGCCATCTACTGGATCATGAACAACGCGAACGGCATGGACCAGGCGGAGCTGAACCGGCTGCTGGACGACATGCTGACCCACCACATCATCAACGTGGACGGCAGCGGCTTCGACGGCAGCGTCCGGGAGGCCATGAGCCCCTACAGCACCGAGGTGCCCCACCAGGGGCGGCTCTCCTTCCTGGAGGCGCTGGAGAAGTCCATGTACCGGGATTTCGGGGCCATGGATGTGCGCGACCTCACCGCCGGGGCCACCAACGACCACATCGACGCGGCCTATCAGCCTCTGGACGAGGAGGCGGACCAGCTCGAGCTCCAGGTGATCGAGGCGGTCAGAATGCAGCTAAAGCTGATGGACATCGACGACACGCCCCGGTTCGACCGAAGCAAGGCGAAGAACATCACCGAGCTGACCAACGCCGTCATGGCGTCGGCACAGTTCCTGGACGCCGAGGCGGTGCTGGATCACCTGCCCTTCATCACCGTGGACGAGAAGGATGCCATATTGCAGCGCATGGACGCTGAGGACGCCCGGCGGCTGATGACGAGAACGACCACCACGCCCACAGAGGAAACCACTGACGGGGTATAGAACCGCCGTCGCAGGACATCGCGGCGGCGCTTTTATAGAGGCCGGGCAAGACAGCGCCCGGCCAGAGCCACAACGCGCTCCGGGGCGGGACATCGCCCCCGAGGCAAAGCAGGGAGCGCAGCACGACGACCGGCTCCGGGGCGAGGCAATGCCCCCGAGATACAGAAAGGAGCAGTAACACACCATGGCACTGACGCAGAAGATGCTCAAAAGCATGGGCCTGACGGATGAACAGCGGGAGAGCATTTTTGAGGAGCACCTCGCCACCGTCAACCAGATCAAGGCGGAGCGGGACGGCCTGAAGGAGAAGGCGGACCAGGCGGACGCCCTCAGGAGCGAGCGGGACAGGCTCAAGCAGCAGCTCGACGCGAAGAACGACGGCACCGACTGGAAGGCCGAGTATGACAGGCTGAAGGGCGAGACCGAGGCGCGGGAGAGCCTGGCGAAGGTCAAAACGGCCTATCGCGGTCTGCTGAAGGACGAGAAGGTCGACGACGACCTGGTGGACACCGTGATGGAGGCCACGAAGTTCGACGGCATGAAGCTGGACAAGGACGGGGCCCTGAAGGACCGGGACGCCCTGGCCGAGGGCATACGCTCCCGCTGGGCGAAGTTCATCGTCACCGAGGGCACGAAGCCCACGCCCACCAGGACCCCGCCCGAGCACAAGCCCGGCAGCCTGACTCGCGCCGACATCTACAAGAAGGATGACCGCGGCCGCTACATCATGAGCACCGAGGCGCGCCAGAAGGCCCTGGCGGAGCACCCCGAGCTGCTGAGCCCGGGGGCGGAATGATAATCATCCGGAGAAAGGAGCAATCCCATGTACAAGACCTTTGACATCGACCTTCAGCTCTTCGCCGCGTCCAGCGCGGAGGGGCTGACCAATCCCCGCGACAGCCTGCCGAACGTGTACACCAACGTGCGGGCCCGCGAGGTGGATTTCGTCACCCGGTTCAACGACAACTGGGACGCGCTGCGGGACATCCTGGGCATCATGCGGCCCATCCGCAAGCAGCCGGGCACCTCCCTGACCTCCTACAACGCCACCGTGGCGCTGGAATCCGGCCAGGTGGGCCCCGGCAACCTGATCCCCTACAGCAAGTCCACCATCGTCCCCGTGGCGAAGGCGGATCTGACCATCGAGAAGTACGCCAAGGCCGTGCCCATCGAGGACGTGGAGAAGTACGGCGCGGCGGTGGCCGTGGAGAAGAGCGACGACGCCTTCCTGACGGCCCTTCAGAACGAGGTGCTGGGCAAGTTCTACACCTTCCTGAACACCGGCAGCCTCACCGGCACGGCGGCCACCTGGCAGGCGGCGGTGGCGAAGGCCCAGGGCGAGGTGCTGAACAAGTTCATGACCCTGAAGAAGGACGTCACCCAGGTGGTGGGCTTCGCCAACATACTGGACGCCTACGACTACCTGGGCGCGGCCAACATCACCACCCAGACCATGTTCGGCCTGACCTACCTGAAGGACTTCATGGGCTATTCCACGCTGTTCCTGCTGCCGGCCACCCAGATCGCCCGGAACAAGGTGCTGGCGACTCCGGTGGAGAACATCGACCTTTACTACATCGACCCCGGCGACAGCGACTTCCGCCGTCTGGGCCTGGATTACACCGTGAAGGGCGAGACCAACCTGATCGGCTTCCACGCCAACGGCAACTACTCCACGGCGGTGGGCGAGAGCTTCGCGCTGATGGGCATGGCGCTGTGGGCCGAGTACCTGGACGGCATTGCCAGCATCGACATCGGCACCGAGGCCTTCTCCGCCGTCTCCAGCCCGGACTCCGGCGCGAATCCCGCCGCCCTGAACTACTACGAGAAGGACGCGGCCAACAACTACTTCCGCACCACCGACACCACCGTGGTCAGCGGCAAGACCTACTATACCCGCGCCGTGACCCCGATCGCGTGACGCCATGTTTCGCGTGATCGAGGCCTTCACCGACCGCGTTGACGGCCGCCTCTACCGTCCGGGGGACACCTACCCCTGGGACGGCAGGCCGGCGGACGCCGCGCGGCTGCGGGAGCTTTCAGGCAGGGACAACAGCCTGGGCCGTCCACTCATCGAGGCCGTGGCGGACAGGCCCGGAAGGCGGGTGAAGCGGCATGATGCTTGATCAGCTCTGCACCCATCTGCACAACTGGTTCACGCGGCCCGCAGACGTCTGCGCGGGCACCTTCACCGTGGAGGGCGGCGCGCTGGACCTCAGCGGCATCGTCGCCGGGGGGCAGTATTTCCGCATCGTGGGCAGCCTGTTCAACGACGGAATCCACGTCTGTCCCGCCGAAGATCTGGAGGACGAGACCTTCACCGGGGAGATATGGCCCATGCGGGTGCCCAGGGCCGTGCTCGAACTGGCGGAGGAGATCGAGGGCTGGCAGGAGAAGTACGGCGCGGTGATGGCCAGCCCCTACCAGTCCGAGAGCGTGATCGGCGAGTACAGCTACACGAAGCAGGGCGGCAACACCAGCAAGGGCGTCATGGGCAGCGCCGACGGCTGGAAAGAGGTCTTTCGGAGCCGGCTGAACGAATGGAGGAAGCTGAGATGAGCGGGCGTGCCTACGCGGGGACGGGCATACTGCCCGGATTCTTCGAGCCCTGCACCCTTTTGAAGCGGGTGGACGCCGATACGCGGGACGGCCAGGGCGGCTACGGCGGCACCTGGGAGGACGGCGAGGCCTTCGAGGCGAAGATCCGCAAGGAGACCATCGCGCCCCACGAGGCCGTGCTGGCCGGGCGGCAGGACTTAGGCGAGCGCTACATCGTCACCATCCCCGCCGCCATGGCCCTGCACTACCAGGACGTGTTCCGCCGGGAGAGCGACGGCCAGACCTTCCGGGTCACCTCTCACTCCACGGACAGCGCGGCCCCGGCGGTCTCCACCATACAGATCGCGAAGGTCAGCGCCGAGCGCTGGGAGGTGCCCCAATGAGCAGCCGTTCCACCCGCGTGGCCGAGGCGCTGTATGATTTTTTCAGCGGCTTCGGCATACCGGCCTACGCCATCGGCACCGTGCCGACGGACGTCCGCGCCCCCTATCTGGTCTACGACCTGGTGGTGCCGGACGTGCTTCAGTCCATGCCCTTTTACGCCGAGGTCTACTACCGCTCCCCGAGGCTGGACGCCCTCAACGCCAAGGTGGATGAGATCGAGACCGCCATCGGCGAGGGCGTCAGCCTGCCCACCGGGGCGGGCTGCGTGCGGATCTACCGGGGCGACCGTTTCCGCCAGAACAGAGTCTTTCCCGGCGACCCGCTCTATCGCGTCGCCTATCTCAACCTGATCATCGCGGCGGACACATACTGACACTGCGGAGGTGAAAACCACATGAAATATACGCGGGTTCCGACGAATACCATGCAGGCCATACAGCCCAACGCGGGCATAGTCGTGGACAGCTTCACGCCCGCCACCGGCGCCATCGGCAACATACTGGGCGCCACCGGGGGCGGCGTGGAATTCGACCCCCATCCCAATTTCATTGACCGGGGCGACGGCATCGACAACATGCCGAAGAACACCTGGCAGATGAAGGACATCGACTACTTCGAGCCCCACCTGACCGGCACCTTCAAGACCATGGAGGCGACGCTGGCGAAGCTGATGCAGGGCGGCGCGACGCTGGACGGCAAGCACATCGTCCCCGGCAACAAGCTGACCCAGGCGCATTTCCACGATTGCTGGCTCATCTGCGACTACGGCGACAAGAACATCGAGTCCGAGGCCGGCGACACGGCGGGCTTCATCGCCATCCACCTGAAGAACGCCATGAACGTGCTGGGCTTCCGGCTCAAGACCAACGACAAGGGCAAGGGCGATTTCCAGTTCGACTTCCAGGCCCACTACGACATTGAGAACATCGACGACGTTCCCTTCGAGTTCTACGTCCAGGAGGGCACGGCGGCGGCCTCCGGCTCCACCGGCGATCCGACACCCGGCTCCACCGGCGATCCGACACCCTGACAATGAGGGGCAACGTGAGGTTGCCCCGTTTTTCAAATTTCTGCCCCACAGGAGGACATCATGAAGCACCTTGCAAACTGCACCCCCACCGAATTTCTGAAGCAGGTCCGGAAGCTCCGCGGGCCCTTTAAGGCGTGGCTGGACGCCACGGGCATACCGGCCATACGCGCCCGCCGGCCCGAGGGCTTTGAGGACATGACCGACGAGGAGAAGCGGGACGCGCTCATCGAGCAGGCCCGGCAGAACACTCCGGAGATACTGGACGCGGCGCTGGAGAAGGACTTTGACGGCACCATCGCGCTGTTGTGCATGGCCACCTTCACCGCGCCGGAGGACTTCGACGGCCACACCCTGGGCGAATACCTTTCGGCGGTGAACGCCATGCTGACGGACGAGGGCGTCCGGGGTTTTTTTACGCTGTATCTGTAGCGGACGACGCCGCCTGGCTCCGGGCGCTGGGCGCGGTGCGCGTGGATCTGCTGGAGCTGCTGGGGCCCGGCCATCTGTCGGACGCCCTCTGGGGCGCGATGGAGGCGGACCGCCAGCGGCAGCTCTACCGCGTTTACGTTACCGACGTGCTCTCCGCCATCGCGGGCCAGCTTGGCGTGAAGTTCAATAAACGCTACTTTGACCTGCTCCACCCGGCCCCCGAGGACAACCGCACCGCCGCCGAGATCGCGGCGGACGTCATGGCCCGGGCGGGGCTGACCTTTGCCGAGGACTGACCATGCCGAAGAAGCTCATCATCACCCACACCAACGCCGAGGGCCCTTTCAGGCGGGAATGGGTCATAAACGACCACGGCGAGGCCTACACCGAGCAAAAGCTCCGGGAGCTGAACCAGAAGCTGCGGGTCATCTACTCCCAGGCGCGGGACGACCTGTTTTTGAAGCAGATGGAATGGGCCCACGGCCACGAGAAGCGGGTGGAGAAGTACCTGCGGATGGTGGAGGCGGGGGAGCTGTCCAAACAGGACTAT
This sequence comes from uncultured Eubacteriales bacterium, assembly GCA_902785105.1. Taxonomy (GTDB): domain Bacteria; phylum Bacillota; class Clostridia; order Christensenellales; family Aristaeellaceae; genus UBA2862. The sequence goes on along the minus strand of CACZXF010000001.1, from coordinate 82,220 downwards.
CAGGCCTGGATGCAGGGTCAGCTCTTCCAGCAGCGGGCCTGGGCGCTGAAGCGGGGCCAGCTCGCCCGGCTGATGACGGACATCGACGCCCAGGCCCTCCGCCTGATGAATCATGAGCGGCTGGACGTGTTCGCCGAGAACGCCAACTGGATGCACTACAAGATCGAGCAGGACACCGGCATGACCGCCGCCTTCGGCCTGTTCAATGGCGACGCCGTGGCGCGGCTGATCCGGGACGACCCCAGCCTGCTGCCCAACCAGGACCTGGACCCGGAGAAGGATTACCAGTGGTACAACAGGATCATGCAGAACGCGGTGATCCACGGCATCCTCCAGGGCGAGACGCTGGACGAGATCGCCCTGCGGGTGGCCGAGGAGACCGGCGAGAAGGCGCTGAACAGCCTGCGCCGCAATGCCCGCACGGCCTACACCAGCGCCATGAACGCCGGGGGCCTCATGGTGATGGCGCGGGCGCGGGACGAATACGGCCTCGTGATGCAGAAGCGCTGGATGGCGACCTTCGGCGACAAGACCCGCGACGCCCACGCCGCCCTGGACGGCCAGGTCCGGGACATGGACGAGCCCTTCGACAGCCTGCTGGGCCCCATCATGTTCCCCGGCGACCCGGACGCGGAACCGGCCAACGTGTGGAACTGCCGCTGCTGGATGGATGAATTTTACCCGGAATACGACAACACCCGCGCCCGCTACGACGCCGAGGGCAATTTCGTCGGCGACGTCAGCTATGCGGTATGGCTGGAGGCACAGATGGGAGAGGAGGGGGAGTAGATGGGCGATATACTGTTTGAGGACAACTCCGATGAGGTGCTCCGCCTGCTGGACGGGGCAACAAAGAAGGCCGCCCGCGCCGTCGGCGGCCGGGTGCAGGCCTACGCGCGGCAGAGCGTGGAGAAGTCCAAGGGCCCCATGGGCGGCGCGTGGCCCCATGACGTCATACTCGCCCTGCGGGATTCCATCGCCGTGCAGGTGGACGAGGGGCCGGTGCTGACGGTGGGCTCCAACATGCAGATCGCGCCCTACATCGAGCTGGGCACCGGCAGGCTCTACGATCCGCCCCCGGAATGGGAGGAATACCACGGCGACGACGCCCACAGCGTGGGCGGCCTGGAATGGTGGCTTTACTTCGACAAGCTGGAGGGCGTGGTGAAGATCGGCAAGCCCGTCCCCTCCCAGCCCTACCTTCGCCCCGCCTTCCTCGACCATGTGGACGAGTATAAGCAGATCGTACAGAAGGACCTTGAGAACGCCTGACAGGAGGCACCATGGATCTATTTAACCTACAGGCCACACTGGGCCTGAACGCCAGCAGCTTCATCGCCGGCATCGGCAATGCCCAGCAGCTTTTCAGCAGCTTTGCCGGGGCCGTCGTGGGCTTCGCGGGCGACGTGCTGAAAACCGGCATGGGCTTCGATGAGAGCATGGCCTCCGTGCGCGCCGTGCTGGGCGAGCAGGAGGGCACGGTGGAGAACATGAACGCCCTCCGCGAGTTCGCCCTCGACCAGGCCCGCAAGTCCATATTCACCATCGAGGACACCGCCGACGCCTATTACTACATGGGCATGGCGGGCTGGAAGTCCGAGCAGATGATGAAGGGACTTCCGGGCATCATGCAGCTCGCCGCGGCCTCCGGAGAGGACCTGGGCAACGTCTCGGACATCGTGACGGACTCCCTCACGGCCTTCGGCAAGGGCGCGGACGACGTACAGGGCTATGTGGACATACTGGCCCAGACCGCCACCAACGCCAACACCAACGTGGGCCTGATGGGCGAGACCTTCAAGTATGTCGCGCCTATTGCGGGCTCACTCGGCGCGGATGTGGACGACGTGGCCGTTTCCATCGGCCTGATGGCCAACGCGGGCATCAAGGGCTCCATGGCGGGCACGTCCCTCCGCAGCATCATGACCCGCATCTCCACGAACGCGGGCAAGACGAAAAACGAAATGGGCGCGCTGGACATCATCACCCAGAAGCTGGGCGTCTCCTTCTGGGACAGCTCCGGCAAGATGCGGGACTGGGGCGAGTTTATCGACGATGTGCGGGAAAAGTGGGCCAAGCTGTCCGACCAGGAGCAGGTCGCCTACGCCAAGACCATCGCCAGCCAGTACGGCATATCGGGCTGGCTTGCACTGATGAATGCCAAAGTGGACGATGTGGAGAAGCTCACCAAGGCCATCAATGAAGCCGAGGGCGCGGCCGAGAGGATGGCGGAGGTACGCCTGGACAGCCTCGCCGGCGACGTGGAGTTGTTCAATTCCTCGCTGAACGTGCTGAAATATGCCATATATGACGATGTCAACAGCCCCATGCGGGAAGTCGTACAGTTTGCGACGCAGGCGCTGGACGACATCACGGACGCCATCGGCGCGAACGGCCTCCAGGGCGGCCTGGACATGCTTTCGGTCTATATCGACATGCTTGCAGAAAACGAAAGCGTGACAAAGCTTCTGGAATCCATCGGCGGCATCGTTGGCCAGATATTGGACGTGGCGTTTGAAAAGCTGATACCAAAGATGACGGAGGCCGCGCCCAAGCTCGTATCGGCCTTCTTCGGCGGGCTGGGCGACGCCACGGAGAACTCCAGCGGGGAGCTCACGCAGCTCGTGGGCGCCGCTGCCGGCGGCCTGTCGAAGCTGTTCAACACCGACAATGGCATCATGGGCGTGTTCCAGAACGCCTTCCAAATCAAGCCCGTGGCCGACATCGACGACATACAGGCGGCGCTGGACGAGGCGAACGAGAAGGGCGAGCTGTACATCACCGTCAATGACGTGCAGTTCCCGGCCAGCCTGGACGCCGTGACCATCATGGATTCCCTGATCGCCGCCACGGACTCCTGCGTCACGGACGGCATCGCCGCCGGCGCGGTCCACGGCGAGGAGATCATGGGCGCGTCCGCCGAGACCATCGGCGCGGCGCTGACAGACGCCATCGGTGCCGCCGGCACGGACGGCAGCGCGACCGCCGGGACGGACATGGAGGCCATACTTGCCCAGTCCAGCGACACTGCGGCGGGCTACCTGTCGAACGCCATCGGCGGCGCGGGCGCGGATGCCGGGACGGCCTTCGGGAACAACTTCCAGGCCAGCCTGAACAACCGCACCTATTCCATCAACGTCAACGCCAACGTCAGCGGCCTGCCCGTGCAGCAGAACGCCAGCGCCATGTCCGCGGGGCGCATTTTCAGCAATGCCACACTGTTCGGCTATGCCAACGGCGCCTTTCAGGTGGCGGGAGACGCGGGCCCGGAGGCCGTGGTGGGCGTGGGCTCCCTCCAGCAGATGATCGCCGGGGCGGTGATGGCCGCGATGTCGGCCATGCAGCCGCCGGACGTGCGGGACAGCCGCCCGGTCAACGTCATATTCGAGCTTGAGGGCGCGCAGAGATGGATCTACCGGCTCAACAAGGCCGAGGAGCAGCGCGTGGGACTGAAGCTATCGACGGGAGGCAATGACTGATGTACACCATTGACGGGATCACCTGGCCTTATCCCTGTACCATCGAGCGGGAGGCGGAGATCAGGCCTTCCGACATCTCCGGTCTCATGCTGGATCGGAACTACTTCAACGACGTCTACGGCACCTACATGCAGTACACCGTGGCCGTGGCCGTGCCGACGAACGACCGGGACATCTACAATCAGGTCTATGAGCTGCTCACCGACCCGGTGGACGGGCACGAATTCGTGTTTCCCTACAATTCGGGCACGCTGAAGGTCACGGGGCGGGTGCAGAGCGTCCCGGACAGGTTTGTCCGGTTGTGGAACGACGGAAAATACTGGACGGGCCTGCGCTTCACCGTCGCGGCCAACCATCCGACCAAGGCCCATTCCCTGGGCGAGGTCATCACCCGGGGCCGCGCCCCCATCCCGGACATCGCCCAGCCGGAGGAGGGCGACAGCTTCACCTGGACCGAGGGTCACTGGGCCAAAACGGCCAGCTATGCCGATGCGGACAACATCGCCTATTGAGGAGGAGCGCATGTATACCAACATCATTTACGCCTCGCTGAGCCCGCTGACGCGCAGGGCGAAGACGCGCAAAATCTATTCCACCGACCGGGGGCGCGTCCTCCGCGTCAACGGACTGGGGCTGCCGGAGCGCTACAAGCTGCATTTTGCCAACGCGGCAGGCGGCACGGCGATACCGGCGACCATGACATCCGTCGGCGTGGCCGTGCCGGACACACTGGTGGCGCAGGGGGAGGACATTCACGCCTATATCGTGATCGAGGATACGGCCTACAGCGTGACGGAGTACGACATCACCATCCCGGTGGAACGCAGGGGCGACGCCGGAGACCAGCCGGAGCAGGTGACGGTGCTGCCGCTGGAGGTCACCGAAAACGGCGAATACGCCGAGGAGGGTGCGGCTTACAGCCCGGTCGTCGTGGCGGTGCCCAATGTTTACGAAGCAGAAGACATCGGAAAGGTCGTGACGGATGACGGCCTGGAAATTCAAACGACGCTGGAGGTAAGAGGCAACGGCGCATACGACACCACGCTGAACGACCGTGTGGTGGTAGACATTCCGTATACTTACGGGTACGACGACAAAGGGAAGGTCGTTTTGCTGCACGGCGGGGCCGGGCTGGTAGAGCAGACCGGGCTGAGCGTCACCGAGAACGGGAGCTATGACACAACCTACAACAACGTGGTGACGGTGGATGTGGAGCCATATGTTGATTATGAGGACATCACCATCACGGAAAACGGGGCGTATTCTCGCGAGGAGGGCTATTTTCGAGAGGTCACGGTGAATGTGACGCCGCCTGTTGATTACGCGGACATCACCTTTACGGAGAACGGGACGTATTCCCGCGAGGGGGGCTATTATCGCAACATTACGGTAAATGTGGAGAAAGGGGCCACCATCGTTCCGGCCACCGTTTCCCCGCAGACAAAATATGTTGACATCGAAGCCTTCCGCACGGCGGAGGGAATACCGCGATATTACAATTTGGATGTATCGAATTTTATAACCGATTTCCAGGTCAAAACGCAAAAGGCCCCCGCCAGCGTGGGGAAATGGTCGGACTTGCTTTATACGATGTGCACGGACAGCGTATTGAAGTTCCGGCTTTTGTACAGGGATACTGCCGAGGATGCCGGTTTCCTCGATTTAGAAATGGAATTTGTGGACGACCTCGAAGCCTATGAAGAACTACAGGGATATTGTCGTTTGAAGGGGTGGATTTGATGACATTGCAGATCCTCGTGGCCCAATACAAAGAGCCTGAATCCGTTGTGCGCAGGCTGTTGAGCTCCATCGCGCTGCAGCAGGGCGTTGATTTTGAGGATATGGGCGTCATCATCGCCAACGATGGCTCGGAGGTGCTGCTGTCCGAAGATTTCCTGAGCGCGTGGCCCTTTTCCTGCCGCTATGTCAAGCTGCCCCACGGGGGCATCTCCGCCACGCGAAACGCCCTGCTGCGCCACGCAAGCGCGGATTTTGTGATGCTCTGCGACGCGGATGACATGTTCACCGACGCCTTCGCCCTCTATTACATACTGTCCGGCATCCGAAAGGCCCCGGACACGGAGCTGTTCTCCTATAATTTCGCCGAGGAACTGAAGAACAGGGCGGGCAGGAGCTTCTTTCAGGAGCATCCCCGCGATCTGTTCTGCATCCACGGCAAAATCTTCAACCGGGCCTGGCTGGACGAAAACGGCATCCGCTACGCGGATTCCCAGTATTGCTTTGGGGACACCTACTTTGTGGGGCTGGCGATCCGGCTGGCGGCGAAGAAGAGCTATTGCGACAAGGCCATATACCTGTGGAAGCACAACCCGGCCAGCATCAGCCGCAGCAGCGACTATTTCATCACGCGGTTCGACATGAAGCTGAAGAGCGACGAGCTGCTGATCGACGAGCTGCTGAACCGGAGGCGGGAGGCCGATGCGCGGAACGTGGCCCTGCTGACGCTCTACGAGGCCTATTACATGACCACGCAGTCCCAATGGGCGGAGGCTCAGAGCGCCGGCCAGCGGGGCTATACCGAGGCCCTGCTGCGCCGGCTGCTGGCGAAATACGCGGGGCTTTATGCCGCCTGCGACCGCGCCGAACACGCGAGAGCGCTGGGCGTGGTATCGAACAACTACGTCCGAAACCTCCTCCCGCCGCCCAACCGGAGCTTCGGGGACTGGCTCAACGACTACAGGCTGTAGGAGGGCGCTATGTACATCATCATTCCCGCCGCCTCCCCAGACCCCTACCGTCAATTAAAATCCATTTCCTTCGCCCCGGAGGTGGACCTGACGCTCTCCAGTCTGCCGGTGAACGAGTTCCGGGCGGACATCATCACGGAGGACAGCATTGAGGCCGGCAGCGAGGCGATATTGAAGGACGACATGGACCAGCTCTGGGCGGACTACACCATCACGAAGGCGGAGCGGGTGAGTAAGCAGTGCGTCCGCATCGTGGCGCAGTCATACCTGACGCTGATGGACCGGTGGAAGCTGCCCGCGGAGATGTTTCAGAATGTGAAGGTGCCGCAGTTTATCGAGTGGCTTTTCAGGATTCCCGCCTCGGGTTATCTGTACACCTTTGACATCGACGTTGACCCCTATTTCAATGACATCACCGTCACCGGCTTCTGCCCGGAGCAGACGGCCCGGGAGCGGCTGCAATGGCTGTGCGTGACGGTGGGGGCCGTGGTGCGGCAGTGCTTTTCCGAGGCGCTGCAATTCATCCCCGCCCCGGACGTGGATGCGACGGCCTACTACGCCAAGGGGGCGCTGATCCCCATCTCCGACACGTTCATAAAGCCCTCCGTGACCATCCGGGAGCTGATGCGCTCCGTGGCCGTGACGGGCTATGAGAACTTCACCAACGTTGACCCCACCCCGCAGCCGGAGGAGGGCATGGAGCCCGGCGACGAGCCCGTCCAGGTCATCCAGTGGGAGTCCTCCGTGGACGATCAGGGCGTGACCTGGTGGTACAATCCCGTGGACCTGCTCTTCGAGAACGACGAGTCCCCGGAGCTGCCGGGCCGGCAGGTCAGCATCGACGGCGTGACGCTCATCGGCGAATCCTCCCGGCAGGTCATCGGCTGGCTCTCCGCCGCATACTTCCGGCGGGGCGAGATCCGCATGGACGTCATCAACAACGCCCAATATTACCCCGGCCAGAAGGTCCGCGTCTACGCCGACGAGGACACCATTTACACCGGCTACATCCAGTCCTGTGACTTCCGCTTCGGCCTCCAGGCCAGCGCCACGCTCACCATCAGCTCCAACCTGGAAAAGGTCCCCTCCGGCAAGCTGACCATCAGCTACCGCTACGGCGACCTCCTCCTGGGAAGGACTCAGATGGTCCTCCCCGATGGCGAGCCCTACGACATGGAGAACCCCATCATCGGCTGGACCGAGGGCGGCCGCTATGTGGAATACACCCCCACCACCCCCCGCACCACCGGCACCGGCGACGCCGTGGTCCAGTACGTCCCCCTCGTACCCGTCAGGATCAAGATCGTCAAGCCGCCTGACCGGCTGGCCTACATGAACGATATGAATATCAACTATACCGGCATGTTGGTCCGCGCCATCGATAACAGGGGGGAACCGTGGACCCAGGGCGGTCTGTTTCAGGATGGCTACATCCCTCTGCGCTATCTGACCCTGCCGGAGAAAAAGACGGATATCAGGAAGACGGAGGGCGGCATCAGGGAATCCGATCTGAACATACTGCCGTCGGTTGCTCCGGTCATTTCGGGAACCTACTGTTGCAGGATCATCGACCCTGTTGCCCATAATTACCGACCGGATTATCGATACAAATATGAATATCAAATCACGGGCGGGCTGCTGACCGCCAATGCCAGAAAGAATCCGGACGGGACTTTCCATGGCTTTTTTCGCTATATCATGGCAGCGGACAGCCCGGACGCGATCATCGAGTACACCGAAACAAAGGTAAACGGTGAGGTCGCTGAGCACGGTACCTATCATCCCCGGCACAGCTATACCTACAGGAAAAAGACGGTGTGGTATTCCTCCGGCGGCGAGGCCATCGTCTACGATGACATCATTTACGACGGCCCCTGGACGGCCCACGTCACGCCCATGAGCAGCGGCGACCCGGTGGCGCCCACGGCTTGGACGATGATCTATGGGGATGTGGTGGATGGAGTTGAAAAAATACCCGTACAGTGGAATGTGCCCGGCACCAACCAGACCTTCGAGGACCATTTTGAGCTTTATATCAACATGGACCCCAATGCGCCCGCCAGAATGACCGTGACCGCGCTGCCGAAGAAATTGGAATATTACGATGGCGACCAGATCGATTATACCGGCATGGTGGTCACCCTTTATGACGCGGACGGCAATCCATGCACGAATGGGGGAATTTATCCGAATGGCATAGTTCCCATAGAGGCTCTGGAACTGCCTAAAATCGCGTATAAGGATAAAACAGATGTGGTCAACCTGCTGTGTGTCGGCCTGAAAACATCGCAGCAGATAACAGCATCGTTTGAAATAACCATCAAAGCGAATCCCTATCCGGTGCATATCGACGTCACCACACCGCCGAATAAGCTCACATATCAGGATGGAGGGGATATTGATTATTCCGGCATGGTTGTAACAGGTTATGACAGGCATGGAGCCGTTTGGGGAAATGTGCCCATGAAAATGCTGACTCTGCCAAAGAAGGCGAGCTGGGCCAATGCCGGGATACAGTTTCATGATAATTTGGAGGTTGGAACATCATTCATATATTGGATGAATAACTGGTGGAAGACTGACGATGCTTATAGCAATATTGTCATTGCCAAAGAGTTCGTAATTGAAAATGGGTATTTGGCCTATTTCTTTTATGATGGATGGTCAATGAGGAGCATTTCTGTGGTTGCCTGTTCTGCTTTCAATAATGCTGAAATGTATCAGTTCGACATCTATGATGATGGCCGCAGAGAGTTGAATAAAACGTATAAGCTCACCAGCCAAAAGACAACAGATGATAAAACCGTATACTACACAGATTATGAAATTTCTGGAGTCTATAGGAGCAACAGCATTGGGCCTTACAACAATGAGTATGCCGGTTGGTCGAATGTCGCCAGCATCGCCTGGAGAATGTTTTACGGAGAAACAGCAGAGAATCGAATTCAGGTCATACCGGTTACCATTGAAGACCCCATAAAAAACAGAGTGATAAAGAGTGCATTCAATATAACAGTCATGCCTTAGAACAGCGGAAATTAAAGGGAGGCGATGACATGAGCGGAAGAACCGGCCCCGTCACGGCCACCGACGCGGACGTCTTAAAGCGTCTGGGCGAGCTGCGCTGCGCCGAGATCGACGGCGCGGCATTCTACCGTCTTCGGGACGTATTCGACGCCCTGGGGATGCCCTGGGATGTAAACTTGCGCCATGCGGCGTCGGCGTTGATAGACGCCGGGGACAAGAGATATGACTGGACGCTCAAGAAGACAAAGAGCGGGAAGGACTGTTATGACAAGCGCTATTGTTACATCAATCGGCATGGCGTCGAACGGCTGGTTCTGCGCTACGGGGGAAGGATTCCGAGGCACAGGCTGATGGAAGCGCTTCCGCTGCCGAAATGAGGATATACGCGCATTCCAATGTATTGCAATGTAAAAGCACGGTCGCGTCGGGCACAGTTGAGCTGCGTAACAGTGAATCTATGCACCACCAATGAACAGAGAGGCGAATCATCATGGGAAAACTGATAGCGGAATCCCGCGTTTACAGGCTGAGTGGCCTGACTCCTATTCTCGGCAGTCTGCCGGCGAGCAAGGAGCTGCGCACCATTTATATCTCCCAGAAGGCGCCCATGTCTGAGCTTGCGGAGGAGGAAGCTGAAATGCCCTTTGACCTCAACGACCGGGGCCTGACCGTTTTCAATCGGGACAGGCAGAACCGGCTGTGCGTCATGGGGTATCAGGTCAAGGGCTTTTTCAAGGCGGCGCTTTACGCGCTCTCCGGGCAGTATAAGATCGCGGGCTACAAGTCGAAAGTGGATCTGATGCTGTTTGTGGAGCCGCGCTTCATCCCGCTGCTGCGGGACGGCAAGCCCATCATGATGGAGGACGACATCCTGGAGCGTCCCCTGCGAAGCCAGGGCCCCAAGGGAGAAAAGGTCAGCCTGGCCGCGTCGGAGCAGGTCGATGACCCCTGGAGCGTGGAAATCGAGCTCACACTGCTCCCGCCGAAGCGCTCAGCCAACATTAAGGGCGATCCTTTGGACTGGGAGGCCGTCGAGGCGGCGCTGGAATACGGCGCGTATCACGGGCTGGGGCAGTGGCGAAATGCCGATTACGGCCGCTTCATCTGCGAGCGGCTGGAATAGCGGAGGCCGGGAATGTATGAGCAGCTTTACCAGGATTACAAGGGCTTCATCTGTAGCATCGCCAATCGTTACCGCGATTATTGCAGGACGGATCGCGCTGTGGACGTGGAGGATCTGGTCCAGGTGGGCTTTATCGGGCTGGTGAACGCCTACAATACCTATGACGAAAATACGCCCCGCACCTGGATGATGCACGTTAAGGCCTGCATCCTGCGCGAAATCTACAGCGCCCTCGGAATCCGAAATGGGGAACTGAAAAATCCCCATTCGCTTGCCGCTTCGATGGATGCGCCTTTGATTTCGCACAAGGCCAACAGCGCCACGCTGGGCGAAATGCTTCCCGACGACACCATGCCCGAATTGGACGAGGCGCTGATGCGCGAGGAGACCTGCGCCTGCGTTCGCCAGGCCATTGACCAGCTTGCCGACCCGCGCCTGCGGCAGCTTGTGGAGCTCCGCGACCTCTCGGGCTGCTCCCTGTCCGAGGCTGCCAGCGCCATGAGCATCACCCCCGCCAGGGCGCTTCAGCTCCATGGCCGCGCCCTGGCCAGCCTCGCCCGCGACCGCCGTCTCCGCGCCTTCGCCGATCTGGATGAGCGGACCCGCTTCCACGCCCACAAGGGCGTCAGGGCCTTCATGAGCGACCGGACGAGCGTCACCGAGGCGGCGGCGCTCTGGCGCATTGAACAGCGTGAAAGACAACAGGAGGTGAGCAGCGGTGAAAAAACCGCACGTTTACGGTGACGCGGGCTTCCTTTACATCCCCGACATTGCCCTGAGCGTGCCCCTTTACGAGCGGAGCAGGGCCGTCAAGGGCCAGACCATCGTAGACAGGGAGAACAGCGCGGAGCTGTTCAGACACTTTAACGGCGGCCATTGTGATTACATCGCCGACCATGCCAAGCAGGGCTTTGACGCCATCAAGCGCTGCCACATCGGAATGGCCGCGGTGATCCAGACCCCGGAGCTGGCGCACATCTACCAGTGCGTCGCGGCGATGCCGGGGACGAATACCGGCACAAACCTCGTCACCTGTACCGGGCAAAAGCTGACGGCAGTAAAATGGGCAGACCTCTGCCTGTACTGCTGCAACGACGACAAAGGCAAGAGCATCAGCATGATCTTCTTCAAGCGCACGGCAACGATGAACCGACCGATATACAAGGTGGTGACATAATGGCTATCGACTTCGATAGATACATATACTCGACCGGGATTCACTACATCGCCAATTCTGGAAGCGATGAGAACAAGGCATACCACGGCGGCAAGGCCGGCGACCAGACCGGCCATGAATGGGAGCTGAAGGCTTGGTACGATCGCCCCTGGACGGTGATCCTCCGCTGGCCCGATCAGGCCGTGGCGCTGACCATCGCCCGGCTGTCCATCGCCGCGGCGCTCAATGACAGGATCGGCTATGACCAGTCCCAGCGGACGACCTACTGGCAGCAGCTCAGGGCCGCGGGCTTCGACCCGTCGAAGATCGTCACCGCCTGCGAGGAGGACTGCACCGCCGGCGTCAGCGCCAACGTCCGGGCCGCGGGTCATCTCCACGGCATCCGGGCGCTGCAAGACCTTCCCCTCTGCACCAGCCGGAACATGCGCGCGGAGTTCGCCAAAGCGGGCTTCCAGGTCCTCACCGCCTCAAAGTACCTGACCGGCGGCTGCTGCCTTCTCCCCGGCGACATCCTGCTCTGTGAGAGCCACCACGCCGCCGCCAACGTCACCCTGGGCGCCAAAGTCCGCGACCAGTGGCACCCGGACGCCGCCCCGCAGCCACCCGAGCCTGAACCCGCCGACGACCTCCCCGAGCCGCCTTATGTCCTCCTGACCGGCGACGCCCACGTCCGCCAGGGCCCCGGCAAGGAATACCCCAGCATGGGCGTCGCCCGCAAGGTCCACCGACTTCACTGGTGGGGCTATACCTATCCCAACGGCTGGCAGCTCGTCGCCTTCGACGGCAAAACGGGCTGGATCAGCGGCAGATATGCCGAGGTGGAGGAGGATGTTTGATGCAGCACATCATAGCCATCATTGTCGTGATCCTGATCCTCCGGGAGATGGAACGACAGTAAACACAAAGGAGGCGTGAATAAATGTGGGATAAGATTATCAAAGCTGTCTGCCTGGTCACCGGCTTCATCGCCGGACTCTTCGGCGAGTGGACCACCGCCCTGACCATATTGGCCGTGATGATGACCGTGGACTACCTGACCGGCATTCTCGTCGCCATCTCCGGCAAGTCCCCGAAGACCGAGGGCGGCGGCCTCTCCAGCAAGGTGGGCTTCACCGGCATCGCCCGCAAGGGCTTCATACTGCTCATCGTCCTGGTGGCCACCATGCTCGATAAAGCCATCGGCAATACGTCCATGGTCTTTCAGACCGCCACGGTGTTCTATTACATCGCCAATGAGGGTATCTCCGTCCTCGAAAACGCCGACCTGATGGGCGTCCCCTTCCCGGCCTTCATCAGAAAACACCTCGAAGATATGCGGGAAGAAAAAGATAAACCTCCCGACCTCTAAGGACAAAACGCGGGGACTGTGGCTCTGAACCATAGTCCCCGCGTTTTTGTGTTTTCACCCTGTATGAAGAGATTTTGGGGTTGAAATTTAGGGTAAGCATCAGATGAAAAATGAATTCTTCAGTCTCCCTTTGTTCCCTCAGTCCTCCTGCGCCTTTGAGAGCGTGGATGAGATGGGCGGCGCGTCGACCAACGGGACCAGCGGCAATGTCTACGCCTGTCCGCCTGCACCGACCAATGGACGCCGTCAGGCTGTGGCTCAGTGCTCCAACTGCGGCACCACCTGTGCCACCGGCAGTGGCCTCTGCCCTCGCTGCGGCAGGACGATGACCAGCCTCACCTGATAGAACAACATGCCCCATATCGCCCGGGGCAAAGGGCGTTGACATAGATCTACACGTGAAAAATCCGGCGGGACGCGATGTCCTGCCGGTTTGATGATTATGGAGATATTGATAAACGGGGATTTAGCAGTGTGTCTTTAGACTCTGATCGCTTCAAATCCAACATCCAGCGCGGCGATGAGGTCATCGGCGTTTTCGATGCCGATGGAGAGGCGGATGGTGTTGGGGCGGATGCCCTGGTCCAGCAGTTCTGCCTCGGTGAGTTGGCTGTGGGTGGTGCTGGCGGGGTGGATGACCAGAGACTTGACGTCGGCCACATTGGCCAGCAGGGAGAATATGGGCAGGTTGTCGATGAATTTCTGAGCCGTCTCCGCGCCGCCTTTGATTTCAAAGGTGAATATGCTGCCGCCGCCCTGGGGGAGGTACTTGGCGTAGAGGGGATGGCTGGGCTCGGAAGGGAGTGCGGGGTGGTGGACGGCCTCCACCTGTGGGTGTTTCGAGAGGTAATCAACGAGCTTCAGCGCGTTGTCGCGGTGGCGCTCCACACGGAGGGAGAGGGTCTCCAGACCTTGCAGGAACAGGAAAGCGTGGAAGGGGGAGAGGGTCGCGCCGGTGTCTCTCAGCAATATGGCGCGGATGTAGGTGACGTAGGCCGCCGGTCCCACGGCGTCGGCGAAGGATATGCCGTGGTAGCTGGGGTTCGGGTCGGTGATCCAGGGATACTTGCCCCCGGCCTTCCAGTCGAATTTGCCGCCCTCCACGATCACGCCGCCGATGGCGGTGCCGTGGCCGCCGATGAACTTGGTGGCGCTGTGGACCACGATGTCCGCGCCCCACTCGATGGGCCGCACCAGATAGGGCGTGGCGAAGGTGTTGTCCACCACCAGCGGTATGCCGGCTTTGTGGGCGATGGCGGCGACGGCCTCAATGTCGATGAGGTTGGAGTTGGGATTGCCCAGCGTCTCGATGAATATCGCCTTGGTGTTCGGCTGCAGGGCGGCCTCAAAGGACCCCTCCACCTCGGGATCGACAAAAGTGGTGGTGATGCCGCTGGTCAGCGGGAGGGTGTGGGCCAGCAAATTGTAGGTGCCCCCATAGATGGTCTTGGCGGCGACGATGTGCTCCCCGGCCTTCGCCAACGCCTGGAGCGCGTAGCTGATGGCCGCCGCGCCGGAGGCAACCGCCAGCGCCGCCGAACCGCCCTCCAGAGAGGCGATGCGAGCCTCGAAAACATCGTTGGTGGGGTTGGTCAGCCGTCCGTAAATGTTCCCGGCATCCCGCAGGCCGAAGCGGTCGGCAGCGTGCTGGGAATTGTGGAACACGAAGGAAGTCGAGGCGTAAATCGGCACCGCTCGGGCGTCCGTGGTGGGATCGGCGCTCTCCTGGCCGATGTGGAGCTGTCTGGTTTCAAAGGCCCAGTTTTTGGAAGAACGAATATCTGACATTTTATTTCTCTCCTTTAACATCTATATAAATGGAAACGAACGGCGGTATTTACGCACACATTCGATTCCGGCTCAGCAATATCGACATGGTCTTGTGCTCCTTCCCTTTGACTACAAATATCATATCAACATAGTATGAAAATGTCAAATACGAAGATTCGATGGTCGGCTATAACATTTGACTATAACTCTCAACACGATTTTAATTTACCGTATTAAAGCGGTGTTAAAGAAAAGTGCAGATATGGCGAGGCGAATTGAATAATTAATAGAAATGATGTATAATAGACACTGTTTCCATATATAGATTTGAGCAGAAGGGGAGAAACGAATGAATTTTGCTGAACTGGCTGTGTTTGTGATCTACCTGGTGGCCATGGTGGGCATCGGGTTTTACTTCTTCCTGAAGTCCAGGGGCGGCAACGAGAAGGACTACTTCCTGGGCGGCCGTCAGATGGGCCCGTGGGTATCGGCCCTGTCGGCGGGGGCCTCGGACATGTCGGCCTGGGTGCTGATGGGCCTGCCGGCGTCGATCTATGCGGCGGGCGTGAGCAAGGCGTGGATCGCCATCGGCCTGATGATCGGCTACGCGCTGAGCTGGATCTTCGAGGCTCCGCGGCTGCGCCGCTTCTCCATTGAGGCGGACGATTCCATCACCATCCCCCAGTACCTGACCAACCGCTTCCTCTCGAAAAGCAAGGCGCTCCAAATCGTCTGTGCCGTGATCTTCATCGTGGCTTACACGGTCTACGCCGCCTCCTCCATCAAGGCTTGCGGCACGCTGTTCAACACCGTGCTGGGCATGGACCCCACGGTGGCGATGTATCTGGCCGCGGCCATCATCATCGCCTACACCTTCCTGGGCGGCTTCTCTGCCGTCTGCTGGACGGACTTCTTCCAGGGCATGCTGATGCTGGCGGCCCTGATGATCGCGCCTATCTTCGCCTGGAGCCTGATCCAGTCCGGCGCGGTGGAGGCCAACACCGCCTTCCCGGAGCACTTCTGGAGCCTGACCGCCGACTGGCGCGACATCGTCTCCGGCCTGGGCTGGGGTCTCGGCTACTTCGGAATGCCCCACATCATCATCCGCTTCATGTCCATCCGGTCGGATAAGGAGCTTCGGAAGTCCAGCGCTATCGGCATCACTTGGACGCTGATCATCCTCACCATGTCCGTGCTGTCCGCCTGCGTGGGCCGCATGTTCCTGGGCGAGATCGCCGACAGCTCCACCGTGTTCATCCAGCTCACCCGTCGCATCTTCCCGCCGCTGGTGTCCGGCATACTGCTCTCCGCCATACTGGCGGCTTCCATGAGCACCGCCGATTCTCAGCTGCTGGCGGCGTCCTCGGCCTTCGCGTCGGACGTCTACAAGCCCGTGTTCCGCAAGAAGGCCTCCGACCATGAGATGCTCTGGGCCGGCCGCATCGTGGTGCTGGCCATCTCCGTCGCGGCGCTCATCATCGCCTCCAATCCCAACAGCGGCACCATCATGGGCCTTGTGGAAAATGCCTGGGGCGTGTTCGGCGCGGCATTCGGTCCCGCCATACTGCTGAGCCTGTTCTGGCGCAAGTTCTCCTTCGCCGGAGCTACGGCGGGCATCGTCGCCGGCGCGGCCGTGGACATCCTCTGGCTGATGACCCTCTCCGCTACCGGCATCTACGAGATCATCCCCGGCTTCATTGCCGGCATGATCGTCGCCGTCCTCGTCTCCAAGGCCTCCGGCGAACCCTCCAAAGAGGTGGAGGCGCTGTTTGACCGGGCTACGAGGTAACTGCATAAAACATCGGGACGCGTCGTTCTGGCGCGTCTCTTTTTTGTAAATTGAAAAATGAGCTACCGATGTGTGCGACAGCGACGATTAATTTTCAATTATCAATTTTCAATTGCTCAAAACACCTTGACAATCTCAACCTCCACTATTATAATAAGAAATGGTAAAAACGTTACGGTTTTTCAACATTATACAACAGGAGGTTTTGAGGATGAAAAAGCTGTTTGCATTGCTGCTGGCCGCGCTGATGGCGCTGACCTGCGTATCCGCGCTGGCGGAGGCGGACGCCGACCTGGTGGCCGCGGCCAAGGCGGAGGGCGAGCTGGTGGTCTACGGCTCCTGCGAGGAGGAATATCTCGCGGCGGCCTGCCAGCACTTTGAGGAGCTCTACGGCATCAAGACCCAGTATCAGCGCCTCTCCACCGGCGAGGTGCCCACCAAGATCGAGGAGGAGAACGGCAACCCCTCCGCCGACGTCTGGTTCGGCGGCACCAACAACCCCTATGACGACGCCGCGGCCAAGGGCCTGCTGGACAACAGCTATGTGCCGGCCAACGCCGCCCACCTGTCCAAGGACATCTACAAGGACCCCAACGGCTACTGGTACGGCATCTACACCGGCATCCTGGGCTTCATGGCCAACAAGGACGAGCTGCAGCGTCTGGGCCTGGCCGCGCCGGAGACCTGGGACGACCTGCTCAAGCCCGAATACAAGGACCTGATCTGGCTGTCCAACTACAATACCGCCGGCACTGCCAAGCTGGTCGTGAACACCTTGCTCCAGATGAAGGGCCACGACGCGGGCATACAGTACCTGGTGGACCTGGACAAGAACATCCAGGTGTACACCAAGTCCGGCTCCGGTCCCTCCAAGAACGTGGGCACCGGCGAGTGCACCATCGGCATCGGCTTCCTCCACGACGGCATCACCCAGATCGTGGACAACGGCTATGAGAACATCCAGCTCATCATCCCCAAGGATGGCACCTCCTGCGAGATCGGCCCGGTGGCCATCTTCAAGGGTGCGAAGCATCCCGAAGCCGCCAAGCTGTTCCTGGAGTATGCCCTGAGCCCCGAGTGCGTCGAGCTGGCCGCCAACTATGGCTCCTATCAGTTCCTCGTGCTGGACAACGCCACCCAGCCCCAGGCCGCCATCGACTTCGGCCTCGACCCCAACCTCGTCTGGGACGGCTACGATTTCGCTGACGCCGCCGCCAACACCTCCAAGTATGTGGAGGAGGTCATGAACGCCCTCGGCGACGCCGCCGACGACCGCTTCAAGACCGAATAACCCCATAGCTCAAGCTGACCCCCGCCCCCATCGGGGCGGGGGTATTGTTTCTAAGATGGCGACGATAAGAAATGGGGGATTTGACGGGGAGCTACCCGCTCTCCTGTAGGGGCGGCGTTGCGCCGCCCGCCGGGTAGGACGATGCGTTTCGTTGGGGGCGGGCGCCGAAACGGCGCCCCTACAAGGTCGGCTTGACTCCGCGACAAATTCCAATATATACCCTAAAAAAGCACCCGGAAAGCGAAGTGATAAAACCCATGAATCGAAAATTAGCGATACTGTCTATGCTTGTCCTCCTGCTGTCTCTCACTGCCCATGCCCAGGTAGTGGTGGAGCCTCTGGTCATTCCCGATTCCCCGGCCCTTGAGATCGATGATCTGGACGAAGTCCGCGAGGCGGCCTGGGACAACTACCGCGAAGAAATGCTGAGCGACGAAACGCTGCTCCGCGAAACCCAGGAAAAGGCCATGACCTTCGGCGAGGCGACCATGCGCTATTCGGTGCAGGTGATCGGCGACAAGCCGGAGGCGGGCTACCCCCTCTACATCGCCATGCACGGCGGCGGCTGGGACGAGACGCCGGATTTCAACGATTCCCAGTGGGTGGACATGATGCTCTACTACTCGGATGATTTGGACTGCGGCGTCTATGTGGCGGTCCGGGGCGTGCGGGACACCTGGGACACCCATTTCAACCCGGAATCCTATCCCCTCTATGACCGGCTGATACAGTACATGATCCTCACGGAGGACGTCGATCCCAACCGGGTCTACCTGGAGGGCTTCTCCGCCGGCGGCGACGGCGTGTACGCCATTTCCACCCGTATGCCGGACCGCTTCGCCGCGGCCAACATGTCCTCCGGCCATCCCAACGGCGTCTCCCTGATCAACCTCCGGAACCTGCCCATACAGCTCCAGGCGGGCGAGTTCGACGCGGAGTATGACCGCAATAAGGTCACCGCCGAATACGGCATGAAGCTGGACGAGCTCCAAAGCCGGAACGGCGGCTATGAGCACCGGACGCTGATCCACTACAACGAGGGGCACAACTACGATGATTCCAGCCGCGTGCCCATCGAGGTGATGAGCGACGCTGCCGCCTGGCTCAAAGAAGGTGACCGCACCCATGAGCCCGTGGATTCCTTCCCGCCGGATTACATGGACCAGTATACCCGCGACCCCATGCCGCTGAATGTCGTGTGGGACCTCACCACCCGCGCGGAGCTTCGGGAGACGGAGAGCTTTTATTACCTCTCGGCCCCCTATACCACCAATCAGGGCGTGATAACCGTGAAGGCGGACGGCGACAACCGCTTCATCGTCGATACCCAGAACGTGAACGGCGAGTTCAGCATGTTCCTCAATGAGCACATGGTGGATTTCTCTGCACCCGTGACCTTCGTCGTGGGTGGCGAGGAAACCGCCCTGACCCTCACGCCCGATATGACCATCCTGATGGCGACCACCCTCGATCGCGGCGACCCCTGGTATCAGTTTGAGGCGATGGTGACGTTTAAGGAGCTGTGAGGCGGAGTTCCGTTATAAACGGAGCTTGTCGGGATACGAACCAGGCCCATCACAGGAAATGATTCCCATTTTTCTTATTACCCAATCTCACCCACGAAAGGAGAGGCTGCTGATGGCACGCGGCCAAAGCGCGGCGCTGGATCGGAAGAAGCTGATGGCGGACCCCATCATGATGACCACCATCGTGCTCCTGATCACCTTTCTGACGCTGTTCATACTCTATCCGCTGGCGATACTGCTGGTGGACAGCCTTTATGGCGAAACTGGTCTTTCTCTGGAGACCTTCCAGCGCATCTTCCAGATGCACACCTTCCGGAGGGCCATCACCAATACGCTGAAGGTGGGCTTCGTGGTGGGCATACTGTCCACGCTGGTGGGCCTGCTGTTCGCGTATGTGGAGGTCTATGTCAGGATGCGCAAGGCGGTGGGCGGCCTTTTCAAGGTCGTCTCCATGCTGCCCGTGGTGTCGCCCCCCTTTGTGCTCTCCCTGTCCATGATCATGCTGTTCGGCAAGGCGGGGCTGATCACCCGCTTCCTGCTGGGCATCTATGACAACAACATCTACGGCTACTGGGGCATCGTCATCGTCCAGACGCTGACCTTCTTCCCGGTCTGCTACATGATGCTCAAGGGCTTGCTCAAGAACATCGACCCCTCCATGGAGGAGGCCGCCCGGGACATGGGCGCTTCCCGCTGGACGGTGTTCACCACGGTGACGCTGCCCCTGCTGCTCCCCGGCCTGGGCAACGCCTTCCTGGTGACCTTCATCGAATCCATCGCCGACTTCGCCAACCCCATGATCATTGGCGGCAGCTACGACACCCTGGCGACGACCATCTACCTGCAAATCACCGGCGCCATGGATAAGCAGGGCGCGGCGGCCATGGCCGTGGTGCTGCTGTGCATCACGCTGGCGATGTTCGCGGTGCAGAAATATTATCTGGAGCGCAAGACGGTCTCCACACTCTCCGGCAAGGCCAGCCGCGTCCGTATGCTCATCGAGGACAAGTCCGTCACCATCCCCCTGACGCTGCTCTGCTCCCTGGCGGCGGTGTTCGTCATCATGATGTACATCTGCGTGCCCATCGGCGCACTGTTCCCCACCTGGGGCTATAAGTTCACCCCGCTGACCTTCAAGTGGTTCCAACAGGTGTTCACCCGCTATCGCGGCTTGCAGGCCTTCCGGGATTCCTTTGTGCTCTCGCTGATCGCCTCGCCCATTACGGCGCTGCTCTCCATGATCATCTCCTACCTCGTGGTCAAGCGTCAGTTCCGGGGCAAGGGCTTCATCGAGGCGGTTTCCATTCTCGCCATGGCCGTGCCCGGCACGGTGCTGGGCGTGGGCTATATCCGCGGCTTCGCCAACGGCCTGTTCCATACCGGCATACTCAGCGGCATCTATGGCACGGGCTTGATACTGGTCATCGTGTTCGTGGTTCGTTCGCTGCCCACGGGTACAAGGTCCGGTATCTCAGCGCTTCGTCAGATCGACAAGTCCATCGAGGAATCCGCCTACGACATGGGCGCGGACAGCCTGAAGGTGTTCACCTCCGTCACGCTGCCGCTCATCAAGGATTCCTTCCTCTCCGGCCTGGTGACCGCCTTCGTGCGCTCCATCACCGCCATCTCCGCCATCATACTGCTGGTGACGCCCAGCTACCTGCTCATCACCGTGCAGATCAATGAATTCGCGGAAAAGGGCGCCTACAGCATCGCCTGCGCCTTCGCCACCATACTGATACTGATCACCTACGGCTCCGTGGTGCTGATGAACTGGGTCATCAAACACTTCGGCACCAGCAAGCAAATGAAGGAGGCTGAGTAAAATGGCCGATATGCGCGTCAAACAGCCCAAGGGCGTGAAGCTCAACCACATCTCCAAGATCTACAAGGACCCCAAGACCGGCAAGGACTTTTACGCTGTCCACGACGTGAACATCGACATTGAGCCCGGCACCTTCGTCACCTTGCTGGGTCCCTCCGGCTGCGGCAAGACCACCACCCTCCGCATGATCGCGGGCTTCGAGTCGCCGGACGAGGGTGAAATCTACCTGGGCGGCGAGCCCATTAACGCCCTGACCCCCAACAAGCGCGACACGGCCATGGTGTTCCAGAGCTACGCGCTTTTCCCGCACTACAACGTGTTCGACAACGTGGCCTACGGCCTGCGACTGAGAAAGGTCCCCAAGGATGAGATCCAGCGTCGCGTGACGGAGATCCTCGCTCTGGTGGAGCTTTCCGGCATGGAGGCCCGCATGACCAACCAGCTCTCCGGCGGCCAGCAGCAGCGCGTGGCCCTGGCCCGTGCCTTGGTGGTGGAGCCGGGCGTGCTGCTCTTCGATGAGCCCCTCTCCAACCTGGACGCCAAGCTCCGCGTGCAGATGCGCACGGAGATCCGCCGCATCCAGCAGAAGCTGGGCATCACCGCCATCTACGTCACCCACGACCAGTCCGAGGCCATGTCCATCTCCGACAACATCATACTGATGAAGGGCGGCGTCATCGCCCAGATGGGCTCGCCTACGGAGATCTACTACCGCCCCAACAGTGAGTTCGTGGCCGACTTCATCGGCGAGTGCAATTTCCTGAAGGGCACGGTGAAAACTACTGCCGCCAATGAGACGGTGATCGATGTCAACGGCCATCCGGTATCGGTGGCGACTGACGGTGCAGGCAAGGCATCCCCCGGAGCCGAGGCCAAGATCGTCCTCCGCCCCGAAGCCATCGTCATTGCCGACAAGGGCATGCTGCCCTGCAAGGTGGAGCTGTCCTGCTTCATGGGCGCTTACCAGAATTACCACGTACGGGTGGGGGACACCCTCGTCAAGATCACCGACAACTGCCCCATCAACAAGAAGATTTTCAACGTGGGCGACGACGCCTTCATATCCTTCGACAAGCAATGCGCGCATCTGCTTTGATAAGGCACTGTTGGGTTTGGTCGATTAACGGGGATTTGTCGAGGTGTTAGTTCGAGGTCACCTCAACAAATCCCAATTTGTGAATGCAACTGATTAACAAAGGACTATACCGACATGTTCAAAAAGACAAGACTGCTCTGGAAGATCATCCGTGAGACGGGGACCGACGCCATCATGGGGTCCTTCCTGGCGCTGCTCCTGCTCTCGGCCCTGGTGATCTGGCTGGCTGAACCGGACATGTACACCTATGGCGAGGCGATATGGTATTGCTTTACCGTCGCGTCCACCATCGGCTTTGGCGATGTGGTGGTGCACGGCACGCTGGCCCGCGTGATCTCCATCGTGCTGTCCTTCTATTCCGTTTTCGTGGTGGCCATCGTGACAGCTGTCGTGGTCAATTACTTTACCCAGACCATGGAGCTGCGCAAAAAGGATTCCCTCGCCGCCATAACGGACAAGCTGGAGCATTTGCACGAGCTGTCCAGGGATGAACTGAAGGAGCTGTCCGCGCGGATACGGCAAAAGATGAATCGTTGACACACAGGGTTTCGATGTCAGCCATAAGATGAAAGGAGTGACGCGAGAATGATCAGCAATGAACCGATCATCGCCCGAAGAGACATGATCCACTGCGCGATGTGCATGGACGCGCCCTGTGACGCGGCATGTGAAGAACTTGATCCCTCCGGCCTGTTGCGCAGCATATGGTTTCGCAATGAGCAGGGCGCGGTTGCCCGGCTCCCGAAGGAAAATCCCTGCGTCACCTGTCCCGCGCCCTGTGAGCGTGCCTGCGTGCGGCCGGGCGAGGTGCCCATCCGGGACCTGGTCAATCGGCTGTACTATCAGGTCAGGCCGGTGACGGAGACGCCAGTGCCGGAGAATGAGGACCGGCTGAAATGCGACCTCTGCGGCATACCGCTGGAAAACCCGTTCCTGCTCTCCTCCTCGGTGGTGGCCAGCACCTACGACATGTGCGCACGGGCCTTCGAGGCGGGCTGGGCCGGGGCCTGCTTCAAGACCATCTGCTCCATGGACATCCACGAGGCCTCGCCCCGCTTCTCCGCCATCACCGGCGACGGCGGCGGCATTATGGGTTTCAAGAACATCGAGCAGCTCTCCGACCACAGCGTCGCCGAGAACATGGAGATCTTCCGCCGCCTGAAGGCGAAGTATCCCAGCAAATTCATATTGGCCTCCATCATGGGCCAGAACGAGGCGGAGTGGGGCGAGCTGGCCCGGCTGTGTGAGGAAAACGGCGCAGACGCCGTGGAGCTGAACTTCTCCTGTCCCAACATGGCAGAGGGCGGCCTCGGCTCGGACATCGGCCAGGTGCCGGAGCTGGTGGAGCGCTTCACCGCCGCGGCCAAGCGGGCCTGCCATATCCCAGTGCTGGCGAAGCTGACGCCCAACGTGGCGAATATGAGTCCCGCCGCCGAGGCGGCGAAGCGGGGCGGCGCGGACGGCATCGCCGCCATCAACACCATTAAATCTGTTGTGGGTTTGAATATCCACACCTTCGTCTCGGCTCCCGCCGTGCGAGGCCAGAGCGCCGTGGGCGGCTACAGCGGCAACGCCGTCAAGCCCATCGCCCTGCGCTTCATCGCGGAGCTGGGCCATAATCCCAGCCTCCGGGGGATGCACCTGAGTGCCATGGGCGGCGTGGAGACCTGGCAGGACGCGCTGGAATTCATGCTGCTGGGCGGCGGCTCCATACAGGTCACCACTGCCGTGATGCAGTACGGCTACCGCATCATCGACGACCTGAAGGAGGGCCTCAATCTCTACCTCTCCGAGAAGGGCATCGACAGCGTCAAAGACCTCATCGGCCTGGGCTTGGACGCCTTGGACGCCACCACCGACGCCCTGGAGCGGGACACCGTGCTCTTCCCGACATTCGCCCATGAGAAGTGCATCGGCTGCGGCCGCTGCGTCATCTCCTGCGCCGACGGCGGCCATCAGGCCATTCGGCTGAACGAGCAGCGCCGTCCCGTGTTGAACGGCAAAAAATGCGTAGGCTGTCACCTCTGCATACTGGTCTGTCCCCAGAGGGCCATCGTACCCGCGAGAAAGCGCATTTCAAGGAAGTGATTTCTGGTAAATGGAAATTTGTAGGGTAAATGAGATAACTCTGTAGGGGCGCCGTTTCGGCGCCCGTCCCTACAGGAGAGTACAGCTCTTCCCACAAATCTTCAATTGTCGTGACAAATGAAAAACCCGTCCAACAAGCGGACGGGTTTTCGTCTGTCAATATCAGACCTTGAAGTTCACAGCAGTGTCGCCCTGGAGGTCCTTGCCGAACTCGTAGTCGTTGCCGGGGAGGACGGCGTTGAGCAGTATGCCCACCAGCGCGCCCACGGCCAGACCGGACAGGCTGACGGGGCCGAGGACGATGGCGCCCGCGCTGGAGAAGTTGATGCCCAGGCTGAGGCCCAGGATCAGGGCGGCGATGATGATGTTGCGGGACTTGGTGAAGTCCACCTGATTCTCAACCACATTGCGCACGCCCACGGCGGAGATCATGCCGTAGAGGATCAGCGATACGCCGCCGATGGTGGCGGCAGGCATGGCGGAGACCAGCGCCGCAAACTTGGGGCAGAATGAGAACAGTATCGCCAGCACGGCGGCGATGCGGATGACGGCGGGGTCGTAGACCTTGGTCAGGGCCAGTACACCGGTGTTCTCGCCGTAGGTGGTGTTGGCCGGCGCGCCGAACAGGGAGGCCAGCGCAGTGGCCATGCCGTCGCCCAGCAGGGTGCGGTGCAGGCCGGGCTCGGCCACGAAGTTGCGGCCCACGGTAGAGGAGATGGCGCAGACGTCGCCGATGTGCTCGATCATCGTGGCGATGGCGATGGGCACCATGATGACGATGGCGCTGACCAGCTTGCCGCCGTCGCAGCCCTTGAACAGGCTGAACACGGTGTTATCGAAGTTGATGGGGAAGCCCACCCAGGCCGCGGAGGCGATGCCGGAGAAGTCCACCTGGTCGAAGATGGCGGCCACGATGTAGCTGCCCACGACGCCCAGCAGTATGGGGATGATCTTGATCATGCCCTTGCCCCAGATGTTGCAGACCACCACGATGGCGATGGCCAGTATGGCGATCCACCAGTTGGCCTCGCAGTTGTTGATGGCGGAATTCGCCAGGCACAGGCCGATGCAGATGATGACCGGGCCGGTGACGATGGGCGGGAAGTAGCGCATGACCCGCTTCGCGCCGAAGGACTTGAACAGCGCCGACAGCACGGCGTACATCAGGCCCGAGCAAGCCACGCCCACGCCGGCGTAGGGGATCCAGTTCAGCGCCTCGGTGTTGTTGAACATCGCCGCCACGCTGGCATAGCCGCCCAGGAACGCGAAGGAGCTGCCCAGGAAGGCGGGTACCTCGCCCTTGGTCAGGAAGTGGAAGAGCAGCGTGCCCAGTCCCGCAAACAGCAGCGTGGTCGAGACCGGCAGACCCGTCAGCACCGGCACCAGCACCGTTGCGCCAAACATGGCGAACATGTGCTGGAAGCCCAGCAGCAGCATCTTCGGCATACCCAGCGACCTCGCGTCACGGATTCCCTGTTCAGACATAGTATCCATCCACCTTTCATTGTTCAGGGACAGCGGGGCTGTCCCTGTTTCGATCGATGTGCAGTAAAGTTTTTCAACTTCGACTAATTATAGACAAATAATATATTGATTCATAGTGGCTTTCCGTTAAATCGGGGAGGAGTTCAGGTTGTCAAAGGATTCTGAATGGTTTTCACTTGACGTTTGCCCCGCCATCATGTAATATAAAATAGGCAAATGATGACAAGGAGAGACGCACATGGCGACGATCGAGAATCACAAGGAAATGGTGCCCTTTGAGCATTACACCGCCCTCTACGCAAAGCTGGACCCTATTGAGGCCACCGAGCGCTGCGGCGTGAAATACGACCCGCTGACCCAGAGCTTTCAGATGCGCCTGTTTTACGTGGACTACGAGCTGACCTGGCCCGCTTTCAGCATCCGCTCCGACAACCCGACGGGCTTCGCGCTGGAAAACCTGCCTGCGCAGATGCTTCTGATACGCTATTTATTGGAGGGCAAGAAGTCTATCGGCACCGGCCAGTTCCTGCCCTATCGTGAGATGCCCTGGGGCGAGGTCTATCTGAAGCCCTTCACGGGCCGTTGCCTCAATCGCGCCGCCTTCACCTTCGGCATTCACCTGGGCGCCTTCGAGCGGGCCATGGCCAAGACTCCGGCCATCAAGCTGGACAAGGGCGACGCCTCCTATCAGTTGGAGGTCATGCCCGGCTACGATGTGCGCCTTATCGTCTGGGAGGGCGACGACGAGTTCCCGCCCAACAGCCAGATCCTCTTCTCCGACAACTTCCCCCAGGCCTTCTCCGCCGAGGACCGCACGGTGGTGGGGGACATACTGATTTCAGATATCAAGCGGAGGATGTAATGAAAGGATAATGATTGGTTGCCTGCTGACAAAGGCACTATTCATTTTCCATTAATCCTTGCGTTTCAACGGAGGTAATCCCATGGCTTTCAAGGACATGATGAACAATTATTTCTACGGCAAGCAGGGCAAGGCCGACATGACGGTGGCAGACCTGCCGGCGAACCGGCTGGAGCTGTTCGGCGCGGTGCTGAAGGTGCGCTGGTCGTCGCTGGTGGGCATCAATCTGCTGTATCTGGTGTGCTGGATTCCCGCCATCATATGGACGGTGATGAACCTGGTGCTGATGAACGGCATGCAGTTAAATGAGTCCGTCACCTACGCCAACGAGGACTTTCTGAACGTCATCTCCATGTGGCTGATGATCCTCTGGCCTTGCATCGCCATTACGGGCCCCTTCAACGCGGGCATCACCTACGTGCTGCGCAACTGGGCGCGGGATCAGCACAGCTTCGTGCTCAGCGATTTCTGGGACGCCGTCAAGGGCAACTGGAAGCAGGCTCTGCCCGTAAGCATTATCACCGGCGCGCTTCCGTTTTTGGTGTTCATCGGCGTGCAGTTTTATGGCGACATGGCGAAGGCCTCGCCCATATTCATGCTGCCCGTGGCGCTGCTGGTGCTGGCGGCGATCATCTGGTCGATGATGACCATGCTGATGTACGTGCTGATGGTGACCTATGAACTGAAGCTGAGGGACGTCATCCGCAACGCACTGCTGCTGACAATCGGGCGGCTGCCCTTCGCGGTGCTGTTCAAGCTGCTGACGCTGGCGGTGCCGATTCTGGCGGTGGTGCTGATCCGTCTGCTGCCCGGCGCGACCCAGTACATCCTGCTGGGCTTGACGCTGTTGTACTTCGTGTTCATGGTGGCCTTCAACAAGCTCATCACCGTCTCTTACGCCAACTGGCTCTGCGAGACCTTCATGAACACCCGCATCGAGGGCGCGGCCACCAACATCGGCCTCCGCCCGGAGAACTGGGACGACACCGAATATCGCCCCGAGGACGACGAATGACCATGAACCGACCTGAATTGCTCTCACCCGCCGGGGACCTGGAGCGCCTGGATACCGCCCTGCATTTCGGTGCGGACGCCGTGTACGTCGGCGGGCCGAAGCTCCAGTTGCGTGCAGGCACCGTGGGCTTCACCATGGACGACCTCAAGACCGCCGCTGAAAGGGTCCACGCCGCCGGGAAGAAGCTCCACGTCACCGTCAACGCCTTTCCCACCAATGCCGAGCTGGACGCCTTGCCGGACTACGCCCAGGCCCTCAAAGACTGCGGCGCGGATGCCGCTATCGTGGCCGACCTCGGCGCCATCGCCGTCATGCGCAAGGCCGCGCCTGACCTGCCTATCCACGTCTCTACCCAGGCCAACTGCCAAAATTACATGGCGGCGCGGGTCTACTATGACATGGGCGCGAGCCGCGTGGTCTTGGCACGGGAGATGACATTGGAGCAGATTGCCGAGCTCCGCGCCAAGACTCCGACTGAATTGGAGCTTGAAGCCTTTGTTCATGGTGCGATGTGCATGGCCTGGTCGGGCCGCTGCATGATCAGCGCCTACCTCACGGACCGCAGCGCCAACCGCGGGGGCTGCGCCCAGTCCTGCCGCTGGGTCTATCATCTGATGGAGGAGAAGCGCCCCGGCGAATACATTCCCGTGGAGGAGGACGACAGCGGCACGACCATCCTCAGCTCCTTCGACCTCTGTACCCTGGAATTTTTGGATCAGCTCATGGCGGCGGGCATATCATCCTTCAAGATCGAGGGACGCATGAAGTCGCCCTATTATGTGGCGACGGTCACCAATGCCTACCGCCGCCAGATCGACGCGCTGATGAATGGCACGTCCACGCCCGAGCTGACCGACACCCTTCGCAAGGAGCTGGACGCCGCCAGTCACCGTTCCTACTCCAGCGGCTTCTATTTCGGCGCGATGAAAAAGCACGCGCCCGACGATGGCGTTTACCAGCAGGACTGCAAGTTCGTCGGCGTGGTCAAAGAGCGCCTGCAAGGAGGCCGCGTCCGCGTCGAGCAACGCAACCGCGTCCAGGTGGGGGATATGCTGGAGGTCCTGTCCCCAAACAGCTTCGGCCTCAAAATTACCGTAGAAAACATGACTGACGCAGTCGGAAATCCCATCGACGTCGCTCCTGTCCCCCTGCAGCGCTTCGACATCAACGCGCCGGAGACGGTGGGGGAGGGGGATATTTTGAGGATTCGGGTCAAATAGATCGATTCTGCGCAATGCGTCCGGACCTGGAGGGCGGGCGGCGAGACGTCACCTCTACAGGGCTGGTGCGATGCGATACAGGTTTTCCTGATAATGCTTTTAAGACTCAATAAACAGGGATTTATGGGGGAGCCACCCGCTCTCCTGTAGGGGCGGCGTTGCGCCGCTGGGAGCGGTCCCACCGCCCGCCAGGTAGGACGATGCGTTTCGTTGGGGGCGGGCGCCGAAACGGCGCCCCTACAAGGTTGGTTCGATTCCCCTACAAATCCCAATCTGTCAAGGCGAACCGTAGCAAAAAACCGGCTGTATTCAAACCACATGATGGAATGAATACAGCCGGTTTTGCACCGTTTATTCAGCCTTGGAGATCAGCTCGCGGGAATGTTCGCGGTTCATCTTGAGGCACATCTCATAGAACTTCTCCAGCGGCACATCGTGGAGCTGCTGCTTTTCGCCGCGGACGGTGATGGACACCGTGCGGTCCTGCATCTCCTTGTCGCCGACGACCACGATGTAGGGGTCCTTCATGGTCTTGTAGTTCTTGATCTTGGTGTTCATGTTGAGGTCGGCGTAATCGGCCTCCACGCGGATGCCCAGATCCTGGAGGTGCTCCTCGATCTCCTTCGCGTACTCGTTGTGCTCCACGCGGATGGGCACCAGGCCCACCTGCATCGGGCTCATCCAGAAGGGGAACGCGCCCTTGAAGTGCTCGATGATGATGCCGATGAAACGCTCCAGGGAGCCGTAGATGGCGCGGTGGATGACCACGGGCATGGCCGTGCCGCCCTCCTTGGTGGTGTAGGTCAGGCCGAAGTTGTGGGGGAGCTGGAAGTCGAGCTGGATAGTGCCGCACTGCCACTCGCGGCCCAGCGCGTCCTTGATCTGCAGGTCGATCTTCGGGCCGTAGAAGGCGCCGTCGCCCTCGTTGATCTCGTAGCCGCCCTCGCCGTACTTGTCGTCCAGTATCTTTTTCAACGCCGCCTCGGCGCGGTTCCAGACCTCGATGTCGCCCATGAAGTCCTCCGGGCGGGTAGACAGCTCGGCGCGGTAGGTCAGGCCGAAAGTGCCGTAAATCTCGTCGGCGATGGAAATGATGTCGGCGATCTCGGACTCGATTTGATCCTCGGAGACGAAGGTGTGGTCGTCGTCCTGCCGGAACTCCTGCACGCGGAACAGGCCGTTCATCTGGCCGGACTTCTCCTTGCGGTGCAGCACGTCATACTCACTGTAGCGGATGGGCAGCTCCTTGTAGGAGTGGAGCGTCCGCTTGTAGGTCATCATGGCGTTGGGGCAGTTCATGGGCTTCGCGCCCATGGTGTCCTCGGCGTCGCGGTTGAACAGCGCGCTCTGGGCCGCCAGACGCACGGTGATGTTGTCCGCCGCGCCTTCCTGGAGGTTGGTCAGCACGCCGGGGATCTCCGCATCCGCCGACAGCCAGCCGGAGATGCCGGGCACCATGAACATGTTGTTCTGATAGTGCGCCCAGTGGCCGGAGATCAGCCACAGCTTCTTCTTGTTGATGACCGGCGCGGAAATTTCAGTATAGCCGTGCTTGTCCTGAATGCTGCGGGAATAGGCCAGCAGCGCCTGATACATCTTCCAGCCGCGGGGCAGCCAGTAGGGCATGCCGGGGGCCGTCTCGTCGAACATGAACAGGTCGAGCTGTGGGCCGATCTTCTTGTGGTCCCGCTCCATGGCCTCCTTGATGAACTGGAGGTGCGCCTTCAGACCCTTCTGGTCGGTGAAGGCGTAGACGTAGACGCGCTGGAGCTGCTCACGATGCTCATCACCGCGCCAGTAGGCGCCCGCCACGCTGCGCACCTGGAAGGCCGCGTTCATCAGCTCCTGGGAATTTGCGACGTGGGGGCCGCGGCAGAGGTCAACGAAGTCGTCGCCGGTCCAGTAACAGGTGATCTTCTCGTCCTCGGGCAAATCCTTGATCAGCTCGGTCTTGAACTTCTGGCCCTTGAACTGCTCCAGCGCCTCGTCACGGGTCAGCTCCTTGCAGGTCCAAGGCTCGCGGCGCTTGATGATCTCGCGCATCTTGTCCTCGATGGTTTTGAAGTCCTCGGTGGAGATGGCGGCGGGCAGCTCGAAGTCATAGTAGAAGCCGTCGGCGATCTGCGGGCCGATGGCATACTGCACCTTGTCGGCACCGTAGATCTCAATGACCGCCTTGGCCAGTATGTGGGCCAGGGAATGGCGGTAGACGCTCTCGTAAAAAGCCTTGTATTCTTCCTTGTCCATGATCCTCTTCCTCCTGTCAATGGTTTTCGGGGGACAAAAAGGACGTCCCCCGCTGAATTCGCAAGGGACGCCATTTGAAAGGCGCGGTTCCACCCCGTTTGCCGCTTTAATAAAACGACCACTCATTTCAGACGGTAACGGCGTCAACCGGGCCTGTTCGCAGACCTCTCGGAGGCGGTGTTCGGTCGTCGGCCTCAGGCGCTCGCACCCGCCGCGCCCTCTCTGGATCGGTGAAACGACCTACTCTTCCTCGTCCACAATTTATTCAATATTATAGTCCCTTCGAGGGTCATTGTAAAGCGCTGGAGCGTAAATTATTGGGCTTTCAATGATGTATAGTTGTAGATAAATTGGAATTTGTTGAGATAACAAACTTATCCCCTGTAGGGGCGCCGTTTCGGCGCCCACCCCCGTGAGACGGCATGTTCTACCCAGCGGGCGGCGCAACGCCGCCCCTACAGGAGAGCGGGCAACTCCCCGCCAAATCCCTGTTTATCGAAGTACCCATGCAAGAAATTGTTAGCACTCAATCTCAATGAGTGCTAAATTTTACTTGACATTCGCAAAAACAGTGGTAAAATACATCATAGAAATAATGGAGGTGACAGAAATGTCCAAGGGAACGGTTTCGATCAATGCTGAGAATATCATGCCCGTCATCAAGCAGTGGCTGTATTCAGATAAAGATATATTTGTTCGCGAACTGGTGTCCAACGCCTGTGACGCGGTGAAGAAATACCGCTGGCTGGTAGCCAACGGCCAGGCCGCGGTGGATGAGACACCGGACCGTATCGACGTGATCGTGGACAAGGAGGCCGGCACGCTGAGCTTCTCAGACAACGGCATCGGCATGTCCGAGGAGGAGATCATCAAGTACATCGCCCAGGTGGCCTTCTCCGGCGCGACGGACTTCATCACCAAGTACGCCGGCGACGACAAGGAAAAGGGCGCGGACATCATCGGTCACTTCGGCCTGGGCTTCTACAGCGCCTTCATGGTATCAGACAAGGTAGTCATCGACTCCAAGAGCTACACCGACGCGCCTGCCGTGCGCTGGATCAGCGAGGACGGCATGGAGTACGAGACGGAACCCTCCGACCGCGAGACCCGCGGCACCACCATCACGCTGTACATCAGCGAGGCGGACAAGGACTTCCTGAACCTGTGGACCGTCCGCTCCACCCTGCAAAAGCACTGCGCCTTCATGCCCGTGCCCATCTTCCTGAGCGAGGTCACCAAGCCCGAGGAGCCCAAGGAGGGCGAGGAGCCCAAGCCGCCGAAGGAGCCCGAGCAGGTCAACGATACCAACCCGCTGTGGATGAAGCGCCCCGCCGACTGCACCGACGAGGAGTACAAGGCCTTCTATCACAAGGTGTTCAACGACTTCGAGGACCCGCTGTTCTGGATCCATCTGAACGCCGAGTATCCCTTCAACCTCAAGGGCATACTCTATTTCCCGAAGATCAGGAATGAGTTCACCGCCTCCGAGGGCGTCATCAAGCTGTTCAACAATCAAGTTTTCGTGGCGGACAACATCAAGGAGGTCATCCCGGAATTCCTGATGCTGCTGAAGGGCGTCATCGACTGCCCCGACCTGCCGCTGAACGTGTCCCGCTCCTTCCTGCAAAACGACGGCTACGTTAAAAAGATGGCCGCCTACATCACCCGCAAGGTGGCGGACCGCCTGGTGACCGAGTTCAACACGAAGCGCGAGGACTACCAGAAGTACTGGGACGACATCCACATGTTCGTCAAGTACGGCTGCATCCGCGACCAGAAGTTCTACGATCGCGTGAAGCCCGCCCTGATCTACAAGACCACCGCCGGCGAATATGTGACGCTGGACGAGTACATCAACCGCAACTGCCCCGACGATGAGAACAAGACCGTCTATTACGCCTCCGACGACAAGCGGCAGGCCCAGATGATCAAGCTCTACACCGATCAGGACAAGGACGTGGTGCTGCTGAACACCCTCATCGACGACGACTTCATCAGCCATCTGGAGTTCTCCGGCGGGGACAGCAAGGTCAGCTTCAAGCGCGTGGACGCCGCCGCCGACAGCCTCACCGAGAACGGCGAGACCGACGAGACCGCCCGCCTCAAGTTAGAGGGCATGTTCCGCAAGGCTATGGGCGACGACACCGTGGACGTCCAGCTCAAGCCCTTCAAGGACGAAGGCATGATCTCCATGATCACCGTGGACGAGCAGAACCGCCGCTTTACCGAGATGTCCACCCGCTTCGGCCGCACCGGCATGAGCCTTCCCGAGAAGCGAACCCTGGTACTCAATGAAAAGCATCCGCTGGTCAAGTGGCTGGAAAGCGCCGAGGATGACGACAAGACCCAGTCCATCGCCGCCCAGGTGGCCGACCTCGCCGAGATGGCCCGCCAGCCCCTGGTGGCCGACCGCATGGTCGAGTTCCTCCGCCGCTCCAATGCCCTGCTGACCCAGCTCGTGGAGGGGTAAGCAATACGTTCCCGATAGAACGTGGCATCTCGCAGAAAGCGGGCGCCGAAACGGCGCCCCTACAGGGATAGTTCGTTTTCCCGACAGCTTCCAATTTATCAGAGAATTTAAGCAGTCCCTGCTGAAAATCAACAACCCGACGGTCCTTTGACCGTCGGGTTGTTGCGTTTCTTGATGGAAAGACACAGCCTGTATTTATGATTTGACCGCGTCGTCGGCCTTGATGCGCTCCTTTTCGGTGTACATATTTTTATCGGCTCGGGCCAGTATGGCTTCGAGACGGCTGTCGGTGTCGGGCTGGTATTCGGAAACGCCAATGGAGACGGAGCAGCGCTCCCAGGGCTGAAGCGATTTGTCGAGGGAGGCGGCGCGGAAGGTATCCCGGGCCTTCCGGATCAGCGCATCACGGTTCTCGTAATCTTGTCCCTGCAAAACCACCACGAACTCATCACCGCCGATGCGGAAGACGGGGGAGTGGTCAAATATCTCGCAGATCAGCTTGCAGCAGCGTTGAATGTAGATATCGCCGCTTTCGTGCCCATAGGTGTCATTGATGCGCTTCAGATGGTTCAAGTCGGCCATCAGCATGGCGAAGCGCAGATCGCCGCCGCGCATCTTGGATTCCAGCTCGATGGCATAGGCGTCGTAGGCGTTCTTGTTGCGCACGCTGGTCAGCGCGTCCTTGTTGGCCAGCACGATCATCCGGGCCAGCTCGCTCTCGGTGTAGACGATATTCTGGACATACCCGCGCATGGCCTCGCTCATCTTGGCGACGGCGTGGGCCAGGGAGGCCACCTCGTTGTCCGTCTCTATGGGCGGCACGTCGATCACCAGCGCCTCCGGGTTCTTCTGGTCGTCGCAGTTGGCGGCAAATTTGGCCACGCTGTCCTCAAGCTGCTCGATGGGGGCGGTCAGATTGCGGGAGGCCCAGAGGGTGAACGCCGCCGCGAAGCCTGCGCCCAGCAGCAGTATCATCCCAACCATGCCGAGGACGTTCTTCATCAGCGCCTCGTGGATTTCACGGATATCGATATCCACACACAGCGCGGCCACCTTGCTGCCCTGGGAATCGTACAGCGGCAGAAGACCCGTGTAGTCGTCGCCCCACTGGCTGCGCTCCTCGAAGAAGGTGAGTCTGCCCGAATTGTAGGCGTCCAGGTATTTCTTCGCCGTCGCGGGGGAATAGGAGTCCCCGGTCAGCATGTTCAGATAGACCAACTGATCCGGTATGGTTTCGTATTCCTCCCGACTGACGCCGGCGATGACGTTTTTGATGTTGTCCATCGGCTCCGTGTTCAGCGGAACAATCACATAGATAAAGTGCAGGTTGACGGTATCCCGCAGGTGATCCAGCATCGCGTGCAATTCGTGGAACTTTTCCGATTCCACGCCGGTCTCCATGCACACTCTGAGATCGTCCACGTCGATGGCGCCGGACACAAAACTCAGCACGTTTTTGATATAATGCTCGTACTGCTCAAAGTACATCGCCCGATAGTGCGCCGTCTGGACAACGCTCAGCACCACACACAGCAGCAGTATAAACACCACGATCCCCGCCAGCAGACTCCGCCGCAGGGGCTTTTTATATTTCGCCATATTACACTCCGCCAACCGAAAACGGTTTAGATATCCCTGAAATCTAATTAACCTCATTATAATACATGTAATGTACAAAATCAAGCCTGTATTGTGTTGAGTTGGGGAAACATATTCTGAAATTAGACCTTACCACAGCGACATCATTTTTTCCCGCATGCCAATCTCTTTTTTTGTGCCCATATTGTTGCATTTATTATAAACAAATGATATAATTAATCTAAGTTGGTTTGCGTATCAGCACAACGACCATAGAAAGGGTGAGGCGACAAGATGAACAGGACCTTCGACTTTGCCCCGGTGGACCGCATACTGGACAACTACCCCAGGAGCGAGCTTTCCACCATCGCCATTCTCCAGGACATCCAGGAGCACTACCACTATCTGCCCAAGGAGGTCTTCCCCTATGTGGCGAAGGCCATCGGCGTGGGGGAGGCCAGGCTCTACGGCGTGGCGACCTTCTACGAGAACTTCTCACTGGAGCCCAAGGGGAAGTATGTCATCCGCTGCTGCGACGGCACGGCCTGCCATGTGCGCGGCTCTATTCCCATTCTGGAGCGGCTGCGGCAGGAATTGAACCTTGTGGACGGCAAGAAGACCACCGACGATCTGAACTTCACCGTGGAGACGGTTTCCTGCCTGGGCGCCTGCGGCCTGGCCCCGGCCATGACCGTCAACGGCACGGTGTACGGCGCGATGACCCCGGACAAGGCAAGCGAGCTTTTGAAGGAGCTCAAGGCGGAGCTTGAAAAGGAGGCGACGGAGGCATGACGAGACTGATGAGCAGACAGGACCTGCAAAACCTGCGCAACGTCTGTCAGCAGGCCCTGTCGCTGGAGACGAAGAAGATACTGGTCTGCGGTGGCACGGGCTGTGTGGCGGGCGGCTCTCTGGACATCTACGCCCGGCTGAAGGCCATGATGGAGGAGCGGGGCATTCCCGTATCCGTGGAGCTGGCCCATGAACCCCACGACGAATCCGTAGGCCTCAAGAAGAGCGGCTGCCACGGCTTCTGCGAAATGGGCCCGCTGGTGCGCGTCGAGCCCCAGGGCTGGCTGTACACCAAGGTGAAGCTGGACGACTGCCAGGAGATCGTCGAAAAGACCATCATGAACGGCGAATGCGTGGAGCGCCTGGCCTACAAGCAGAACGGTGAGATCTACCGCAAGCAGGAGGAGATTCCCTTCTACGCCAAGCAGCACCGCGTGGTGCTGGAGCACTGCGGCCACATCAACGCCACCTCCGTCCTGGACTATCTGGCGGTGGGCGGCTATCAGGCGTTGGAAAAGGCGCTGTTCGACATGTCCGCCGGTGAGATTCTGGATGAAGTGTCCGAATCCAACCTGCGCGGCAGAGGCGGCGGCGGCTTCCCGGCAGGCCGGAAGTGGAAGTCCTGCGCCCGGCAGAAGGAGACGCCCCGTTACATCGTCTGCAACGGCGACGAGGGCGACCCCGGAGCGTTCATGGACCGCTCCGTCATGGAGGGCGACCCCCATCGCCTCATCGAGGGCATGATCATCGCGGGCATCGCCATCGGCTCTTCGGAGGGCTACATCTACGTCCGCGCGGAGTATCCGCTGGCCGTCGAGCGCCTGCGCATGGCCATCGCACAGGCGGAGGAGATCGGCCTGCTGGGCGATGACATCCTCGGCACGGGCTTTAGCTTCCACATGCACATCAACCGCGGCGCGGGCGCGTTCGTCTGCGGCGAGGGCTCAGCGCTGACTGCCTCCATCGAGGGCAAGCGCGGCATGCCCCGCGTGAAGCCGCCCCGCACGGTGGAGCACGGCCTGTTTGACAAGCCCACCAACCTGAACAACGTCGAAACCTATGCCAACGTGCCCATGATCATCACCAAGGGCGCGCAGTGGTACAAGTCCATCGGCCCGGAGAACAGCCCCGGCACCAAGGCCTTCGCCCTGACGGGCAACATCAACAACACCGGCCTGATCGAGGTCCCCATGGGCACCACCCTCCGCGAGGTCATATTCGACATCGGCGGCGGCATGAGGGGCGGCGGAAAGTTCAAGGCCGTGCAGATCGGCGGTCCCTCCGGCGGCTGTCTGACGGAGAAGGAGCTGGACATCCCGCTGGACTTCGACTCTTTGAAAAAGGTCGGGGCCATGATCGGCTCCGGCGGCCTTGTGGTCATGGACGACAAGACCTGTATGGTGGAGGTCGCCCGCTTCTTCATGAACTTCACCCAGAACGAATCCTGCGGCAAGTGCGTCCCCTGCCGCGAGGGCACCAAGCGCATGCTGGAGATTCTGGAGCGCATCGTGGCAGGCCAGGGCCGGGACGGCGACATCGAATTGTTGGAAGAATTGGCCGACACCATCTCCAACACGGCCCTCTGCGGCCTGGGCAAGACCGCGCCCTCGCCGGTCATCTCCACCATCAAGAATTTCCGCTCGGAATACGAGGCCCACATCTACGAGAAGCGCTGCCCCGCCGGGGCCTGCTCGAAACTCAGGCGCTTCGTCATCGACCCGGAGAAGTGCAAGGGCTGCTCCAAGTGCGCCCGCAACTGCCCGGTGAACGCCATCACCGGCGTGGTGAAGAAGCCCTTCACCATCAACCAGGACAAGTGCATTAAGTGCGGCGCGTGCAAGACCAATTGCGCGTTCGACGCGGTAAGGGAGGAGGCGTAAGGTATGCAGCTTAACAATATGATGACGGTGGACGGCGTGCCGGTGCGCATCGAAGGCGAGCGCAATTTGCTGGAGGTCATCAGCAAGGTGGGCACCATCATGCCGGTCTTCTGCTACCACAGCTACCTCTCCATCTACGGCGCGTGCCGCATGTGCATGGTGGAGGACGACCGGGGCCGGCTGATGGCGGCCTGCTCCACGCTGCCCGAGGCGGGCATGAAGATCCGCACCAACACCGGTCGGCTCCGCCGCTATCGCCGGAACATCCTGGAACTGCTGCTGGCCGAGCACTGCCGTGACTGCACCACCTGCGGCAACTCCGGCAAGTGCAAGCTCCAGGACCTGGCGGCGCAGTTCGGCATCAAGGACATCCGCTTCCCCAACAGCCGGGTAAACCTGGCCGGGGACAGCTCCTCCCCCTGCATCGTCCGCGAGCCGGGCAAGTGCATACTC
This sequence comes from uncultured Eubacteriales bacterium, assembly GCA_902785105.1. Classification (GTDB taxonomy): domain Bacteria; phylum Bacillota; class Clostridia; order Christensenellales; family Aristaeellaceae; genus UBA2862. Next base: position 43,971 of record CACZXF010000001.1, on the reverse strand, counting down.
TGCGGCGACTGCGTCCGCGAGTGCAACGAGGTCCAGCACGTGGGCGCCATCGACTTCGCCCATCGCGGCTCCAAGGCCACCATCTCCACGGCCTTCGACATCCCGCTGGCGGAGTCCCCCTGCGTGGGCTGCGGCCAGTGCGCGGCGGCGTGTCCCACCGGCGCCATCATCGTGCGCGATGACACCCGGAAGGTCTGGGACATGATCGACGACCCGGAGACCTTCGTCACCTGCGAGATCGCCCCCGCCGTCCGCGTGGGCATCGGCCGCGAGCTGGGCCTGAACATCAGCGAGAACGCCGTGGGCCTCATCGTGGCGGCGCTGCACCGCATGGGCTTTGACGAGGTCTACGACACCTCCACCGGCGCGGACCTGACGGTCATCGAGGAGGCGGGCGAGTTCGTGGAGCGCGTCCAGAAGGGCGAAAACATCCCGCTGTTCACCTCCTGCTGTCCCGCCTGGGTCCAGTTCGTGGAGAAGAAATACCCCGAATTCCTGCCCAACCTCTCCACCGCCCGCAGCCCCATGAGCATGTTCGCGGCGGTCATCAAAGAGATTTATAAGGACAAGCTGCCCGAGGGCAAGAAGCGCCACTATCACGTGGCCCTGATGCCCTGCACCGCCAAGAAGTTCGAGGCCAAGCGCGGCGAGTTCGTTACCGAGATGGGTCCGAATACCGACGACGTCATCACCACCCAGGAGCTCATCAAGATGATCAAGGAATCAGGCATCATCTTTAAGGAGCTGGAGCCCGAGAGCGTGGACATGCCCTTCGGCACTATGTCCGGCGCGGGCATGATCTTCGGCGTCACCGGCGGCGTCACCGAGGCTGTGCTGCGCAAGATCGCCTCCGACAACAGCCGCACCACCCTGGCCGAGATCGCCTATACCGGCGTGCGCGGCATGGATTCCGTCAAGGAGGCGGACATCCCCTTCGGCGACAAGACGCTCAAAATCGCTGTGGTCAGCGGCCTGGGCAACGCCGAGGGCCTGCTCAAGAAGATCAAGTCCGGCGAAGCCCACTACGATCTCATCGAGGTCATGGCCTGCCCCGGCGGCTGCATCAGCGGCGCGGGGCAGCCCTACATCTCCCACAGGCACCGCAGCAAGCGCGGCGAGGGCCTCTATCGCGCCGACCGTGTCAGCACCATCAAGCGCAGCCAGGACAACCCGCTGATGAAGGAGCTCTACGAGGGCGTCATGAAGGGCAAGGTCCACGAGCTGCTCCATGTGGATTACGTCAAAAAGGGGTGAGGACATGGCTGAAAAGCGCGTCCGCACCATAGACGAGATCATCTTCGAAAGCGCAGACCCGCCGGTAACCCTGCCCAAAGGGGCGGAATACGCGGTGGAATCCGTGCTGGACAAGGGTATCATACTCTGCGCCGACGACGGTGAGCGCTTCATGATCGACTTTACCACCTTTGAAAACGGTTTTGAGGCCATCGCGCCTTAGAGAGATCGCGGCTCCGGTTTTTCCGGGGCCGCGCTGTATTTAATGCCTGAGGACATCACATTTATAAAGCCGTTGAGGCTTGATGATAGGTATAAACCCTATAGCTTTTGTTCCAATTATGCTTTGCTAAATTAATGCAAATACTATTTTTTTCTGATAGTATGAAAATAAAGTAAGCATGAAGGAGGCAAGGAGAGAATAAATGCTAAGTCTTGAACATATCAAAAAACATCAGGGCTCGTTCATCTGCCGTCGCTGTATCAATCGTATCTACAAGGCGAAACTTCAGCCGAAGGAATGTCTGTATGACGCTTTTCCCCGAACATGTCTCAAATGCGGGGAAGTCCACAATATTGTCGTGGGCCTGAGCATAGCAGGACGCGCCAAGTTGCTGTTGAAGTGAATAATACATAGAAAAGCCTTGAAGATGCCGCGCATCTTCAAGGCTTTTTTTCAGCGGTTCTCCTTGGCACAGTCAAAGCTGACGTTCGGCGGGTTCTCGCCGCGCTGCTTGGCGGGCAGGAAGCGCTTCCAGAAGTCGTCGAACAGCCGGAAGATCTCCTTGTGCCGCGCGTAGATGAAGAACAGCGTGATGATGACGTAGGCCGCGGAGATGATGTCCGTGAAGGCCCAGAGCACGTCCGCCTGGATGTTGTAGAACACCACGCAGGGGATCATGTAGTAGATCATGTAGACCGGCATGAGCTTTTTGTTGGTCTCCGTGTCGCCGAAGGCGTAGTTGACGGACTTCTCACAGGTGTAGTACATGCCGATGATGGTGGTCCAGGCGAACACCGCGATGGCGATGGCGGTGAGCTGGCCGCCGATCTTGCCGTAGGCGCTGGTGAAGGCAAAGGTGGTCAGCGCGCCGGAGGTGGCGTCGGTCTGGGTGTAGGAGCCCGTCATGATGATGGTGAAGGCGGTGATGGAGCAGATGATCATGGTGTCCAGGAATACCTCGCCCCAGCCCCAGAGGGACTGCCGCACGGGATGGTCGGTGCGGGCGCTGGCGTGGGCGATCATGCCGTAGCCGGTGCCGGCGTCGTTGGAGTACATGCCCCGGGCTACGCCGTACTGTATGGCGTCGCGCACCGTGGCCCCGGCGAAGCCGCCCGCAGCGGCAGCGGGGGAGAATGCGCTCTTGAAGATCAGGCCGACCACATCGGGAATGGCGCGGAAGTTCACGATCACCACGCCCAGCCCCATCAGCACGTACAGCGCCGCCATGATGGGCACGGCCTTGGACATGACCGCCGAAATGCGCTTCAGTCCGCCCCAGATGGTGAACAGGCAGGTCAGCCCGATGACGATCACCGACGCGATGCTGGGAATCCCGAAGGCCTGGTTCAGCGAGCTGGTGACGGCCTCGGTCTGCACGCAGCAGGTCCAGGGGCCGAACACGAAGCAGAACACCGCCAGCACCACCGCGCCCTTCTTCCAGCCGAAGGCGTTCTTCATCACGAAGGACCGGTCGCAGACGTACTCATCCATGGACTTCTGATAGTGTTCCCTGTAGCGCTGGCCGATGATGATCTCGCAGGCTTTGGTGGACATGCCGAAGAAGGCGGAGATCCACATCCACACCAGCGCGCCCGGTCCGCCGGAGACGATGGCCGTGGCGACGCCGGAGATGTTGCCCGTGCCGATGGTGTTCGCCAGTGCCGTGCAGGCGGCCTGGAAACCGGAGATGGTGCCCTCGCCCTCGCCCCGGTCGAACATCTTGCCAAAGGTGTTCTTGAAGTTAAAGCCGATCTTCCGCTGGTAAACGAAGCCAAAGCGGATCGACAGCAGTATGCCCGTGCCCACCACGACGATGGTCATGGCGTTGCCCCAGAGCAGGTCGTCCAGCCAGTACAGGAAGTTTGTGATTGCTTCCATATAAACCCTCCTCCTCAGTTTTCCCTGCCGACCCGGCAGAGCAGCTCGCAGTTTCGGCAGTATTTGATGATCTTCTCGGGATGGTCGCAGACCTCGGGCATCATGCCCAGCTTGGCCTCGTCCTCATTGCGCTTCATCTGCTCGGCACAGGAGGCACGGTAGTAGCGCCCGTCCCGTCCCGGCAGGTGGTCGAGGCCGGTCTCCTCCGGGGTGTAGATGACCTCCGAGAAGGCCTGCTGCGGACAGTGGGCGATGCAGGGCGCGTCGCAGTCCGCGCAGGGATCGAATTCGATAGGCCCGGTGGAGGGCAGCTCCGCGCTGATGGTCATGGCCCGCAGCCGCACGCGGGGGCCGAATTCCGGGGTCACCAGCAGATTGTTCCGCCCGATGCAGCCCAGTCCCGCCGCCAGCGCCGTTTCCTTCAGATAGACGCCGCCCCGCTCCACATGGTAGCGCTTGGGATGGACGCTGATGTCCGGGTGCGCCTCCGCCATCCACGCCTTGAACTGCCGGGAGACGGACAGCAGCCGCTTGTTGCCCGGCGGGTCGATCTCCCCGCACCACCAGTCCAGCTCCGGCCTGGACGCGGGATGGGCCACGGCAAATACGATCACCGATTTGGCGTCCGCCTCCCAGTACACCGCGCCGTGGGGGAGACCCGTGGTGATCTCTTCGGCAAAGTGGTCCCGGCTGTGGTCCTTCATGTTGGGAAACAGCCGCTCCGATGGCCCGTTTCGAAGGGCATCCACCGCCGCAACACCCGCGCAGTCCGCGCCCAGCGCCTTGAGCTTGTCCAGTATCTCCGCCCGCAGGGCCTCAGCATTCTCCCTCAATTGAAACCACCCCGCATTTCTTTTACAATGGCCTTGGTAAATTGGAAGTTGTTGGGGAAACAAAATATCCCTGTAGGGGCGCCGTTTCGGCGCCCGCTTTCTTGTGAACCAGTGCGTTCTATTGGGCGGGCGGCGCAACGCCGCCCCTACAGGAGAGCTTCCTTTTCTAATTAAAAGAACTGAATATGATAATCATTATACCATGCGCATATAGTAAAAGTCTATCCCGGCCAGAAAAAAAGTAGCCTACAATAAACAGACTTCGGTCTGCATGAACCGAAGTCGGCGTTTTCCGTGTCGGAAACGGGGTTAAAATCTGGCTATTTTTGTGCACAGAGGCGATTTTGTCTATTGACGGAACGGGAACAAATGGTAAAATCGAGTTATCCCAACAAATCAAGGAGGAAATCATCATGAAACGCCATATCGCGCTGATCGTTACTCTGGCCATACTGGCCCTGGGCATCCTGCCCGCCTACGCCGCCCCCGGCACGGTCGTCACCATCGAGCAGACCTCCTATGTGGTGGCCCATTCTGACAACTACCGCGTCTACTACTTCGCCACGGTGCAGAACACCGGCGCAAAGCCCGCCTCCATCAACGACCTGCTCTTCGAGATCAAGGACCCGAACGGCGATACCATTGAATCCACCTCCAAGTACAAGCTGTATCCCGAGGTGCTGGAGGCCGGTCAGGTGGGCTGGCTGGTCATCTCCAAGGACGTCAAGGACATCGACAGCAAGGCGGAGATCGGCTCCTTCGGCCTGACACTGACCGCCAAGGCCAACGACGACAAGGCCACCCACGCCCTTACCGCCGCCGCCGAGTACATCAAGAAGGATGAGGACGACAACGAGGACGTGCTGCGTGCCTCCGTCACCAACAGCCGCCAGGAGAACGCCTTCAACATCACCGTCGCCATGGCGGCCCGCGACGCTCAGGGCAAGCTGCTCTACATCACCGGCGACACCGCCAAGGACATCGGTCTGGCTCCCGATTGCGCGCTGCTCTCCCGCTCCCTCATCAAGGACGACATCATGGACGAGCTGAAGGACGCCGGCACCCCCGTCGCCACCGTCGAGGCCATGGCTTACACCGTGGAGGACCTGGACGACTGATATAAACAGACCGGGGTCTGTTATGCAGACCCCGGTATTCAACCGCATTCCAATGCTTCAAAGGAGACGACATCATGATATCGAAAAGGCGAACCGCCATCATGGAATCCCTGATGAAGCTGCTGGACGAGCATCCGCTGAACAAGATCACGGTTCGGGACATCGTCGAGGACTGCGGCATCAACCGCAATACCTTCTACTATCACTTTGAGGACATCTCCGCGGTCATCGAGGCGGTGATCCGCGAAGAGGTGGACAGGATCATGGAGGACTACCGGGACATATCTTCGATGGAGGAATGCTTCGAGGCCGCGCTTCGGCTGGGGCACGACCATCGAAACGCCATCTATAATATCTACAACTCCTCCAATCGGGACTTCCTGGAACGGCGGCTGATGGAGATCTGCCGGTATGTGTCGTCACAGTTTGTGGATCGTTCCGCTGAGGGTCGGGACATTCGTCCGCTGGACCGGGACATCATCATTCATTCCTATCAATGTGAGTTTTTCGGCTACATCATCGACTGGCTGAACAGCGGCATGGACGCCGGGGCCGAGGCACGTTTCAAACGTCTGTGCGAGCTGCGCGCGGGCTCCACGGCCGCCATGCTTGAGCGCAGTCAGATCCAGTGAACATGGGAACAACGGGGCTAAAGGCCCTTTCAGATATAACACACCGTGGGGAAGGAGCATGAGATGCGTTCCACTTCAATGATCCGGGCGGCGAAGCTCGGCTATATCGTACTTTCGGCGGTGTTCTGCGCGCTGGGCATATGGATGATCGTCCAGCCCGGAAGCTCCGCCGCGCAGCTCAGCCGGCTGCTGGGGATACTGCTGATCGCCTTCGGCATCGTCAAGATGATCGGCTATTATTCCCGGGACCTCTACCGGCTGGCCTTCCAGCACGACCTGGCGCTGGGCATACTGACCATCGCAATGGGGCTGCTGATCGCCCTGCGGCCCGGCTGGGCGCTGAATCTGCTGTGCCTGCTGCTGGGCATCGAGGTCGTCACGGACGGGCTTTTCAAGCTGCAAACCTCCCTGGACGCCCGGCGCTTCGGCCTGGAAACCTGGTGGCTGATACTGGCCTTCGCCGTCGTCGCCGGCGGGCTGGGCGTGGCGCTGGTGGTCGCCCCAATCAATGGCGGTCAGGCGCTGGTGAAGCTTCTCGGCGCTTCGTTGGTGGCGGATGGGGTGCTGAACCTCTGCGTCGCCCTCTGCGCCGTCAAGATCATCGCCCATCAACAGCCGGATATTGTTGAGTGATGCGGATAAACATGGATTTATCTGGGTGAATGGAAATGCAGTTAGTCCGTAAACAAAAGCAGTCTGCATTTTCCATTGACACGAACAAATTCCAATTATTATGTAAAAAAGCTGTAGAACGGAGGCCGGAAATCATGAAGCGAAAGGTTATGCGCGGTGTCTCTCTCCTGATCGCGCTGCTGATGCTGTGCGGCACGGTCATGGCCGCGCTGGCGGAGGACAAGAAGGAGACGGTTTACGTCATCGCGGACCCCAAGGGCAGCCCCACCAGCGTCACCGTCAGCGAGCGGTTGTACAATACCGACAAGCTGGAGGCGCTGGAGGACGTCAGCAGCCTTGATAATATAGAGAACGTCGGCGGCGACCAGACCTTCACCGAGGAAAACGGCGTCATAATCTGGAACGCCGGCGGCGAGGACATCCGCTATGAGGGCACCTCCGACGCGCCCCTGCCGGTGAGCGTTGAGTTTTCCTATAAACTGGACGGAAAGCCCATCGAGCCCGCGGATCTGGCTGGCAAAAGCGGCCATCTCGAAATCGACGTCAAATACAAGGCCCTCCGTTCTGAGAACGTAAAGGTCAACGGGGCCACGGAGAACATGCCCGTGCCCTTCGTGATGATTACCGTCATGCGCGTGGACGAGGAGGTCTTTGACAACATCGAGGTCGACCACGGCAAGGTGGTGGACGCCGGTACCTTCCGCGCCGTGGTGTGCTACGGCCTGCCGGGCGTCTACGACGGCCTGCACCTGGGCGATTATGAAGACATCGACATCACCATCCCCACCACCGCCACCATCGAGGCGGATGTGACGGATTTCATGAACTACGGTTCCTATACCATCGCTACCAGCTATGTCCTCGATGACATCAAGGACAGCGACATCGACCTGAATCTGAGCGACATCGCGGACGAGCTGGAGGACGCCATCGATCAGCTCATCGACGGTGCCGAAGAATTATATAACGGCTCCGGCGACCTGGCCGACGGCGCTGAGAGCCTGCGTGACGGCGCGAGCGACCTGAACGATGGCGCGAAGCAGTTGGCCGACGGTACCGCCGACCTTTACGACGGCGCGAAGCAGCTCGACGACGGCGCTTCCGATCTGGCGGCGGGCGCGGCCCAGTTGGCCGACGGCACCGCCGAGCTGGCGGAGGGCGCTAAACAGCTCAACAAAGGCGCGTCCGACCTGCTGGACGGCGCGGACCAGCTCAACGATGGCGCGTCCGATCTCATGGACGGCGCGGATCAGCTTGCCGACGGCACTGTCGATCTGCTGGACGGCGCGACGAAGCTGGACGAAGGCGCGGCAACCCTGTCCGACGGTCTGGCCGAGATTGACAGCAATAGTGATACGCTGGTGGACGGTGCAAAGCAGATATTCGAAGCCGTGCTGGAAACCGCCAACGACAAACTGGAAGATAAAAAGGAAGACTTCGACAAGCTGAAAATCAATCTGCACACCCTGACCATCGACAACTACGACTTTGAGGTTACCCGCCTGATGCGGGAGATGCTTGACAAGGTCGAGGACTACGTCTACGAGGAGGCCAACAAGGAGCTGTCCGCGAAGGTCCGCGCCGCGGTGCGCAAGGAGGTCGTGCGGCAGGTGAAGGAGGTCGCCTACCAGCAGGTGGTGGACGCCGTCCACGAAGGTGCTGTACAGGAGGTCGAGACCAAGGTCCTGGAGGGCGCCACGGCGCTGGTGAATGAGAAGGTCGCCGAAGGCGCCCGCGAGCAGGTCACCGCCAAGGTGGTGGAGGCCGTGCTGGCCGAGGTTGGCCCGAAGGTCGAGGCCGCTGTATCCGAAACCGTCCGCCAGAAGGTCATCGAAGGCGCGCGGGAAAAGGTGCGCGCCGGTGTGGTGGCTGCCGTGGAGGCCCAGGTCCGCGAAAAGGTGGAGGCTGCTGCCCGGGCGAAGGTCGAGTCCGCCATCCGCAATCCCAGTGAGGCGGACATCGAGGCCGAGATCGAAAAGCGCATGGCTTCAGATGAAATCAAAGCCCAGATGGAGGCCGAGCTCCAGCGTCAGCTTGCCTCCGACGACGTGAAGGCCATGATCGACAGCCAGCTTCTGAGCAGCATCCGCGCCCAGGTGGCCGCCGCCTACGAAGCCGAGATTCGCAGCCAGGTCACCGCCGCGGTGAGGGACGAGGTCCGAAGCCGCGTGACTGAAGAGGTGGAGCGTCAGGTGCGCATGGCAGTCGCAGGCCAGATCAAGGCCCTCGCCGCCGAGGCTATCCCGTCTCCCAGCCCCTCAGTGAGCCCCGAGCCCTCCGCCAGTCCTGAGGCGTCAGCAGACCCTGAAGCTTCACCCAGTCCGGAGGCGTCGGCGGAAGCGGAGGCTTCACCCAGCCCCGAGGCGACGGCGGAAGCGGAGACTTCCCCCAGCCCAGAGACGACGGTTGTGCCCGAAGCGTCGCCCAGTCCCGTCGTCTGGGGCGAGCCTACGCCCGGCCCTGTCGTCTGGGGTGAACCTGCTAAATCTGATGAGTCTGAAGAAAACAATATTCCCTCTGAAACCTCGGAAGAGACTGAAGCGGCCCAGAGTGACGAGACCGCCACTGATCAGGCTCCCGAAGCCGACGTCGATGCCGATGGCAAGTGGGTGGTCGTCAGCCAGGAACCCGTCGAGCAGACGGAAGAGTCACATGAGACGAACGAACATCACGATGACGAGTCCTCTGACGACAACGCGGAGGCGCTCCCCGAAGAAATCAATTCCGTCGAGAATGTGCCCGGAGAGGTTGTGGCACAGGAAAGCGAGGCCAATGTAGTCGAGTCCTCGGAAGCCCCGGCGGAGAACAGCGAAGTCCATGAATCCACGCCTGCTGAGAGCGCGGACCACGCGCCTGAAATACCTGAAAACACGCCGGATGACGCAGAGGAAGAGCCTGAGGATGCCACCGAGGAGGAGAAGCGCGAAGATTCCGAGACGAGCGCCCGCCTGCCCTTTGCGTGGCTGGCCTATGCCGAAGAGGCGGACTCTTCCTCCCAGATCGATCTGCTGGTGAGAGAGCAGATGGCCTCCGCCGAAATCCAGTCGCAGATCGATGCCGAGGTCGAAGCCCGGATGAGCAGCGGCGATGTTCAGGCGATGATCGACCGGCAGACGGCGGATAAGATGGCCTCCTCTGAGATCCAGTCCGCCATTGACGCCGAGGCAAAGAGCAGGGCACAGGACGAGAGCATCCGCGCCCAGGCTATGGCCCAGGCCGAGACGCAGGCGCGTCAGCAGATCGAAGCGGCGGCCCGCAAGAGCATCCGCGAAGCAATGGCGAGCCTGACGGAGCAGGATGTCGCCCTGCTGACGGAACAGAAGCTGGCTTCCGACGAGGTCAAAGCCCAGATCGAGGCCGAGGTCGAGGCTCAGATGGCCTCTGCCGAGGTGCAGGCAATCATCGACAGCAATATCGAAGCCCAGATGGACACAGAAGCGGTGCAGGCCCAGATCGAAGCGACCATCGCGGAGCAGATGAGCTCCGATACCGTGAAGGAAACCATTCAGTCCGAGACGGACAAGCAGATGGCTTCCGAGGAAGTGCAGGCCATCATCACCGCCAACACCGACGCCCAGATGGAGACCGATGACGTCAAGGCGCTGATGCAGGCCGAGTGCAAAAAACAGATGGCCTCCGACGAGGTCAAAAAGCAAATGCGGGACGAGGTCAAAAAGCAGCTCGCCTCCGCCGAAGTGCAGGCGCTCATCGCCCAGACCATCGAGGAGAAGTGGGAGAGCGACGAGGTCAAGGAAATGGTCAGCGAGGCCATCAGCGAGCAGATGAGGTCCTCCAAGGTCCAGAAGATCATCGCGGAGAATATCGAGGACCAGAAGACCAAGTCCGCCTATCTGAACGCTGTGGCAGACGCTCTGGAAGAAAACGGCAAGGACGGCGAGGCCTACCGCACGCTGGCGGACCTGATCGCCGACCTGGGCGACATCGAGGATTTCGTGAAGGGCGTTGAGGATTACACCGCCGCCGTGGGCCAGGCCGCCGATGGCGCGAAGGAGCTCCATGACGGCACAAGCAGCCTGCTGGAGGGCGCGACCCAGTTGAACGATGGCGCCCGCGATTTGGCCGATGGCACAAAGACGCTCCATGCCGGTACCACCGACCTGGCCGACGGGGCCCAGCAGCTCTATGACGGCACTGCCGACGCGGTGGACGGCGCGAACCAGCTCAACGAAGGCGCAAGTGACCTGCTGGACGGCGCGAATCAGCTCCACGAGGGCACCGACAGCCTGCTGGACGGCGCGACGAAGCTGAAGGACGGCGCGAACGATCTGGCTGACGGCGCGGGCCAGCTTCACGACGGCGCGAACGAGATGTTGGACGGCGCGAACCAGCTCCACGACGGCCTGAAGACCCTGAAGGACGGCCTGGATACCTTCAATGACGAGGCCATCCAGAAGCTGATCGATTACGTCAACGAGGACTACGAGACCCTGTCCGACCGCGGTCACGCCATGATCGACCTGATGCGCGACAACGGTTCCTACGCCGGCGTCGCCGAGGACAAGACCATCGTCACCCAGTACCTCATCAAGACCGACGGCATTGGAGAAGAATAAAATAGTGGGGGAGCGGGAAGTCATCCCGCTCCCTTCGGTGAAATCTCACTAAAAAAACAAATCCATTTTTAGGAAGGCTATTGCCTTCAGATAAATCCATGAACAAACCCACTGGAGGCCATTCACTTGAAACTGATCGGAAAGTTCATCGCCAAGTACCGGGTGCTGGTGATCATTCTGGCCGTGGCGCTGCTGATCCCCTCGGGCTTCGGCTATCTGAAAACCAAGGTCAATTACGACGTGCTGAGCTACCTGCCCAAGAGCCTGGAGACCGTCTACGGCCAGGACGTGATGGTGGAGGATTTCCATTCCGGCGCGTTCTCCATGGTGATCGTGGAGGGCATGAAGAAGCGGGATGTGGCCGAGCTGGAGAAGAAGCTGGAGGCCGTGGAGCACGTCCACGAGGTGCTCTGGTATGACGACGCCCTGGGCATTGAGGTGCCCGACGCCATGCTGCCCAAGCGCATCCGCGATATCTTCTTCCACGACGACGCCACCATGATGATCTGCCTCTTCGACGGCACCACATCGTCAGAGGACACCATGCAGGCCGTGGCCGAGATGCGCTCCATCGTCTCAAAGGAGTGCTTCATCAGCGGCATGGCTGGCGTCGTCACAGACATCAAGAACCTGGCCATGGCGGAGATGCCGGTTTATGTGGTCATCGCGTCCATACTGTCGCTGATCGTGCTGCTGCTGACCACCACGTCTTACGTGGTGCCCTTCATCTTCCTGTCCAGCATCGGTGTCGCCATCGTCTACAACATGGGCACCAATGTGTTTCTGGGCGAGATTTCCTATATCACCCAGGCGCTGGTGGCAGTCCTGCAGTTGGGCGTGACCATGGACTATTCCATCTTCCTGCTCCACAGCTACGAGGTCGCCAAGCAGGACCACGAGGACCGCAACGAGGCCATGGGCGTGGCCATCTCCGAGACCTTCGTCTCCGTCATCGGCTCCTCCGTCACCACCATCGCGGGCTTCGCGGCGCTGATCTTCATGACCTTCGCCCTGGGCCGCGACCTGGGCGTGGTCATGATCAAGGGCGTCATCATCGGCGTGCTGTGCTGCGTCACCTTCCTGCCCGCCATGATACTGACCTTTGAGGGCCTTATCGAAAAGACCACCCACAGGCCTCTGCTGCCCAGTATGAACAAGTTCTCCGATTTTGTCATCAAAAAGCAGGTGATATGGATCATTATCTTCCTGATCGTCATCGTCCCCGCCTACATGGGCAACAACGCCGTCCACCTCTATTACAACATCGACAAGGGCCTGCCGGACACCCTGGACAGCGCCATCTCCAACAAGAAGCTGTCCGAGGAGTTCAACATGAGCAACATCCACGTCCTCATGGTGAACAGCCAGATCCCCGGGAAGGACAAGACCCACATGCTGGAGGAGATCGAGGACGTGGACGGCGTTCAGTGGGCGCTGGGCCTCTCCAGCCTCGGCGGCGACATGATCCCCGAGGACATGATCCCCTCACGCCTGACCTCAAAACTCCGCACGGACACCCGGGAGCTGATGATGGTCTGCTCGGACTATTCCTCTGCCACCCCCGAGGTCAACGCCCAGATCGCGGCCATACAGGATATCGTCAAGAAGTACGACGAGACTGCCATGGTCATCGGCGAGGCTCCGCTGATGAAGGATCTGGAGGACGTGACCAACGTGGACCTGGTGAAGGTCAACACCGTCTCCGTGCTGGCCATATTCGTCATCGTCATGCTGGTGTTCAAGTCGTTGACCCTCCCGGTCATACTGGTGACGGTCATCGAGTTCGCCATATTCATCAACATGGCCTGGTCCTACTACACCGGCGTCCAGCAGCCCTTCGTGGCCCCCGTGGTGGTGGGCACCATACAGCTCGGCGCGACCGTGGACTACGCCATACTGATGACCAACCACTACGTCAGACAGCGCATGAGCGGCAAGGAAAAGCACGCCGCCGTCTCCGCCGCCCACCGCGCCTCCATCGTCTCCATCATCACCTCCGGCCTGAGCCTCTTCGCCGCCACCGTCGGCGTGGCCGTCTATTCCAATGTGGATATGATCAAGGCCATCGTCATCCTCCTGGCCCGCGGCGCGCTCATCTCCATGGCCGTGGTCATCGTGCTCCTGCCGGCCATGTTGCTGGTGTTCGACAAGGTGATTTGCTATACGACGATTGGAATGAAGCAGTGCGCGAAGCAGTGAAAAAAGTGGGGGAGACCGCTTCCCCCGGCAAACACCAATATTTACCCATCCCCGCTCAAACTCCAGCGGCGATGGGTATCTTTTTGTAAGGTTTATAGGAATTGTTTCAAAAAAATGGTTACTGCACGCGATTACTTTTAACACAAAAATGCCCCGTGGGGGGATATGAATATTGACTTTGTGGTGAGCATTTGATAAAATATATGTAGCCATGGGCAGGTTTGCCCGGCGTAAAAGGGGACGGCTCAAAGGGTTTATCATGTCACCATGGGGGACATATATACCTTGAGGGTCGATTTGGCTTGTCAGGCGACGGCCAAAGCGCCCCGCAAACCGCCTACAGTGTGTTTCAAAGACTGTGCCGACGGAAGCTTTCCTCCGGGCATTTTGAAACAGGCTTGCGTTTCACAGAAATACGATTTGGGAGGAAGTTAAATTGAGCGAGATCACCAACACCTTCATCACTCTTGAAGAGATGGAAGCCGCAACCAACCGGCTGCTCGAAACCGCGCAGAAGGTCGGCGCAGACACCTGGCAGCAGCGCGCCAAGAATCAGACCCCCCACTGTAAGTTCGGCGAGGAGGGTATTTGCTGCCGCATCTGCACCATGGGCCCCTGCCGCATCACCCCCAAGGCCCCCCGCGGCATCTGCGGCTGCGACCGCGACGGCATCGTCGGCCGCAACTATCTGAAGTTCACCGCCGGCGGCGCTGCCACCCACTCTGACCACGGCCGCAGCATCGCCCATACCCTGTATCTGGCCCGCGAGGACGGCGACTACAAGGTCACCGACGCCGAGAAGCTCAAGAGGATCGCCAAGGAATGGGACATCGAGACCGAAGGCCGCGATATCTATGACATCGCCCACGAGGTCGCCGAGGTCGGCCTGCTGGAGTACGGCAAGCCCTTTGGCGTGCAGCGCTTCCTGAAGCGCGCCCCCGAAGTGCGCCAGAAGAAGTGGCACGACGCCGAGATCGAGCCCCGCGCCATCGACCGCGAGGTCTCCCAGTCCCTGCATATGACCCATATGGGCTGTTCCTCCAAGGCTGAGGCGCTGGTGCGTCAGTCCCTGCGCGCCGGCATGTCCGACGGCTGGGGCGGCTCCATGATGGGCACCGAGCTCTCCGACGTGCTGTTCGGCACTCCCAAGCCCGTGGACACCAACGCCAACCTGGGCGTCATGGAAGAGGACATGGTCAACATCGTCGTCCACGGCCACGATCCGTCGCTGTCTGAGATGGTCGTGTTCTACGCGCAGGACCCCGAGATGGTCGCTTTGGCCAAGGAAATGGGCGCGAAGGGCATTAACGTCTGCGGCGTCTGCTGTACCGCCAACGAGGTCGCCATGCGCCACGGCATCCCCATGGCCGGCAACTTCCTGAGCCAGGAGAACGTCGTGCTGACCGGCGCCTGCGAAGCCATCGTCGTGGACGTGCAGTGCATCTTCCCGGCCCTCGGTCCCTTGTCCAAGTGCTTCCACACCAAGTTCATCACAACCTCTCCCATCGCTCAGATGCCCGATTCCGAGTACATCGAGTTCCATGAGGAGAACGCCGGCGCGAACGCGAAGAAGATCGTGGAGATGGCCGTCCGCAACTTCCAGAACCGCAACAAGGAACTGGTTCACATTCCTCAGCTCAAGACCAACGCCACCGTCGGCTACTCCGTCGAGGCCATCAAGAAGTGCCTGGACGGCGTCACCAACAGCCATGTGGATGAGATCGGCACCCTGAAGCCCCTGGTGGACGCGGTGCGTTCCGGCGTCCTGCGCGGCGCTGTGGCCCTGGTCGGCTGCAACAACCCCCGCGTGCGCCCCGACTATTCCCACATCGAGCTGATGAAGAAGCTCATCGCCAACGACATCATCTGCGTGGTGTCCGGCTGCTCCGCTCAGGCTGCCGCCAAGTCCGGCCTGCTGAGCAAGGAAGCCAAGAATCTCTGCGGCGAGGGCCTCAAGCGCGTCTGTGAGCTGGTGGACATTCCCCCGGTGCTGCACATGGGCTCCTGCGTGGACATCTCCCGCATGATGGTCCTGGTGGCCGACCTGGCCAAGGACTGGACCGAGGAGATCGACATCTCCGACCTGCCCGTCGTGGGCTGCGCGCCGGAGTACATGTCCGAGAAGGCCGTGTCCATCGGCAACTACGTCGTCTCCACCGGCATCACCACCTTCCTGGGCGTCAACCCCTACACCAAGGGCGGCCCCGGCGTGGAGCAGTGGCTGCAGCATGACGTCGAGGATTGGGTCGGCGCCCACTTCGAGGTCGAGCTGGATATGGACAAGATGTGCAACCGCATGATGGAAGTCATTGAGGAGAAGCGCACCAAGCTCAACATCTGATAGAACACGGGAAAACGGTTCGCGCATGAATCCATTCGTACATCACGCCAATGGAGCACAAGCCTTGTAGGGGCGGCGTTTCGCCGCCCGCCCCCTGCGAGTCAAATTCATGCGCCACCGTAAATAGGGTACCCCCTTTTCCCATCTAAATAGAGGAGATAAATCGACTTATGAAAGTAGCCATCACTGGAAAGGGAGGTGTCGGAAAGACCACCCTGTCCTCCGTACTTGCGCGGCTCTATGCCGATGAAGGACGCACCGTACTGGCCGCGGACGTGGACCCGGACGCGAATCTGGGTCTGGCCCTGGGCTTCAGCGAGGAAGAGGTCAACGCCATCGTCCCCATTTCCAAGATGCGCAAGCTGGTTGAGGAGCGTACCGGCGCGAACAACCTGAACAAATTCTTCAAGCTGAATCCACAGGTCAGCGACATCCCGGACGCCTACGCCAAGGAGATCAACGGCGTGAAGCTGCTGGTGATGGGCACGGTGGAGACCGGCGGCAGCGGCTGCGTGTGTCCCGAGCATGTGATGCTCAAGGCCATACTGTCGTCGCTGGTGTTCCGCAAGGATGATGTGGTCATCATGGACATGGAGGCCGGCTTGGAGCACCTGGGCCGCGGCACCGCCAGCATGATGGACCAGTTCATCGTGGTCATCGAACCCGGAGCCCGCAGCATACAGACCTACGAAAAGGTCAAGCAGCTCGCCGCCGATATCGGCATCACCCGCGTCCGCGTGGTCGCCAACAAGGTGCGCAACGAGCAGGATGAGGCCTTCTTAAAAAGCCGCATCCCCGGGGACGCGCTGCTGGGCTTCATCCACTACGATTCCGACGTGATCGACGCCGACCGCCGGGGCATTTCCCCTTACGACACCAGCGCCAACACCGTCGCGGAAATTCGCGCCATAAAAGAAAAGATGGATTCAGAAAAAGCTTAACCCTCAAGACTACATCATGAAAGGAATAGATATACATGGGACTGTTTCAAACCGTATTCCGTGGCTCTGACGAAATGTACTTCAAGGCTGAGGAAGAGCTGAACGCCGTCATCGCCGAGCTGGGCGAGGACGCCCCCATGCAGATGCCCGACACCGCCTATTTCCTGGCGTGTATCTATGCCTATCTGGGCATTAAAGTCACCACCCTGGGCGAGCTGAAGACCGCGCTTGGCGAGATCCGCAAGATGATGACCCGCGAAAACAAGACCGCCTCCATCTTCGATTCCGGCGTGGCCACCGCCATGGCGGCTGAGGTCATCGAGGCCTGCAAGTACGCCCGCACGCCCACCCCCTACGAGAACACCCAGTACCACGGCCACTTCTCCGACGCCGAGGTGCGCGAGCTGGGCGTTCCGCTGGTCACCCGCGACATCCCCGGCTTCGTGGTCATGATCGGCCCCGCCCCCTCCGTGGAAGAGGCGGTTGAGACCGTGAAGGGCTATCAGAGCCGCGGCATCTTTGTATTCATGATCGGCGGCATCATCGACCAGGTGCACTCCGCCGGCATGACCACCGGCTTCAACGTCCGCGCTGTCGCCGTCGGTCCCGACATCTGGGCCGTGGGCCATGTCATCTCCCTGGTCTGCCGCGCCACCTTCATCTTCGGCGCGACCCAGCCCGGCGACGCTGCCGCGTTCCATGAGTACACCTTCAAGCGCATCTTCGCCTTCGTCAACGCCTACAAGCCCGTGGCGGACATCGTCGTGGCCTGCGGCGCGGGCGCCATCAAGATGGGCTTCCCGGTCATCACCAACGAGGACCGCGACATGACCTGGCCGGTGCCCAAGTCCCTGATCATCTACCCCAACACCAAGGACTGGATCGAGACCTCCCTGGAGGCCCGCGACATCAAGATCAAGGTCACCAACATCGACATCCCTGTGGCCTTCTCCTCCGCCTTCGAGGGCGAGATCATCCGCAAGAAGGACATGCGCATCGAGATGGACGGCTCCCGCGTGGACTGCGTCGAGCTGGTCCGCACCCGCGAGGCCCACGAGATCGAGGATCACTCCATCACCGTCGAGGGCCCCGATTTCGACGCCTTCCCGGTGGGCGCGAAGATCCCGATCGCCTATATCGTCGAGGTCGCCGGCAAGTCCATGCAGACCGACTTCGAGGGCGTTTTCGAGCGCAAGTTCCACTCCTTCCTCAACTGCATCGAGGGCGTCATGCACACCGGCCAGCGCGACATGATCCGCATCCGCGTGTCCAACGCCTCCTTTGACGCCGGCTTCCGCGCCCGCCACATCGGCGAGGTGCTCTACGCCAAGATCAAGTCCGAATACGACACCGTCGTGGACAAGTGCCAGGTGAAGATCTACACCGATCCCGAGAAGGTCAAGGAGCTGCGCGCCGAGGCCAACCACACCTTCGATGTCCGCGACGAGCGCCTCAAGAGCATGACCGACGAGTCCGTGGACGTGTTCTACACCTGCATCCTGTGCCAGGCGTTCTCCCCGTCCCACGTCTGCATCGTCACCCCCGAGCGCCTGGGCCTGTGCGGCGCCGTGTCCTGGCTGGATGCCAAGGCCACCAATGAGCTGGACCCCAACGGCCCCTGCCAGATCGTGCCCAAGAGCCGCATGATCGACGAGCGCACCGGCCGCTATGAGGATGTCAACGAGGCCGTCAACAAGTACTCCCACGGCGCGCTGGAGCAGGTCACCCTGTACTCCATCATGGAGGACCCCATGACCTCCTGCGGCTGCTTTGAGTGCATCTGCGGCATCGAGCCCCTGTCCAACGGTGTGGTCATCGTCAACCGCGAGCACGTCGGCATGACCCCCATGGGCATGAGCTTCTCCGAGCTGGCCTCCATGACCGGCGGCGGCGTGCAGACCCCCGGCTTCATGGGCCACGGCAAGCACTTCATCGCCTCCAAGAAGTTCATCAAGGCCGAGGGCGGCTTGGCCCGCATCGTCTGGCTGCCGAAGGCCCTGAAGGAGCAGATCGCCGACCGCCTGAACGAGTCCGCCAAGGAACTCTATGGCATCGACGACTTCACCAGCATGATTGCTGATGAGACCGTTTGTACCGAGGACCCCGAGGAGCTCCTCAACTTCCTCACCGAGGTCGGCCATCCCGTCCTGGGCATGGATCCCCTGATGTAATTTGGTAGAAATGACAACTAAAAATCCCACCCGCTCCGATGAAAAATGGGAGCGGGTGGGTTTCTTCATAATGAGACATGGTTGACTATAAAATTAACATTTGCTATAATTTTTACGAGAGGGGCGCCATTTCAGCGTTTGTAATGCAGTTCGGTGAGAGTCCGAACCCGGCAAAGTCAGTCGTAGCGTGCAGATGATACACAGCCTTGGAGCCTTGGTCGTGAGGCCGGATTAAAGCGTAGACAGTGAAGTGCAAGAGCCGCAATACGAAAGTGTGAAGCGATGCCCCAGTGCTTCAGATCCTGTTCGATATTCAGGACGATGATATTGCGCGGGCTCATGGTGGTGGAGACGATCTCAATGCGCAACACTTCAAACTTGCCAGCGATCTCTACAGCATCCTTACGGAAACGCTCGTTCTGTGCCAGCGCCAGCATATCGACATCAGAGGCTACGGAGGATACCACACTCATCAAGTGCAATTTACCGGTGCCGTAGTTGCCGACGAGTAGGATGCCCTTTTGTCCACGACATGGGTCAATTGCACCTGGGACAGGATCTTCGCACTGATCAGCTCTGCCATGTTGTCGGACATGACGTAGCTCCTGACCAGCTCCTCCGCCTTGCTGTGGTTGTCCGCGCTGAGGAGCTCAATGAATGACTCGATGGGATCGAACTGTATAAGATCGCGGTATTTCATATTGATCCAGGTGTCCTGCTCAGAAAAAAACACCGTGTCCAAATTTCTGCTACAAGTTGGCATAGAATATCGGTATATACGTAAGTTTATCTCTACAAAAACTTGATTGAATTGGACACTGTCAATGTTACAAGGAGATTATCGTCTCTATGCTACTGAATTCATCAACTACCTCTCAGTTATTATTGACTCCAGAGTCAAAAAGCTGCTTTCTTCTAATCCTGTCGCTTCCAAATATTCCTTCCGTCCAGTCTTTCGCTTCCTCGCCAAACTAAAGCGCGTCCGCCTTGATGGTTCTGTCTCTTGGACTCCGAATGCTTCTGTAAGATATGTTGCCGAACTCGCTAAAGCGCTCTGTATAGGGGACTGATTTGGGATTTCCTTAATAATATTTGTATGTTTTTTGAATTAACGGGGATTTGTTGGGGAGATGACCTCTCAGTCGCTTCGCGCCAGCTTCCTTTTTTAAGGGGAGCTGTCAGCGAAGCTGACTGAGAGGTTCGTTTTCTTCCCTACAAATTAAAATTTCGTGCTCTATCTCCTGCCCCGCCTAAGTCCAATATCCTCATTATTCTGAAATCCCAGCGTGATGCTGTAATTCCCATGCTTTTCCCGCAGGGCGGCGACGGCGGCTTCGAGGCGCTCCTGTCGGTTTCTGTCCCGCGCGTTGTCCTCTACAAGGTCAAACAGTGAAAGCTGTTCCACCGCCTCCCCGGAGGGCACCAATCTCGTCACCCCGACGGTCATCGCCCTTATAGGCTCCCCAATGCGCCAATTGTCTCTCACAAGCTGTATGGCGGTTTTCTGTATGTCGTGCTGTAGATAGGTATACCTTCCCAGCGTGGTCTGTCGTGAAATCTCGGCCATATCGGGCCGCCGAATATGGACGCTGACCACCTCGCCCTTCAAATCGTGCCGACGCAGGTTCCGCGCCACCTCGTCTGTCAGGTAGGCGATGGCCGTGTGGATCTCCATCTCCGTCACAAGATCCCGCTTGAAGGTGCGGCCCCGGCTGATGGACTTAATCTCCCGCGCTGTGCCGAACAACTGTACCGGCGAATCGTCGATGCCGTTGGCGTAGCGCCACAGCATGTCCCCCTGTTTGCCCAGGGCGTCATGTATATCATCCGCCGGTGTTTGGGCCAGATCGCCGATGGTCCTGATTTCCTTTTTATTGAGCCGCTTCACCGCCGCTTTGCCCGCGAACAGCAGGTCGGACACCGGCAGCGGCCAAAGCATATCCCTGTAATTCTCCCGCGTGATGACCGTCGTCGCGTCCGGCTTCTTGTAATCGCTGCCCATCTTGGCGAATATCTTGCAGAAGGACACGCCCACGGATATGGTGATTCCGATTTCCTCCCGCACCCGCCGCCGAAGCTCGTCGGCCAGTTCCCGCGGCGTCAGTCCGTAAAACGGCAGCGCCTGGGTCACATCCAAATAGGATTCGTCGATGGAGGCCGGCTCCACATACTCCGTATATTCGCAGTAAATCGCGTTGACCCGCCGTGAAATTGCCCCATAATAATGATGCCTCGGCGGCACGAATACGATGCCGGGGCATTTCTTCTTCGCCGCGTAGACCGTGTCGGTGGTCTTCACCCCGAACTTCTTCGCCAGCTCGTTCTTCGCCACCACCACGCCCACCCGGTTCTCCGGGTCCCCGGCCACCGCCATGGGCACATCCTTCAATTCGGGCCGCTCCAGACATTCGCAGGAGGCGAAGAAGTTGTTGCAATCCGCGTGGAATATGACGCGGTCCGCCATCTCTCTTCGCCTCCCTATAACCCGTCAGTTCGCGTAATCGCACCCGCTCCGCTCAGGTCCCATCCTTCCGGATGTATACCGGGCGTTGAACTCCATGTTGATTTCCCGCAATTCCCTGTGCCCCTCGATGTAATCCTCATACATTTTGATGAGGCCCGGGCTGCATCCGTCACAGGCTCCGTCGATGTTCCCGATGGACTCCGCGATGATCTGCTCCCGTTCCTCCCGCGTCGTATCCGAGATCAATATGCTTTTCATGCGTAACCTTCCTTTATTCGTCGGGCTGCTGGCCGTCGTGGGCCTTCCAGGCGCATTCGGTGATCTTCATATCGGTAAAGACGGAAGTAAAGCTGGAATCCTCCGGCGAGCAGGCGTAGACCCCGAAGCGGATGGTTCCCGCGCCTTCCCACATATGGCATACGCGCATCTGGGAGAAGCTCACGCCGTCACTGGAGCATTCGATGCAATAGTCGTCCTCCCGGCGGCTAAAGCGATACCACATCTGCTTCACATCGGCGGGGATGGCGGTGGTGGCCCAGTCGGAATAACCGTGGTTGGTGACCACGGAGCCGAGGTGCTGGAACTGCTCATTTTCATACTCCACGGAGCCCTTCAGCCAGTTTTCGGAATCGAGATACATCACAATGCCGCACTGGTCGAAGCGGTGGTGACTGCCCGAAAAGTCGGTCTTAACGACGAAGGAGAAGAACTTCTCGTCCGTCTCCATTTGCAGGACAGGGGCGTTGTCATTGCGGAAGTGGTAATAGGTCCGCTGCCACAGGTCGGTGTGGGGGAGGGTGGTGATCTCAATTCTGTCCGGTGCAATGGAATACTTCGCGGGTTCACGGGTCCACTTCATATTTTCAATCATGGATTTATACCTCACTTTATCATTGTTGACTGTCGGTGAGCCGCCGCCCTGCCCGCTTCTTCTGATAGAGCACGCTGGCGGAACGGTAGGCCATGGGGGTGACGTGTTTGAGTGCCTTGAAGCGCTGTATGAAATGGCTGATGTCACAAAAGCCCAGCTCCTGGGCAATGCGCTCCACGGGCCAGGGGGTGGTTTCCAATAAGTAGCAGGCGTGGCTGATCTTGCGGGCCATGACGTATTTCGAGAAAGTGGTGCCCATCATCCGGGAGAAGAAGGACGAGAAGTAGGCGGGATGGTAGCCAAAGGCCTGGGAGATCTCCGTCAGGCTCAGCCGACGGTCGATGTTTTCGTCGATGTATTTAAGGATGTCCTGGTTCACCGCCCGCCCGGTGGAGGCGATCTCCACCTGCTTGCACAGGCACATCAGTATTTCATAGAGCTTCAGGCTGATGCCCGGCCCCTCGTGGACGGGCTGGTAGAGTATGGAGGTGCAGAGGTTCATCACGTCCGTGAAGGTGCCGCCTGAGTAGATGGGGCCGCCCACGTCCAACACATGGGTGGTGAGCTGGGCCGAGTTGCCGCCGCCGTACTCCACCCACACCAGTCCCAGCGGGTCCTTGGGGTCGGAGGAATAGAGATGGCCCTCGTTGGGGGCCAGCACGAAGAGCTGTCCCGCCTCCACGTTGAACATGTGGCCCCGGCAGGAGACACTGCCCCGGCCGTGGATGACGCAGTGGATTAGCCCGTAGCGGTAGGCGTCGTCACGGGTGATCACGAAGTCCTCCGGGGTCCGCAGCACGATGCCTGCCCGGTTCACCTGCATGTACAGCGCGTTCAGATCCACCGGCTTCGGGGCGATGTAGTATTCATCATGGGGACAGGTGCCGACGATGTCATGCTCCAGATCGTCCGCGTAATAATTCCTTCTCATATTATGTCATCCTCGGTTGGTATATCAAAATTATACAGCATTGCCCGGCGTTTGTCCACAGTTGACAATGGTGTTTATATGGAATTTTTTATGTTTAAAGCAAAAATGGACCATGTCTTACCTCGTTTTTTGTCAGATTTATGAGGAGTGTTATGCTGGGTTAAACACATCTAATTAACATAATTTCGTGGGAAATGTAGTGAATACCTTAAAAATATACAGATAAATCTTTGATTCATATATGGAATTTGACATCACATTCTGATATTATAATGTTAAGAATAATGTTTTCTTAATGATGATTTCCGCCTTGAGCGGAGGTTATAGAAAAAATCAGGAGGAATACCGCAATGAAGAAAATCGTCGCAGCAGTTCTGGCCGTCATGATGCTCATGTCACTGGCCGCCTTTGCCGAGGGGAACCCGACCATCGCCTACGTTCCGAAGGTTATCGGCCAGCCCTGGTGGGACCATGTGCAGCAGGGTGTTGAAGCCTGGGCGAAGGACAACGGCATCGACGTCATCTATCAGGGCGCTTCGTCCACCGACGCCGCCGAGCAGGTACAGATCATGACCGACCTGGTGAACCAGGGCATCGACATCCTGTGCTTCTCCCCCAACGACCCCGACGCCTGCGAGGAGATCTGCAAGCAGGCCCGCGAGAAGGGCGTCATCGTCATCGCCACCGAGGCCTCCGGCATGACCAACGTCGATTTCGACATCGAGGCCTTCGACGAGGCCGGCCTGGGCGCGTTCCTGATGGACGAGCTGGCCGCTCAGATGGGCGAAGAGGGTGAGTACATCACCATGGTGGGCTCCATGACCATGGAGAGCCAGAACAACTGGGCCGACGCCGCCGTCGCCCGCCAGGAGGCCGCCTATCCGAACATGACCCTGGTGCCCGACAAGCGCGTTGAGGACAACTCCGATGCTCAGGAGGCCTACAACCTCACCATGCAGCTCAAGGAGAAGTATCCCGACCTGAAGGGCATCCTCGGCACCGGCTCCTTCGACGCCCCCGGCGCTGCCCGCGCCATCGAGGAAATGGGCCTGACCGGCGAGATGTTCGCCATCTCCGTCGCCATGCCCGCTGAGGTCTCCGATTACCTCATCAACGGCACCCTGAAGTCCGTCGCGCTGTGGGACGCCTCCGTCACCGCCCGCGTGCAGCTCAACACCGCCATGAAGCTCTTCAAGGGCGAAGAGGTCGGCGAGGGCGCTGATCTGGGCGAAGAGGGCTATCACGCCGTCCACATCGCCGACAACGGCAAGGGCAAGAACTTCATCTTCGGCGACGGCTATCTGGCCGTGACCGTGGACAACTGGGAGTCCTTCGGCTTCTGATCTTCAAGATTCAAGCCTCTGCGAGGCAGGGAAGGCTGACCCTTCCCTGCCTCGTGCAATGTGTGCGCTCATGAGATGGCATCGGATTCGATACGATGTCATGAGCGGAACACAGGGTATTGGTGAGTAATACCCATGTAGGGGTGGCATTTCGCCGCCCGCCCAACAGGCTGTTCTGAAACAAAAAGGAGAAACCACTATGTCTGAATACCTGCTTCAAATGACCGGGATCGACAAGTCCTTCGGCGGCGTGCACGCGCTGGATCATGTCAATTTCGCGGTCAGGCCCGGCAAGGTGATGTGTCTGGCCGGGGAAAACGGCTGCGGCAAGTCCACGCTGGTGAAGATCATCTCCGGCGTGTACACCCGCGATTCCGGCCAGGTGACCTTCGAGGGCAAGACCATCGAGAAGATCACCCCCGCCGAGGCCACCCGGCTGGGCATACAGGTCATCTATCAGGACCTGTCCATCTTCCCAAACCTCACTGTCATGGAAAACCTGGCCATCAACTCCGAGATCACCGCCAACCGCAAGCTCGTCAACCGCAAGCGCTGGGAGCAGACGGCCAAGGAGGCCCTCTCCAAGATCGGCTATGACATCGACCTTCATACAAAAATGGGTGAGCTTTCCGTGGCCGACAAGCAGCTCGTCGCCATCTGTCGCGCCCTGCTGTTCAACGCCAAGCTCATCATCATGGACGAGCCCACCACGGCGCTGACCAAGAAGGAGGTGGACGCCCTCTTCAAGACCGTCCGCCAGCTCCGGGATTCGGGCATCGCCATCATGTTCATCAGCCACAAGACTGAGGAAATTTTTGAGATTTCCGACGACGTGTGCATCATGCGCAACGGCAAAAACGTCTATTCCGGTCTCACCGCCGACCTGACCAAAAAGGACTTTACCTATTATATGACGGGCCGCGAGATCGAGGACGACTATTTCATCCCGAAAAACATCTCTAAGGACCCTGTTTTGAAGGTCGATCACCTGACCTGGAAGGACAAGTTCCAGGATGTGAGCTTTGAGCTGCGCAAGGGCGAGATATTGGGCATCACCGGCCTGCTGGGCTCCGGGCGCACGGAGCTGGCCCTGTCGCTGTTCGGCCTCGGCAAAGTCGATTCCGGAACCATCACATTAAACGGTCAGCAGGTCAGAATCACCTCTCCCATCGCCGCCCAGAAGCTGCGCATTGGCTACGTTCCGGAGGACCGTCTCACCGAGGGCCTGTGCCTGCGACAGCCCATTGCGGACAACATCATGCTCTCTTCACTAAAGCAGCTCACCCGGACACTGGGCACCATACGCCACGACGAGCTGTTTGAGAAGTCCAACGAGTGGGTCAAGACCTTCTCCATCGCCACCGACGACGCCCACAAGCACGCCTCGACCCTCTCCGGCGGCAACCAGCAGAAGATCGTCCTCTCCAAGTGGCTGAACAATGATCTGGACGTGCTGATCCTCAACGGCCCCACCGTGGGCGTGGACATCGGCGCGAAGCAGGACATCCACGCCCTGGTCCACGATCTGGCGAACAACGGCCTGGCGGTCATCATCATCTCCGACGACCTGGCCGAGGTGGTGGTCAACTGCAACCGCGTCATCGTCATGAAGGACGGGAGCCTGGTGGGCGAGATGGAGGGCGACAGGATCACCGAGGAGAACATCCTCGAAATCATCCGTTAAGGAGGCGGGCGCATGAACAAGGCTGCATTGAAGCGCATGACGCGCAGAACCGAATTTTATATGTTCCTGTTGCTGATCCTGCTCTGCGTGGTGGTGCAGGTGAAGTCCGGCGGCAAGCTGTTCGCCCTGCCCGGGGTGTTCACCCGCATGAATACCACCGTGCTGCGCACCATGGTGGTGGACGGCATGTTCGCCATGTGCTCGCTGGTGGTCATGATCTCCGGCGGCTTCGACCTGTCCTTCCCGGCCATCGCGGCGCTGTCCTATTCGCTGACCTGCACCCTCTGTCTCAACAACGGCTGGTGCCAGACCAGCCCGCTCCTGGGCTTCGTCATGGCCGCGGCTATCGGTTGGGTGCTGGGCATGCTGAATGGCTGGATCATTTCAAACTTTAAGCTGAACACCATGATCGTCACCCTGGGCACGCAGACCCTCTTCACCGGCATCTCCATGGGTCTGCTGGCGCTGAAGGAGATCACCTCGACCCTCCCCAACGGCTTCAAGACCTTCGGCAAGCTCTACATCCTGGAGGGCACCGACGGCAAGATTCGCTTCACACTGTCGGCCATGGTGCTGTTCCTCATCGCGCTGTGTCTCATCGTTTCATTTATACTGAATAAGACCATGTTCGGCCGCGCCCTCTACGCCATCGGCGGCAACGAGGTCTCCGCCGAGCGCGCGGGCTACAACGTCAAGCGGACGAAGTTCCTCCTCTATTCCGCCGTGGGCGCGGCCTCTGGCTTCATTGGCATGATCCGCGTCTGCATGGAGAGCCAGTCCATCCCCAAGGCCATGGTGGGCCGCGAGATGACCATCATCCCGGCGGTCATCCTGGGCGGCGCATCCATCTACGGCGGCGAGGGCACGGTGTTCGGCACCATGGTGGCCGTGGGCATCATATCGCTGGTGTCCAACTCCATGCTCATACTGGGCATCGATTCCTACTGGCAGCAGTTCTTCAACGGCCTGGTGATCCTGGTGGGCGTGACGGTCTCCGCGCTCCAGGCCAAGCGCCAGAAGCATTGACGGAGGTGCGGGAAAATGAAGCATAAGTCTCTGGAAAAATACAGCTATACCTTCATGCTGCTGGGCCTGATGGCTGTGGTGCTGCTGTTCTTCACCCTCACCAAGGGCGCGATGCTCTGGAAGGGCGACGTGTGGTTGGGCATCGCCATGCAGTTCCCAGAGTACGGCGTGGTCACGCTGGGCCTGATGTTCTGCTTCATCTGCGGCAAGATGGACATGTCCTTCATGGCCCTGGGCAATTTCGCCACCATCATGGCCGTGCGCTACATGGCCGGACGGGCTGACAGCCCCGCCGGCGGCGTGATCCTGGTCGGCATACTCATCGCCCTGGCCATCGCGGCCTGCGGCGGGCTGATCAACGGCCTGCTGGTGGCGTATCTGGACATCCCCCCGGTGATGGCGACCATCGCCATGCAGCTCGTCTGGACCGGCCTCTCCGTGGCGCTGACCAACGGCAACACCGTCAAAGGCCTCCCCGCGCTGTACACCGAGATCGGCCATAAGTACCTGTTCGGCTTCCTGCCCGTGCCGCTGCTGATCTTCCTGGTGATATTCGCCATCAGCTATTTCCTGTTGCAGCACACGGTCTACGGCGAGAAGCTCTACATGGTGGGCACCAACATCAAGGCCGCCGAGTTTTCTGCCATCAACACGAAGCGCATGGTCATCGGCACCTACATCCTCTGCGATGTCATCTGCTGCATCGGCTGCCTCATCATGATCTCCACCCTGGCCTCCGCCAAGGCGGACTACGGCACCTCCTATGTCATGCGCTGCATACTGATACTGGTGCTGGCCGGCGTGCTGCCCGACGGCGGCATGGGGCGCATCTGGAACGTGCTGATCGCCATCGTCACCATACAGATCATCGCCACCGGCGTCAACATGTTCTCCAATCTCAATACTTACTATGCCAGCCTCATCTGGGGCGCGCTGCTGATCGTGGTCCTCATCATGTCCACCGGCGCGGGCAGCGGGCTGATGAAAAGGTTTACACGTCAGAAGGCGTGAGGAATCTGCCTGCCAAATGGGCATCGCTAAATAAATAATAAAAACTGCCTGCAAAACCCGCGGCATTCGGGGATTGCATTAAAAATATACAGTTTCATCTTATGACTGTATATGGTATTTGACCATCCGTTTTGCTATGATAATGTTATGGAACAACGCACAGGGAGGGTAAAGATATGAACAGCATCGAGAGATTCTATAAGACCATCGCCTACGAGCCCGTGGACCGCCCCGCCTGCTGGATGGGCGACCCGACCCCGGAGGAGGCCGCGAAGCTCTGCAAATACTACGGCGTCGCCAACACCAGCGAACTGAAAAAGGTGGTGGGGGACGACTTCTACGCCGTTGAAATTCCCTATCATTCGCCCACCTGCAACGCCATTTTCGCCGCCTTTGACTGGTACATGAACGGCTCTAACGTGGATACCGAGCACCGCACGCTGACGGCGGACGGCTGCTTCGCCCAGTGCGAGGACCTGGAGGACGTGGAAGCCGTGAACTTCCCCTGGCCCGACCCGGAGAAGTATATCGACCCCGAGCTGTGCCGCAAGTTAGTGGACGAGGCTCCCGAGGGCAAGACCGTCATGGGCATGCTCTGGGCCTGTCACTTCCAGGACACCTGCGCCGCCTTCGGTATGCAGACGGCGTTGATGAACATGGTGGGCGAACCGGAGATGGTGCACTATGTGGACGACCACATCGTCGCCTTCTATGAAAAGGCCCTGCGCATCTTCCTGGAGGCCACCAAGGGCAAGGTCCACGCGATACTCATTGGCGATGACGTGGGCTCCCAGCGGGGCCTGATGATCTCCCCGAAGTTGGTCAGTGAGTTCGTCATCCCCGGCGCGAAGAAGCTCATCGAGATCGCCCACAGCTACGGTGTGAAGATCGTCTATCACTCCTGCGGCTCCATCGTGGACGCCATCCCGCTGCTCATCGAGGCCGGCGTGGACGCCATCCACCCCATCCAGGCCAAGGCCGCCGGGATGCAGCCCGAGAACCTCAAGGAGAAGTTCTACGGCAAGGTCGCCTTCTGCGGCGGCGTGGATACCCAGGACCTGCTGCCCTTCGGCAAGCCTGAGGAGGTCGCCGCCAAGGTCCGCGAGCTCCGCACCATCTTCCCCACGGGCCTCATCGTCTCCCCCAGCCACGAGGCATTGCAGGCCGACGTCCCCCCGGAGAACGTCAAGGGTAGGGGCGCCGTTTCGGCGCCCGCCCCCAACGAAACGCATCGTCCTACCCGGCGGGCGGCGCAACGCCGCCCCTACAGGAGCGTGTGCATCTCCCCGATGAATCCCTGTTTACAGTAAACACCAACAAGGGAGGTCACATCATGCTGCGTTTCGGTCAGATGATCAAGGTGAAGCCGGACGGCCTGGAGGCATACAAGAAGTGGCACGCCAACCCGATGCCCGGCGTCAACGAGATGATCAAGGAGTGCCATTTGAAGAACTATTCCATCTACAGCCGCGGCGAATGGCTGTTTGCCTATTTTGAGTACGACGGGGACGACTTCGACGCCGACATGGCGAAGATGGCCGCCGACCCCAACACCCAGGCGTGGTGGGACGTGGTGAAGCCCCTGATGCAGCCCCTGGATGACCGCAAGGAAGGCGAATTCTGGTCGGACA
The DNA here is from genome assembly GCA_902785105.1 of uncultured Eubacteriales bacterium. GTDB lineage: Bacteria > Bacillota > Clostridia > Christensenellales > Aristaeellaceae > UBA2862. The sequence goes on along the minus strand of CACZXF010000001.1, from coordinate 14,234 downwards.
TGGAAGAGGTCTACCATCTGGACTGAGGAGGTTTGAAGCATGATTATCATCGGCGAAAAGATCAACGGTTCCATCCCCGCTGTGGCGGACGCCATCGCCCGTCGGGATTCAGAATTCATCAAGGAGCGCGCCCGGATACAGGACGAAGCCGGCGCGACCTTCATCGACTGCTGCGCCTCCGTGCCCGAGGCTCAGGAAGTGGAGACTTTGAAATGGATGATCGAATGCATCCAGGAGGTCACCGACCTGCCCATCTCCGTGGACAGCCCGTCCGCCAAGGTGCTGGCGGAGGCCTACAAGTTCTGCAAGCGCCCCGGCCTGTTCAACTCCGTCTCCGGCGAGGGCGACAAGATGGACATCATCTTTCCCATCATGCGGGATAACCCGCGCTGGGAGTGCATCGCGCTCTGCTCCGACGATACCGGCATCCCGAAGAATGCCGCTGACCGCCTGAAGGTGTTCGATAAGATTATGGCGAAGGCCAAGGAGTACGGCATCAAGCCCTCCCGCCTGCACATCGACCCGCTGGTGGAGATGCTCTGCACCTCCGAAAACGGCATCGAGACCAACGAGGAAGTCATCAGCACCATCCGCGAGCGTTACGAGGACATCCACATCACCGCCGCCATCTCCAACATCTCCTTCAATCTGCCAGTCAGGAAGATGGTGAACCTTGGCTTTACGGTGCTGGCGATGAAGTGCGGCCTGGATTCCGCCATCCTTGACCCCACCAACCGGGACATGATGGGCGTCATCTACGCCACGGAAGCGCTTCTGGGCCTCGATGACTACTGCATGGAATACATCTCCGCCTACCGTGAAGGATTGTTTGGACCGAAAAAATAAGAGCGAAAAGCCTCCAAACGACATCAATTGCCGTTCAGAGGCTTTTTTATGTTTCGGTTTCCTCTATAGACTACCAGTCGGAATCCCAGTCCGTATCATTGGAATCCCATGAGCTGTAATCGTCGCTGCTGGTCCTGTTTTCTTCCTGAATCCGTTCCCAGGTTTCGGATTCCTCAAAATTGCTGTAGCCCCAGCTGGCATCGTAATCGTCGCCCAGGTAATCGCCCTCATCATAGGACATGCTGTCCCAGAGAACCCAATCGTAGTAAGCGTCATTATAGTACCAGTCGTCGCCATAGCAGTAATACAGTCCCGGATCGTCGAAGCGGTAATAGCCGTCATGGGCGTGCCGCCGCTCCTGGTCCCGAAAGGCAAAGAAGGAGACCACTATGAAAACGGCCAGCATACCGGCCGCCATCAAGAAAAACTGACGTTTGGCTCGCTTCTCATCCCTGATGGCGTCCTCCGGCTTCCCATCCGGCCAGATATTCCGCTTATGACACTCTTCCAGAAGCTTGTCGTAAAGCTCGCCCACCGCATAGGCTTCGTCCGGCCCGTGGTAGCGCACAGCACGGCTGCCGTCGGCCTTGTTTTTGTAGACGATGAACTGGTCGCCCTCCTGATAGATGCCAAAGGCCCGGGGCTGCCGGTAGTCCTCGCCCACAAAAAAGCGCATCGTCTCCAGGGGCATTTCATTGTATTCACAGTACGCGCTGAGCTGCCCGATGGTGACGGGGATCATGCCTGGCTGCCAGCCGTCATCCTCCGCATAATCGATGGATTTGCCCTCCGCTTCCAGCGGCGTGCCGCATTGCGGACAGAATTTGTCCCTCGGAAGTATCATGGCCCCGCAATGGGGACACCTGTCGCTCATGTACGTCTTCGATTCCATGCCTGTTTGTCCTTTTTCAATAAGCGTTCATTCAGCGCCGCTTTATTCAGATTCTGTCCGATGATGATCGGAACGCCGCGCAGATAAACGGGGATTTGTCGGGAAATTACCCGCTCTCCTGTAGGGGCGGCGTTTCGCCGCCCGCCTGATAGGATGTGCCGTCTCACAGGGGCGGGCGCCGAAACGGCGCCCCTACAGGGTCAGCTTAACTCGCCGATAAACTCCAATTTCCATCAATGTCCTATCGGCATCGCAAATCGTCATCGAGTATAAAAAGCGCCCCGTCTGTTGTACGAACAAAAGGGGCGCACATTTTTTTATTCCGGCTTCCAGGCGTGGAAGGCCTGCTTGTTGATGTCCAGCAGGTGGGCCTTGCGTCCGGAGAAGGTCTTTTCCATGATCTTGTAGATCATCTCCACGGGCACGACCTTGGAGACCTCCACCACCGCGCCAAGCATGACCACGTTGGCGGTGCGAGCGTTGCCCAGCTTGAGGGCGATGCCACCGGCGTCCACGTAATAGACGTTGATGTCGTCGCGGGTGGCCTTCTGGTCGATGAGGGTGGAGTTGATGAAGAGGTTGCCGCCGGGCTTGACCAGCGATTCAAACTTCACCAGGGAAGGCAGGTTCATGACCACCACGTTGTCCGCCTCGTAAATAAGAGGACAGGACACCGGCTTGTCGGTGGAGATGACCACGGTGCAGTTGGCGGTGCCGCCGCGCATCTCGGGGCCGTAGGAGGGCAGCCAGGTCGCGTTCATGTCCGCGTACATGGCGGCGTAGGTGACCATCTGGCCCATCGTCAGAACGCCCTGTCCGCCGGAGCCCGCGAAGAAGAGTTTATTTGTCGCCATTGTCCTGCGCCTCCTCATCCTTGTATACGCCCAGCGGGTAATAGGGGATCATGTTCTCACGAAGCCACTCCATGGCCTTGGGCGGGGTCAGGCCCCAGTTGGTGGGGCAGATGGAGAGGAACTCCACGAAGGTGAAGCCCTTCCCGGCGAGCTGGTACTCGATGGCCTTGCGCACGGCCTTCTTGGCGGCGCGGATGTGGGCGGGGGAGTCCAGCGCCACGCGCTCGATGTAGGAGGGGCCGTCCAGTGTGGAGAGGATCTCGCACATCTTGAGCGGCATGCCCGCCTGCTCGCGGGTGCGCCCGTCCACGGAGGTGGTGGAGCGCTGGCCGATCAGCGTGGTGGGGGCCATCTGGCCGCCGGTCATGCCGTAGATGCAGTTGTTGATGAAGAAGGTGGAGAACTTCTCGCCGCGGGCCGCCGCGTGCATGATTTCGCCCATGCCGATGGAGGCCAGGTCGCCGTCGCCCTGATAGGTGAAGACCACCTTGTCCGGATGGACGCGGCGGATGCCGGAGGCGATGGCCGGGGAGCGCCCGTGGGCGGATTCGCACATGTCCACATTCATGAACTGGTGCGCCACCACGGAGCAGCCGATGGGGGCCACGCCGATGGCCTTGCCCAGCAGCCCCATTTCATCCAGAGTTTCCATGATGAGGCGGTGCGCGACGCCGTGGGTGCAGCCGGGGCAATAGCTGGTGATGGCGTCGGTCATGCCCTTTGTATACTCAAATACAGGTTTCATCGCACTTCCTCCAGTATCTTCTTGGTCTTGTCCACGATCTCGATGGACGTGGGCAGCATGCCGCCGGTGCGGTGGATCAGCTTCACCGGGAAGCGGCCCTTCACGCCGAGCTGCACATCCTGGATCATCTGGCCCATGCTCAGCTCGGTGGAGATGACCACCTTGGTCTTGTCGGTGAGCGCGTCAAAGGCGTAATAGGGGAAGGGCCACAGGCTGATGGGACGGATCAGGCCGGCCTTGATGCCCTGGGACTGGAGGATCTCCATCGCCTCGCGGGCCAGGCGCGCCATGGTGCCGAAGGCCACAAAGACCACCTCGGCGTCCTCGATGCTGTCGCACTCCACCTTCTGGAGTTCCTGCTCCATGCGATTGTACTTCTCAAACAGCTTCTCGACGTGCTGCTCCAATACCTCGGGCTGGAGGCGCAGGGACTTGACGACGCTGCGCTGACCCTTCTCACTGCCGGAGATGGCCCAGGGCTTGAGCTTCGGGATGTCGGCGCTGGTCACGGGCGTCTTGGGCTCAGGCAGCACCACGGGCTCCATCATCTGGCCCATCAGGCCGTCCACCAGGATCATCACGGGGTTGCGCCACTCGTCCGCCAGGGCGGGGGCGTCATACAAAATGTCGATGGCCTCCTGGATGGAAGCGGGGGCGAACACGGGAATGCGATAGTCGCCGTTGCCGCCGCCGCGGGTCACCTGGAAGTAGTCCGCCTGGCCCGGCTGGATGGAGCCGATGCCGGGGCCGCCGCGGGAGGCGTTCAGTATGGTCAGCGGCACCTCCGCGGAGCAGAGGAAGCTCATGCCCTCCTGCATCAGCGCGATGCCGGGAGAGGAGGAGGAGATAAAGGCGTTGCCGCCCGCCGCGCCGCAGCCATAGGCCATGTTCACAGCGCCCAGCTCAGACTCAGCCTGCAAAAACTTGCCGCCCCGCTTGGGCAGCTCGCGGCTCATGAACTCCGGGATCTCACTCTGGGGCGTGATGGGATAGCCGAAATAGAACCGCACGCCGCCGCGAATGACGGCCTCGGCAAAGGCCTCGTTGCCCTTCATCAATACCTTTTCAGCCATGCTCATTCCTCCTCATAGATGGCGATCGCGCCGTCGGGACAGACCAACGCGCAGCTCTGGCAGCCGATGCACTGGGTCTGGTCGGTCATCATCGCCGGGCAGTAGCCCCTGGCGTTCACCTGCGTGTCCATCTCAATCAGCTTTTTCGGGCAGAAGGACTTGCAGAGCTCGCAGCCCTTGCACCGCTCCCGATTGAAGACGACCTTGAATTGCTTCTTTGGCATTCCTTACCCTCCTATCGATCCAGCCAGCCGGGACGCATATAGAGTCCCAGCGGCATCAGATAACCATATTCCTCCGGCAGCGACGCCGGGTCTACGATGCCCTCCGGATAGCAGTCGCACCAGATGAAAGCCCCCGTGGCGTCGCACAGCCTTTCGCACAGCCGGTGGCCCTTCACCACGCAGTCCGCGTCGGTCTCCCGGAGCAGATGGGTGTTGTTGATGAGCCCGTCCACCTTATGTCCGGTGATGGCTTCGATGGCGCGAAGATGCTCCATCGCCCCGTCAAAGTCACGGGTCTCCGGGCGGTTGGCGTTGATGACGGTGAGAAACAGCGTGCTCTCCGGAGTGAAATACTTGCCGAACTGGTTTAAAACCATCGCCCCGGAATCGTTGCCGCCCAGGTCCACGATGGTCCGGCAGTCCTTGTCCTCCAGCGGCGCGCGGATGTTCGCCGCCAGCTCGGGGATCTCCGCCGTCACCTCGTGGCCGTAGGCGCTGCCGTAAACCGGCACGCCCGCGCCCTCCAGCATCGCCCGACGCTCGCGGGAGCGGAAGTAGGGGTTGATGATGTCCAGATCGCACAGCGCCAGCCGTTTGTAAGGACCGAAGCCCCGCTCCGCCAGCCGCATGGCCAGACTCACGCTGAACTCCGTCTTGCCGCTGCCATAGTGGCCCGTGACCACCAGTATGCGGCGGTCAGGCTCCCGCAGTCCGTTGAAAGTGGACAAGACAACACCTCCCCGTGGCAATGATAAACAGGGGTTTGTCGGGATGCTTGTTCGAGGCCATCTCATCCGGCGCTTCGCGCCACCTTCCCCTCAAGGGGAAGGCTTTTGGTTACCGGTAGCCCAGCTCTTGCCTTCCCCTTGAGGGGAAGGTGCCCGTGAGGGCGGATGAGGTGGGTTACCCGCTTACCCGACAACTTCCACATTTATCAAACAGAATGAATCATCCCACATGAAGAACTATCAATTCCCCTTTTAGCAGTTTAGCACGCCTTTGTCAATCGTTAAATATCGACAGGGGATTGTTTCTGTTAATTGTTGATTATAGGATATATAACTGTCATCAACTGGGGCATACCTTTATTTGACGCCGGGGCAATGGCGTGATATAATGTCATGCAGGATAGTATTTCATTTGGAGGATCAAAGTTGTTATCCAATCAATCCTTTAACATATCGGGCGGGCGGCTGGCGCTGGGGATCGTGCTTGCGGTGTTGATGGGCCTGCTGACGCCGGTGCTGATGGCGTTGGAGGCGTGCTTCCTGATGCCTGTGCTGGTGCTGAGCGGCGTGCTGATGATATTTCTGTACGTCTACGCCGGGCGCATCCCCGCGTGGCTCTACATGACGGTGCAGCTCGGCGCGACGGCGGTGACGCTCAATTCCACCTTCATGTGGATGACCATGGCGGCGGGCACCTTCCCGGCCATCATCGCCATGCGGGGCATCATATTAAAGCGCCCCTTCTTCGAGCAGCTTAAACTGGATGTCGGCCTGTACTTTGCCGGTCTGGTGGTTGCGGTGTTCATCGCCTACGCGGCCTACGGTGGCAACATCATCGGCCGCGCCGTGGACGCCCTGACGGAGCAGTTCAAGCACATGCCCGACCTGTGGTTCCAGCCCTTCGTGGACGCCATCAACCGGGCCTTCACCACGGGCGACCTGCGGGGCATATCGCCCATTGACATCGCTGACTATCGCGCCCGCGTGCTGGCGATGCTGCAACTGGTGGGGGAGACCTACGAGCGCGTCCTCCCCGGCAACCTACTGGCCGGTTCGATGATGTCCGGCATTGTGACGGCACTCTGGGGCAACTGGCTAATGGCCCGCCGCGGCATGGCCACCAACGAGAGCTTCATCGGCATGGAGCGCTGGTTCCTGCCCCGCTGGGCGACTTTGGAGCTGTTGCTTCTCTGGATCATCGCCTATTTCATCTCCGAGAGTGAATACGCCTCCGGCGAAGCGGTCTACATGGCGGCCTACGCCATTGTGTCCACCGCTTTCATGTTCCAGGGCCTGGCCGCCATCAACCGTTTCTGCTACCGAAGGAGCATGACCGACCGCAAGCGCCGGGTGCTGACCGTTCTCGGCCTGATATTCGGCATGATCTTTAAGCTGTTCAATTCCTTCCTCTTCATCGTCGGCGCTCTCTCCGCCCTCTTCGGCTCCCACGGTTCCATATCGATCCGCATCAGTCGGGGCGATGATGACGACAATGATGATTAATGGATAATGTGAGTCAGCTTGCGTAATCTGTCCATTCAGACAAATCCGGCAATTATTCTGTTAATTTGATAAACTGGAATTTGTGGGGGATGTACATTCTCCTGTAGGGGCGGCGTTTCGCCGCCCGCCCGATAGTCTGCGACGCCTCACAAGGGGGCGGGCGCCGAGACGGCGCCCCTACAGGGGTGTTTCGCTTCCCTGATAAGTTCCAATTTGTCAGAGCGGAATGAATAGACGCCAAATCCGAAGGATTTGCACAGCCATTTTCCATTCTCCATTTTCAATTTTCCATTCATACATAACGACAGGAGGTCTGTATTTATGAAGGTTATTCTGTTAAAGGACATCCAGGGCACGGGCAAGAAGGATCAGATCGTCGAGGTTTCCGACGGCTATGGCCGCAACTATCTGCTGCCCCGCAAGCTGGCGCGGGAGGCCACCTCTGAGGCCGTGAATGCGCTGGAGAAGTCCAAGGGCGCGGACAAGCACCGCGAGGAGGTGCGCCGCCAGGAGGCCGAGGTCAAGGCCCGCGAGCTGAAGGGCAAGGTCGTGCAGCTGGAGGTCCGGGGCGGCGAGAACGGCAAGCTGTTCGGCTCCGTCACCACCGACCAGATCGCCGCCGCCTTAAAGGCCCAGCACGGCGTGGACATCGACAGGCGACGCCTGGAGCTGGATGAGCCCATCAAGTCCGCCGGGCAGCACTTCGTCACCCTCAAGCTGGTGGCGGGCATCAACACCCGCATGATCGTCAACGTGAAGGTCACTGGCAAGTAATGGAGCAGTATCCTTCCATATCTGACCCGGCGCGGGTCATGCCCAGCCATCCCGAGTCGGAGCGCAGCGTTCTGGGCGCGATGCTCCGGTCCCGGGAGGTGGCCCTGCTGGTCATCGAAAACCTCAGCCCCGAGGACTTTTACGATCCCGCCAACCGCGAGATCTATTCCGCCATGCAGTTCATGGCCGCGTCCTCCCGCCCCATCGACCTGGTGACGCTGGACGACGAGCTGACCCGCCGCGGCAAGCTGGACACCGTGGGCGGCGCTTCCTATTTAATTGAGCTGACCCGCAGCGTCCCCTCCACCGCCAACGTGCAGGCCTACATCCGCATCGTGGACGAAAAGTCCACCCTGCGCAAGCTCATCGCCGCCGCCGAGAAGATCACCCAGGAATGCTTCTCCGGACAGGAGGAGACCCAGGCCATACTGGAGACGGCGGAGAAGGCCATCTATGACATCACCATGCGCAAGGGTGGCGAGGAGCTCCAGCCCATCCAGCCGGTCCTCATCCGCACCTTTGAGAAGATCGAGCAGCTCTACCAGAATCATGGCGTCATCGAGGGCGTGCCCACTGGCTACGCCGATCTGGACGACATGCTCACCGGCCTCCACGGCGGCGAGATGATACTGGTGGCCGGGCGTCCTGCCATGGGCAAGACCTCCATCGGCATGAACTTCGTGGAAAACGCCGCCATCCGCGCCGCGAAAAAGGCCGCGGTGTTTTCGCTGGAAATGCCGGCGGAGCAGCTCGCCATGCGCATGCTGTGCACCGAGGCGCTGGTGAACATGCAGAGCGTCCGCCGGGGACAGATCAGCGACGAGGACTGGGGCAAGCTGGCCGACGCGCTGACCAAGATCGGCCCCGCATGTATCTACATCGATACCACACCGGGCATCACGGTCCCGGAGGTGCGCTCCAAGGCCCGAAGGATGCAGCTGGAGCACGGCCTCGACGTCATCATGATCGACTACCTGTCGCTTATGTCCGCCACGGGCAAGACCGGCAGCCGACAGGAGGAGGTTTCCCAGATCTCCCGTATGCTGAAGGGTCTGGCGCTGGAGCTGAACGTGCCCGTCATCGCGCTCCAGCAGCTCTCCCGCGCCCCCACGGGCCGCGCCAACCACCGCCCCCAGCTCTCGGACATCCGCGAATCCGGCGCCATCGAGCAGGACGCCGACGTGGTCATGTTCATCCACCGCGAGGAATACTACGACCCCGACACCCCCGACAAGGGCATCGCCGAGCTCATCATCGCCAAGCAGCGCAACGGCGCGCTGGGCACCGTCAAGCTCGGCTGGAAGGGCGAATACACCCGGTTCCTCGATCTGTCCCAGCGGGCAAAGGAAGCCATTACCGAAGCATAAATAACAGAGCTGTCCATTGAAAGACAGCTCTGTTCATATAAAAAAGGAGACAGAATCAATATCTGTCTCCCTCAGTGCCGGTGGCCGGACTCGAACCGGCATGGTTTCCCGCCGCATTTTGAGTGCGGTGCGTCTGCCAATTCCGCCACACCGGCGCATAAAACGGCGGCGCTTGTCAAACCTTATATAGTATACCTCAAATGGATATGAAAAGTCAAGAGATTTTTAAGAGTCTAAAATAAGTCTTTTCTATTGCGGCGTTTTGATGTATAATAGGGATGCTGTAGTGATTTAGGGTTCGTTTATTAAACGGGGATTTGTCGAGTTATACTGAATCATTACTGGAAACCGCATTAAACGGAGGTGGGGCGATCGTGGACGAGGAAAAGCTGATCAGGCGGGCCACACGGGGCGACGCCCAGGCTTTTAACGAGCTGATGGCCGGCCAGGAGCGGCGGATGTACGCCGTGGCGCTGCGGATGTTCGGCGCCAGGGAGGACGCCGAGGACTGTATGCAGGAGGCGATGCTCCGCATTTTCAAGTCCCTGAGCTCCTTCAAGGCGCAGTCATCCTTCTCGACGTGGGTCTACCGGGTCACCATGAACACCTGCCTGGATGAACTGAGACGCCGCAAGAACAAGCCCAACACCTCGCTGGACGGCCTGCTGGACGCGGGCTGGTCCCCGGCGGACGGCCGGGACACCCCGGAGCAGCACGCGGTCCGCTCGGAGGCCCGGGCCAGCATCCAGCGCTTCATACAGGAGCTGCCCGAGGACATGCGGGCGGCGGTGGTCCTCAGGGACGTCCAGGGCCTGTCCTACGACGCCATCGCCGAGGCGCTGGACACCAACGTCGGCACCATCAAATCCCGCATCAGCCGGGGCCGCGAAAAGCTCCGGGAAAAAATTCAGGCCCAGGCGGAACTTTTTGACCGGTATGGCGTCTAATAGACGACATGGAAGGTGTAACCCAACGGTTTCATGTTTATTTACCATTGAAAGGAGGGCGCTTGATATGGATTGCACACAGGTGGATCGGCTTCTGGACGAACTGATGGACGAAGTCATTTCCCCGGACGACCTGCGCGCGCTGGAGGCCCACTGCGAAGCCTGCCCGGCCTGCGCTGCGAAGCTGAACGCCACCCGCGATATGCTGCGGCTCTTTGCCGACATGGCGCCCGAAGCGGATGTTCCCCTGAACGTACAGGCCAGCTGGCGCAGGGCAGTGAAGGATGAGGCTAAAAAGACCGGCGGCATGAAGCGCGTCTACCGCTACGTCGCGGGCATCGCCGCAGCGCTGGTGGTGGCCATCGGCGCGACCTTCGCGCTGAACAATCGTCCGGCGCAGAATATCGCCCCCGCCGCTGTCGAAGCGGACATGGCGCGGAGCGTGGCCATGATCGAAGCCGACGGACAGTCCGACGATATTGCCGAAGAATCCATCGACACCGCCGTCTCCCGGGCTATGCCCATGCACGAGCTGACCATAACCGTGGAGGACCTGGACAGGACCTGCGCCTATGTGGCCGACCTCGTCCGGGAATACGAGGGTGAAGTGGACGAGCAGCGCTTCGACGCGGGCGCGAATCTCTATATCGACCTGCCGGCGGAAAACGCGTCGGAGTTCCTGAACGCCGCGGCTCACTACGATCTCAATAACGGCGATATGCCCGAAATCACCGGGGCGGCGGGGGAGAGGGTCTCCATACTGCTGGTGCTGAAGGAGGCTAAACCGTGAAGAAGATAGCCATTCTGCTGGCGCTGCTGATGCTCTGCGTGACTGCGCTGGCTGAGCCCATGACCATCACCGTGCGGGGCACGGGCATCGTGAGCATGGACCCGGACACCGCCACCATCATGCTGGGTGTCCGCGAGACTTCGAAGGATGTGGGCGAGGCGCAGAGCGCCGTCAGCGCGAAGCTGACGAAGGTCATCGAAAGCCTCATCGCCGAGGGCATCAAATCCGAGGATATCCACACCGGCGCGATCAGCATTTATCAGAATTACGATTATAACGATTCCAATACGCTGGCCTACTGGGCGGAGAACACCATCAACGTCCGCTTCACCGACATCGAGAACGCCGGGAAGTACATCGACCTGGTAGCCCAGTCCGGAGCGAACACCTTCAACGGCATCAGCTTTTCCGCTTCCGACACCGAGGACGCGAAGAAGCGGGCCCTGGAGCTGTCCGTGGAGAATGCCCGGAAGAAAGCCGACGTGCTGGCCGCGGCGGCGGGGATGCGCGTCACCGGCGTGCAGGCCATTCACGAGGAGGGCTACGGCGATTTCGGCGGCAATTACTACAGCAGCAACAGCTATGACGCCATGTACGCCAAGGTTACGGGCATGGAAGAGGACGCTGTAGAGACCCCGGTGATGGCCGACCAGATTCAGATTTCAGCCTCAGTGACCATCGAATACGCGATGGAGCCGGTTGAATAGAACAACATACAACGGGAGGTTGTAAGGACATGGATGAGGAAAAGGATCTCGTCGTATTCGAGGACGACGCGGGCAACGAGCTGACCATGGAGGTACTGGATTACCTCTGCTATGAGGGCAAGGAGTACGCCCTTCTGACCGAATACGTCGAGGATGATGACGATGAGGACGAGGAAGGCGAGATCGAGGTCACGATCATGGAGGTCGTGCCCGTGGGCGACGACCAGGAGGAATTCCTACCCATCGACGACGCCCTGGCCGAGAAGATCCTGGCGATCTTTGAAAGCGATGAGTTCGAAGAGGTCTATGAGGACGAGGAAGAGGAATAAGACTCTCGCCTCCATAAACGACGGGAACAGCCACACGACGCGGCTGTTCCCGTTTTTATGGGATGTTATACCCCCAATAGATGTCAAGGAGAACCGTCCCCCCTGACACCTTTTTTAGATCAACCTTTGATCCACCATTCCGGCGTGATCTCTCCGAGGGTGATGGTCCGCCGGGCGGGGTAATCGAGCATGATTTCGATATCCTTATAGGTTCCGGGCATGAGCTGCACCATCAGCTCCCGGCAGGCCCCGCAGGGCGCGCCGCTGGAGCCGTCGGGGAGGATCGCCAGCACCTTGTCGATCTCCTGCTCCCCATTGGTGAGCATGTTGAAAATGGCGTTGCGTTCGGCGCAGATGCCCAGCGTGGAGCAGGTGTCCACACAAATGCCGGTGTAGATATTCCCGGATTTTGAAAGTATGGCCGCGGACACCTCGCCGCAGGTCACATATTCGGAAACCCGCCGCGCGTTCAGCACCGCCTTCGCGGCCTCGTACATCGTTTTCCAGATGTCGTTCATCTATTCGTCCTCCTCGTCAAAGCCAAGCTGTTCCACAAATTCATCCTGGAACTGGGGCATGGTCGCCAGCTCCAAAAACTCGGTGGTGGACGCCAGTGTCGCGCCGCTCTCCCAGGCCGCCTTGTCCATCAGCGAAAGCTTCGCGCCTTCGCCGGCGGCGTTGCCCACGGGGACGATCCGCTGTCGCAGTTCTGCGGGGATCAGGCCGATGGCGCAGGCACTGTCCGGGTCGATGTAATTGCCAAAGGCACCGGCGATGTCCACTTCCTGTATGTCTTCCACCTCAACGCCCAGCTTTTCCGCCATCAGCACGATGCCCGCCGCCATGGCCGCTTTGGCGAGCTGGACCTCCCGCACATCCTTCTGGGTCAGATAGACGCCGGTGTCGCCGATGCTATAGGTATCTCCGCTTTGCAGCTTGCCGCTCCCGTCCAGCTCACCGTTCTCCAGCAGCACGGCGATCAGGTCCACCAGACCGGAGCCGCAGATGCCCCGGGCTGTGCCGTCGCCGATGATGTGCCAGCCTACTTCGCCGTCCTTTAGCCATACATGGTCGATGGCCCCCTCCGCGCCGCGCATACCGCAGGTGATCTTCGCACCCTCAAAGGCCGGGCCCGCCGCCGTGGAGCAGGCGATGCGGCGGCCTTTGTTGCCCAATACCAGCTCGCCGTTGGTACCGATGTCGATCATCAGCGTCAGCTTCTCCCGGTTCAACCAGTCGCCGCTGATGAGGCAGGCCACCGTGTCCGCGCCGACAAACCCGCCGATTACCGGCAACGTAAAGATCCGCGCCGAAGGATGCACCCGCAAGCCATAGTGAGACGCGGGCAGATCCAGCGGCTCATTGATGACCGGATTGTAGGGCGCGTGAACCAGCGAATCCGGGGAAATGCCCAGGAACAGATGGTGCATGGCCGTATTGCCCGCCACCAACACCGCATAGATCTTCTCCCAGGATACGCCCGCCTCCATGCACATCTTCCGGGCCAGCCCGTCGATGGCCTCCCGGGCGCACTTTGCCAGCTCTTGAGGTCCGTTGGCCAGGGCGTAGTCGGCGCGGGAGATGACGTCGCCGCCATACTGCGCCTGAGGATTGCGCATACCCGCCGTCAGGACCACCCGCTTGCCCGCGACGTGGATCAGATACCCGGCGATGGAGGTGGTGCCCAGGTCAAAGGCGGCCATGTAGACGTCCGGTTCCTCCGCCTCCACGTCCAGCACACGCTTTCCGCAGGTCACGGCCCACACAGCCCCCTTGGTTTCCGTCAGCAACTTGCCCAGCCCCAGACAGATGGAAAGGGAAGGTTCCCATTCGCCGCCCAGCGCCTCGCATAGGCGGGACCAGTCGGAGCGGCTCTCGCCCTTTTTACATGGCTCGACTTTCAATTGCCGAACCTTTACCATCGGATTCCACGCGGCACCGACAGCCTCCGCGCTGTCCGTCAGCACCTGCAATTTTTCACTGGCACGAAGCAGCTTCACCTCCATGTCGCCGTCCACGACGACCTTGCAGGCCAGCTCCCGCGTCCATTCACTTTCGCCCGCCCGGCGGTAGTCCACGCTGCATTTCCGGCAGCTTCCCTTGCCGCCGCAAGGCGCGTCCGTGGGCAGATTCGCCAGCCGCTGGGCCTCCAGCAGCGTCGTGCCCCCGGGCACCTCCACAAGGCGGTTTTCGAGGACATAATTCACAGTGTAATTCATGGCGCACCCCCATCGATTCTGTAATATTGATATAAATGGTCCCGGTTTTAAACAGATAAATTTGCCATTATGATAACATATTAAATGAAGGATTGCAATACTACCACGACAAACGCCACGACAAAACGCACGAAAGTCCACTCCCACAGCATCGAACTAACACGCTCCATTTTTTAAGCGTTCAGAACGACTTCAAGAAACTCCTCAGGCTTCTGACACAGCACAAACCGTTTCTT